>JANMPI010000106.1:0-29229 GCA_031369785.1 Acidobacteriota bacterium
CGTGAAGACGACGAGGTTCAGGTGGACGTCGGTGATGCTGCTCTTGTGGCCCTCTTCGGCCAGCAAGAGCAGAGCGTACGACACGCCGGCCATCGCTACGCCTTGATGGCGAGCAGGATCGTGACGATCAGGGCGAAGAACGTGACGCCCTCGATCAGGCCGGCGGCCACGATCATCGCGCCGCGGATGTCGCCCGCCGCGTTCGGCTGCCGGGCGATGCCCTCGAGCGCTGCGCCGGCCAGGCGGCCGATGCCCGCCGCGCCGCCGATGATGGTGAGCCCGGCGCCGATGCCGGCGCCGAGGTACGCCATTGCCTTGGGATCCATGTGTCTCTAGCTCCTTGCAGTTTCAGTGGGCGGGATGCGCGTACATCCCGATGAAGATCGACGTGAGCAAAGTGAAGATGTAGGCCTGGATGAAGGCCACCAGGACCTCCAGGATCATGATGAAGAGCGCGAGGCCTATCGAAACCGGCATCATCGCGAACCCCGCCGCGGGCGTGATCCTCGCCATGAGAGGGATGAGGAGGAGGAGCGCGGTGATCACCATGTGCCCGGCCAGCATGTTCGCGAAGAGGCGGATCATCAGCGCGAACGGCTTGCTGATGAGGCCGAGGATCTCGACCGGGATCATGATCGGCAGCAGCCACAGCGGCATCCCCGGAGGCACGAGTCCGACGAAGTGGTGGACGACGCCGTACTTGCTGATGCCCGCCCACTGCCCGGCGAAGAAGGAGACGGTGGCCAGGGCGAGGGTGACCGCGATGTTCCCGGTCGAGGTCGCCGAGAAGGGCAGCAAGCCCATCAGCGCCGCCACGAGGATGAAGAAGAAGAAGCTCAGCAGCAGCGGCGTGAACTTCCGCCCGTCGTGGCCGATGTTCTTCTCCGCGATGTCGTCGCGGACGAATAGAACGAGGGTCTCGAGCGCCGCCGCGGGCCCCGTCGGTATCCCGCCCGTCCGATAGCTCCGGCGCGCCAGCTGCGCGATCAGGATCACGGCCGCGGCGGCGATCAGGAAGAAGGCGAGGTGCTTCGACGGGCCCAAGTTCACGCCGAAGGGCGCGAACGGCTGGTCCGTCACGTGGTGCATCAGGACCTCGGACGGGCCGTGCTCCGCCGCGCCCTCGTGACCGGTTTCGTGGGCGGGCGCGGCCGCCGGCGGCTCATGCGCAGGCGGCTCCTGCCCCAGCGCGCCGGCAAGGATCAAGGCCGCGAGGATCATCATCGCGATGCCGTCCCGGGCGAGGTGACGCGATGGAGGGCGGTCAGCTCGAAGGTCAGGAAGGCGACGAAGTAGGCGAGGAGTGACGTGGCGAGAGGCAAAGGCGGCAGCTCGAGGGCCGTTATCGCGCCCACGACCGCCATCAGCATGGCCGCCATCCGCGCCACCATCCCGCCGAGCACCACGCCGAGGAAGGCGTTCGGCGAGAACGCGAGCGAGCGCACGGTCAGGAAATAGGCGAGCACGGTGTTCCCGGCGGACAACCCGGCTCCGGCCAGCACCGCCGCGCGCGCCTCGGCCGCGACCATCGGCCAGGCGATGGCCAGGGTGGCGGCGACGATGCCGAGGACGATCAACGCGTATCTCTTGACGCTCAACGCTTTCCACCCGTCATCGTCTTGTACATCTTGTAGAAGTGATAAAACGCCGCCGCGAGCCCCAGCACCGCACCGATCAGGAAGTAGCGCGGCGTCGTCCCGTACCGCTCGTCGAGCCAGTGGCCGCCCCAGACGCAGATGAGAACGGTGGCGGCCAGGCTGGACCCGATCCCCAGGAACGGGGCCGAATCCTTCAAGGCTCGCTGCCACCCGCTGGCCTCGTCCTGGGGCTTGGGGCTCATGAGCGGTGCGCTCCGCCGACCGCAACCGCCGGGGAATCTATCACGAGGCGGGCGGTCGCGTCACCCGCTCGCCGGCCGGTCCGGATCAGGCGGACAGCTCGCTGGGCGGGTGCTCGTCGCGCCAGCGCAGGACGTCGTAGCGGTAGATGCGATACGCGGAGAGAACGAGTGAAAGCACGACGGGGCCGACGATCAATCCCTTGGGGCCGAAGGCGTAGAGCCCGCCCAGGATGGACAGGAACCCGAGCATGGTGTGGATCTGCGCCGCGCCCTTCAGGATGATCGGCTTGATGATGTTGTCGATCATGCAGATGACGAAGGTCCCGTAGAGGAACATCAGGATGCCGCGGGTGGGCGAGACGGCCACGGTCAGGTAGATCGCGACCGGCACCCAGGCCAGCGGCGAGCCGATGAGCGGGATCAAGGACGCGAACACCACCATCGCGCTCCACAGCGTCGGCGACGGCACGCCGAGCAGCCAGAACCCGATCCAGGCCACGGCCCCCTGGGCCAGGGGCACGATGACCATCGACTGCAGGACGCCCTTCACCGTGCGCGTGAGGTGGTGCATCGCCTCCGTCTCCTGCCCGCGGGTCAGGGGTGAGACGCCGCGGAAGATGTCGCGCATCTCGTCCCCGTCGCGCAGCAGGAAGAACAGCATCATCAGGAAGATGGTCACGTCGAAGACCGCCGACGCGAGCCCGGCGAATATCACCTGCAGGTAGTGGTTCGCCTGCTCCGCGATGCGGGGCAGGATCTCGCTCGTCGCCGGCATGGCCTTGCCGCCGCTGGCCTGGCGGATCCAGGCGGTGAGCCACGGATACTTCGAGGGCAGGGTCACGGTCCAGAAGCGCTCGATCGCTTCCGGCTCCATCTGCGGGCGCAGCCATTCGAAGAAGCCGAGGGCCTGGCGCGCGATGAGCGCCCCGTAGCTCAGCACCGGCACCAGGATGATGAGGGTCACGAGGAGCACGAGCACAGCGGCGGCGATGTTGCGGCGGCCGCGGAAGCGGCGGGTGAGCGCGGCCTGGGCGGGGGCGAGAAGGAGCGCGACCGATCCGGCTACCGCGAAGGTGAGGATGAAGTAGCGGAAGACGAACCACGCGAGGACGAGGATCAGTGCCAGCCACAGGAACAGGGGCAAGGTGGCACGCCAGCCGGTGTGCGATCCGGCGTCGACGCGCGCCATGGCCGTCATGCCCCCGCGAGGCGCACGAGGCCGGCGACGATCTCGACCAGCTTGTCGGGGTCGACCGGCTTGGTCAGGTGGTAGTGGAACCCGGCGTCGCGGGAGGCCATCCGCGCCTCGCGTGAGTCGAGCGCAGTGAGCGCAATGGCGGGAATCTTGCCGCCGCGCGTGAGCGGGAGGCTGCGGACCTTGCGCAGGAGCGCATGGCCGTCCTCGCCGGGCATCGAGATGTCAGAGATCACGATGTCCGGGGTCTGCGCCCCGATCGCCGCCACCGCCGCCCGCGAGCTGTCGACGGCGGTCAGGATCGCGCCCCGCGACTCGAGGGCCATCCGCATGAGGTCGCGGATATCGCCATCGTCCTCGACGAGGAGGATCTTTACGCCTTCGAGCGACCGCGGCGACGCCACTTGAATCGAGCATACCGTCTAACGCGCCTTCCGCGGCGAGTAGAGCCCGTCGAAGGCGATCTGCCAGGTCTTCCCTCCGTCCTTCGATGTTTCCCAGAGCTGGCGGACCGTGCCGCCGTCGAGCGGCGTCCACGTGATGCGGTTGATGGGGTTCGACTCGTCCCGTATTCCTCGAGCACCGCGCAACCGCTGAGGATCCGGCTGATGCGGCTCTTCGATGCGGGCAAGGTGCGTCCGGGAGGTGCGGCGGCGCCTTGGGCGGCCCGGATGGCGCCGGAGACTGCATCAGGGCGAGTACGAAAAGAGCCACGGACGCGACCATGGATCCTCCCGGATACGCCCCCGGCCGGAGTATAGTCCGCCCATGTTTCTCGGGCACTTCGCGGTCGCTCTCGCCGCCAGTGGCCGCGAGCGGCGGCTCCGTCTCGGCACGAGCGTGCTCGCCGCACAGTGGCCGGATACGCTGTGGCCGGCGTTCCTCCTCGCCGGTGTCGAGCGCGTGTCCATCGTTCCCGGGGACACCGCGTTCACGCCGCTGCGCTTCGATCACTACCCGTGGTCACACAGCCTGGTCGCGGTGGTCGCGTGGGCCGCACTGTTCGGAGCGACACTCTTCGTGCGCACGCGAAGCCGCGCCGCCGCTCTGCTCTCGGCGGCGCTCGTGATCAGCCATTGGATTCTCGACGTCATCACCCATCGACCGGACGTCCCGCTCGGCCCGGAAGGTCCGATGCTGGGTCTTGGCCTCTGGAACTCGGTGGCGGCGACGGTGATCGTGGAGAGCCTGATGTTCGCGGGCGCGGTCGCCTACTACGCGCGGCGCCGCACGACGGGAGCGGGATTCTGGACGCTCATCGCGGTGCTCGTCGCGATCGACGTCGCGAACATCCTGGGGCCGCCGCCGCCGAGCGTCACCGCCATCGCGGGGTCCTGCCTCGTCCTGATGCCGGTCGTCTGGTTCTGGGGGAACCGGGTCAGTGGTGCGGAGCGGGCGACGGCGTAACCACGACGGTCTCGCTGCGTTCCGGGGGAGCCGCGGGCACGACCTCGGACCCGGCCTCCGGCCGCACGGTCAGCGTCTCGGTGCGCTCGGGGAACGACCCGCGCGGCGCGGCGTGGACGGCGCCGCCTTCTGCGGTGAACTTGCCGGGCTGGATGGCCGCCGCCAGCTGGCCCATCGGCCGATGGAGGAACGCGAGAAACGGCTTCGGGTAGACGCCGATCCAGAAGCAGAGGGCCACGAGCGGCAGCAGCGTCGCGAGCTCGCGCGCGTTCAGGTCGGGGAGATTGCGGTTCTCCTCGTGCGTGATCGGGCCCCAGAAGACGCGCTGGTAGAGCCACAGCAGGTAGGCCGCGCCGAGCACGATCCCCGAGACGGCCCAGTAGGCCCACATCCTGTTCGCCGCGTAGGCGCCGAGGAGGATCATCGCTTCCCCGATGAAGCCGTTCAGCAGCGGCAGGCCCATGGAGGCCAGGAAGATGATGAGGGTGATGGTCGCGAAGACGGGCATCACGTGGGCGATGCCGCCAAAAGCCGAGATTTCCTTGGTGTGCCGCCGCTCGTAGAGGACGCCCACGAGCAGGAACAGCGCGCCCGTGGACAGCCCGTGGTTGACCATCTGCAGCACGCTGCCCTCGAGCCCGAGGGGATTGAGCGCGAACATCCCGAGCATCACGAACCCGAGGTGGCTCACCGACGAGTACGCGATGAGCTTCTTCATGTCCTTCTGCACCAGGGTGACGAGCGCGGCGTACACGATGCCGATGATGGCGAGGATGCCCATCCACGGCACCGCCCACAGCGTGGCCTGCGGGACAAGGGGCAGCGAGAAGCGCAGGAAGCCGTACGTCCCCATCTTCAGGAGGACGCCGGCCAGGATCACGGATCCCGCGGTCGGCGCCTGTACGTGCGCGTCGGGCAGCCAGGTGTGGAACGGAAACATCGGGACCTTGACCGCGAACCCGGCGAAGAAGGCGAGAAACACCCACTTCTGCAGCGCCAGGGGCAGGGTGGGCGCCATCTGGTACCAGACGGTCACGTCGAAGGTGCCGGCGGCCTCGAAGCCGGGCATGCCCTTCGAACGGAAGTAGAGGGCGAGGATGCCGAGCAGCATGACGACGGATCCGACGAGCGTGTACAGGAAGAACTTGATCGCCGCGTAGAGCCGCCGCTCGCCCCCCCAGATCCCGATGAGGAAGTACATCGGGACCAGCATCACCTCCCAGAACACGTAGAAGAGGAACATGTCCAGCGAGCAGAAGACGCCGAGCATGCCCGTCTGCAGGAGGAGCAGGAACACGTAGTACGGGCGCACGCGATCCTGGATGGCGGACCACGAGGAGAGGATTGCGATGAAGCCGAGGAGCGTCGTGAGCAGGATGAGCAGCACGCTCGCGCCGTCGACGCCGAACAGATACGAGACGCCGATGCCGGGGATCCACGGCGCGCGCTCCATGAACTGGAAGCCGTCCGCGGTCTTGTCGAACCAGAACCACAGCGGAACGCTCACCAGGAAGCCTATGAAGGCGACGAGGTTTGCGATCCAGCGCACGGCCTGGGGCCGCCGGTCGAGGCCGGGGAGCAAAAGGATGAGCGCGCCCGCGAGGGGCGTGTAGGTGACGATCGAGAGCAGGTGGGCCCGGAAGAAGTCCATCGCTTTTCTGATCTCCTACAGGACGAAGCGGCTGCCGACGCCGATCATGAACAGGACGGCGATGAGCATGGCCAGCGCGTAGTGCTGGACGAGCCCGTTCTGCACGGAGCGGAACACGTAGCTCAGGTTGTCGAGGATGGCGGCGGTCAGGTTCACGAGGCCGTCGACGACGTAGCGGTCCCAGGCGTTCGAGACGTTGGCCACCACGTCGCGGGTCGCCCAGGCGAGGCCGTTCACGCCCAGGCCCGGCCCGACCTCCCCGTCGCCGCCGTCGATGATGAAGCGGTCCACGGCATGGAGCCCGTCGCCGCCGCCCAGCGCCATGCCGCGCACGAAGACCGCGCCGTAGATCTCGTCCACGTAGTACTTGTTCAGCAGCAGGCGGTGGAGGGCGGGTGACGCGCCTTCGATGGGATCGAGGACGCGGCCCCGCCGCTCGAACGCCACCTTGGCAATGAAGATGCCGAGGAACCCGACGGCGACGCTCGCCACCATGAGCATGAACTCCATGCCGTGCCCGGGAGCGGCGGCGCTGAAGACCTCGGCCAGCGCCGCGTGCGAGGGCTCGAAGACGGGCTCGAGGAAATGCTCGAAGGCGTTCGGGATGTGGAACGGGAAGCCGAGGATCGCCGGAATGTTCCCGAGCAGCGCGGGGATGCCGATGAGCCCGGCCAGCACCGTGCCCACCATCAGCACCTGCAGGGGCAGGACCATCGACGCCGGCGACTCGTGGATGTGCGCGTCCTGCTCGTCCGTGCCGCGGAACGCGCCGCTGAACGTGCGGTGGTAGAGGCGGAACATGTAGAAGGCGGTGAGACCGGCCACGACGAACCCGATCGCCCACACCACGCGTCCGTAGCCGCCGATCCGGAAGGCCGACCAGAGGATCTCGTCCTTCGAGAAGAATCCGGCGAGGGGCGGGATCCCGGCGATGGCGAAGCAGGCGATCAGCATCGTGCGGTGCGTCCACGGCATGCGCGTGCGCAGACCGCCCATCGACCGCATGTCCTGCTCGCCCGACATCCCGTGGATGACCGAGCCCGAGCCGAGGAAGAGGAGCGCCTTGAAGAAGGCGTGGGTCATCAGGTGGAAGACCGCGGCGGTGAACGCGCCGACGCCGCAGGCCAGGAACATGTAGCCGAGCTGGCTCACCGTCGAGTACGCGAGCACGCGCTTGATGTCGTTCTGCACGAGGGCGATCGTCGCGGCCAGGATCGCGGTCAGCGCCCCGATCACCGCCACCACCAGCATCGCCTTGGGCGCGCGGGAGTAGATGGCCGACGAGCGGGCGACCATGTAGACGCCGGCGGTGACCATCGTGGCCGCGTGGATGAGGGCCGACACCGGCGTCGGGCCTTCCATGGCGTCCGGCAGCCAGACGTAGAGCGGGATCTGCGCGCTCTTGCCGCAGGCGCCGATGAAGAGGAAGAGCCCGATCATGGTCAGCGTGCCCGTCCACGCCCACTCCACCGGCAGCTGGGCCGCGGCCTCGGTCACGTGCCGGAAGTCGAGGCTCCCGAAGGTGACGAAGATGAGGAACATCCCGAGCACGAAGCCGGCGTCGCCGATGCGGTTGACGATGAAGGCCTTCTTGCCCGCGTCGGACGCGCTCTTGCGGTCGAACCAGAAGCCGATGAGCAGGTACGAGCAGAGGCCGACGCCTTCCCAGCCGACGAACAGCATCAGGTAGTTCGCGCCGAGGACGAGGGTCAGCATCGCGAACATGAACAGGTTCAGGTAGGACATGAACCGCGCGTAGCCGGGGTCATGGCTCATGTAGCCCGTCGAATAGACGTGGATGCAGAAGCCGACGAAGGTCACGACCATCAGCATCACGGACGAGAGCGGGTCCACCTGGTACGCCCAGTCGACGACGACCGGCGTGGCCCCCGCCGCGGTCTCGACCGCGCCGCCGGGGAGCCACGTCCAGAGCTTCTCCACGAGCGTGTGATCCGGCGCGTGGTGCGCCTGCCAGACCGCGTAGACGGAGACGAGGAACGACAGCAGCACCGTGCCGCAGGCGATGACGCCGATGATCGCGGGCGGCGCGGCATGGGGCGCCTCGTGCGCGCCGTGAGCGCCGTGAGCGCCGTGGTCCGGCGCCACGTGGGCGGCCGCGGCGTGCTCGCCGGCGGCGCCCGGCCAGGCCCCGAGCCCCGGCCCCGCAAGCCCCAGCCGGCGCCGCATCAGGCGGACGCCGAAGATGAAGTTCAGGATGAATCCCAGAAGCGGAAGGAGCGGGATCAGGAAGAGGAATCGGGTCATGAAGCCGGCCGGATCTTATGGAGCGGCCAACGCCCCGTCAAGCTCGGCCTAGAATCCCCGCGACCTCATGTTGTTCAACACCCTGGCCTTCTGGATCTTCTTCGCCGTCGTCCTCGCGGTGTACCTCCTCCTCGCGCGCCGCCGGCCGCAGAACGTGTTCCTCCTTCTCGCGAGCTACTTCTTCTACGGGTGCTGGGATTGGCGGTTCCTCGCCCTCCTTCTCGTCTCCACCACCGCGGACTGGACCCTCGGGAACCTGATCGCCCGCGAGACGAAGTCGGCTCGCGGCAAGCACGGTGCTACGCGCTGGGTGGCGACCAGCGTGGCCCTGAACCTCACCTTCCTCGGCTTCTTCAAGTACTTCGATTTCTTCATCGGCTCCGCGGACGCCGCGCTGGAAGCACTCGGCGTGGCCGGCCCGGACTGGCGGCTGCGGATCGTGCTGCCCGTCGGCATCTCGTTCTACACGTTCCAGAGCATCAGCTACATCGTGGACGTCTACCGGGGCAACGTGGAGCCGGCGGCGGATCCCATCGACTTCGCCCTCTTCGTCGCCTTCTTCCCCCACATGGTGGCGGGGCCGATCATGCCTTCGCGCGACCTGCTGCCGCAGATGCAGACGCCGCGGCATCCGCGCTGGGCGGACGCGATGACCGGCGCCCACCTCGCGGCGTGGGGGCTCTTCAAGAAGGTGGTGGTGGCGGACAACCTCGCCCTCATCGCCAACCCGATCTTCGACCGCCAGCTCGGCTTCGGCCCCGGGGCCATCCACCTCGGGGCGCTCGCCTTCGCCTTCCAGATCTACTGCGACTTCTCGGGCTACACGGACATCGCGCGCGGCATCGCGCGGATCATGGGCTTCCGGTTGATGGACAACTTCGACCATCCCTATCTGGCCACGTGCGTCACGGACTTCTGGCGGCGCTGGCACATCAGCCTGTCGCGATGGCTCCGCGACTACCTGTACGTTTCCCTCGGCGGCAACCGCGGGCGCGCGGCGCGGACGTATCGCAACCTGATGCTGACCATGGTGCTGGGCGGGCTGTGGCACGGCGCGGCGTGGAAGTTCGCGCTGTGGGGCGCGTACCAGGGCGGGTGGCTGGTCCTCGAGCGCGCGGCCTTTGGCAAACGCCTGGTCACCGACTGGTGGTCGTCGCCCCGCGCCGGGGCGCGCGCGCTATGGCTCGTCCGCGTCCTGGTCACCTTCCACTTCGTCTGCCTGGGGTGGCTCATCTTCCGCGCCGAGTCGACGGGGCCGCTGTGGCTCATGGTGCGCAGCTTCATGGACGTGACCGGCTGGCTGCGCATGCCGCCCGGCCTCGCGTGGACGGCCGCGCTCGCGATCGCGCCCGTGCTCGCCGTCGACCTCGCCCAGTATTTCTCCAAGGACGAGCTCGTCCTCCTCCGCGTGCCCGCGCCGCTCCGCGCCGCGGTCTACGTCGCGGGCGCCTACGTCTTCATCCTCGCCGGCCGCTTCGAGTCGAATGCCTTCATCTATTTCCAGTTCTGACCGCGGGCGGTGGCCGGTGGCCGCCCTCGCGGCGGTCGTCTTCTTCTTCGCGTGCGAATACGTCGTGTGGCGCACGCCGGCCTGGCTCCGCTTCTGCGCGCGCTACGCGCCGCCGGGCGCGGGCGATCCGCTGATCACGATCGCGCGCAGCCGGCTCCTGCCCGATCGCGGCGAGATGCCGCGCGTGCTCCTCCTCGGATCGAGCCAGGTGCGCGAGGGGCTCTCCTGCGCTGCCTTCGAGGCCGAGATGCCCGGCCACCCGTGCGCGAACCTGGCCGTGGGCGGGGGCTCGCCGCTGGACGTCCTCTACGTGGCCCGCCGGACGGCGGTGCGATGGCCGCGGCGCGTGATCGTCACCGGCGTCTTTCCCAAGGTCCTCCACATGGCGCCCAAGGCCGCCTTCACCGATCGCGCGACCGTGGGCTCCCTCGTCCGCGGCGGCGCGTGGCGCGGGATGCGCGCGACCGCATGGCTCGACATCGCGTTCGGCCTCCTCGGCACGGTGTCCGAGACGCTGCGCGACCGCGAGGCGCTACGCGCGCTGGCCGGTGCCGTCGGCGGCGACGCGCGGCGCGCCTGGCGGCTCGAAATGCCCGCGCAGCCCGACCGGCTGCTGGCGGAGGAGCCGCCCCGCCCGGATCGCTACTTCGACACGCGCATCGGCGTCGTCGACTTCGACACGCGGCCGGGCACGTTCACCGGCGCGCAGGAAGACGCGCTTTCGACCGTGATCGGAACCGAGACCGCGGCCGGCAACCACGTCGTGGTGGTGGACTTCCCTACCCGGCCGGGGTACGAGACGACGCTGCCGCCGGAGACGGTGCGCCACTACGAGGGCTTCCGCGAGCGGCTGGCCGGGCGCCGCGACATCACGTTCGTGCGGCGCGAAGACCTGCCGGTGGGGCTCCACGACTTCCTCGACTTCACCCATTTGTCTTCGGAAGGGCGCGAGCTGGTGTCGAAGCGCCTGGCGGCAATCGTCCGCGGGGCGGCGGGAATCAGTCCGCGTCCGTGAGCGGGCGGGCGCTGCGGCGCACCGCGGTCGCGATCGGTCAGTCCTCCATCGACAGATCGTGGACGTCCTTGCGCTCACGGGCCATGGAGACGAGGAGCGCCTTCAGGCTCTCCAGCGATTCGTTGGTGAGCGTGGCGAGGTCACCGCGAATGGCGGCGATCTGGTCCCATTCCCGGTCCACGTCCGCCTCGCCGGCGGCGATCTTCCCCGTCGACCGCAGCATGTACCGCACCGCGAGGCCGACGCATCGCCCGAGGATGTAGAGCCGCAGGCGGAAGCGCTCGGACGTGGTGACCAGGAACTGGTGGAGGACCTGGTTCAGGTACGCGAGCCCGCGCAGGCCGCCGACCTGGAATTGCCGGGGGCGCAGCGGCGCCACGGGCGCCATCGCGGACACCATGCGGGAGAAGGTCGCCATCGCGGCCAGGAGCTTCAGCAGGTTCGGAGCAAAGTGCTCGATGATCCGGAAGCCCGCGTCGAGGAGGTCCTTCGCTTCCTCGACGGAGCCGAGCTCGCGCAGCGAGACGGCCTCGTCGTAGGTCGCATTCATGAGCTCGAGCTCGGTCTTGAACTGCGCGTCCATCGACGTGTAGATGCGCTGGCCCTTGGGGGTCAGGACGAGCTCCCAGTCCTTGCGGACGCGCCGCTCGTCGCGCCGCCCGAGCAGGATGAGCAGCACGAGGCCGCCGACCACCGCGCCGATGAAGAAAACCCAGGTGTCGGTGAGCACGACGCTACGATGGTACCAGACGGAGTATCCTCCGCCGCGACCGGCCGCCCTATGCCACCGGCGTCCGCTCCCGGCTTTTCGACTGCATCAGATCGGAGATGCGCTGCCCCGAATCGTGGCCCGCGGTCCTCTCCCAGGCGACGTACGCCCAATAGACAAGGACGAACAAATACGCGATGGGCGCGCTGGTATTGAAGATGTCGCCGCGCTCCCAGCCGAGGGCCGCGACCGTGCGCTGCACGACCGAATACACGAGGAGGAAGGGCACCAGTCCGATGAGGATGGCCTTGTGCAGGGCGTCGAGAGGGAGGTGGTACCAGACGGAGTACCCTCCCACCGCAACCAGGAGCCAGACCGTGCCGTCGTTGACGTGGGGATGCAGCCGGCCCACGACCTGCTCGTATCCCGTGCCCCCGGAGAGCGACAGGCCGACGAGCACCACGATGCCCAGGGTCACGACGACCATGGCGCGCCGCGCCGAGGCAAAAGCGGACGGAAAATCACCAAAGATCCGGACCATCAGCTCGACGGCGATGGCCAGCTTCAGCAGATTGAGAACGCTCTCCTTGATCACCCAGATATCGCGGCGCCAGAACCGGTCCGGCCAGAGCGCGACGAGAGCGTCCGAGATCGCGACGACGCACAGGTAGGCGACGAAGCTCCAGCAGGACGCGGCGCGCCCCCGTCTGAAGAGGCCGACGAGCACGACGCCGACGAGCACGACAGCGACGCCGATCTGGAGACGGTCCGCCAGCGGCATGAAGGAAGCCTCGCGGCCTGCAGTCTACGCCCGGAGGTCTCGTGCCGACGGCGCCGGGGGGCCTTGGGAGCGGCCCCCCGGCCGTTGGGATCACTTCGTCAGGGTCGCCGGGACGGTCGAGGAGCCGCCATCCATGAGCGGGGGGGGCATCTTCGCCCCGCCATCGGTCGCCTGATACTCCTGCCCCCCGGGGCTCACGCCCCCTCCGAGGTTTTGCGGCTCCAGCAGCGAGCCCCCGACGATGAACAACGCGAGGACCGTCCACAACAGGCTTTCGAAGCGCATTGAACCCCCTTGCGCGGCGATCTGCCGCAGGTATACATTGCAAGAGAGTATACGTATTACGTATAATACAGGCGAGAGGAGGCGCGGTGATCGATTTGCTGGACGAGCTGGAAGCCGTCCTCCCGCGCGTCGGTCCGACCGACCAGGCGCGGGAAATCGTCGCCGTCATGGCCCGGATCAGCCGCGCGGCCTCCGTAGCCCTTTTCGTCGAGAAGGCGGGGACGCTTCAGTGGCTGGGCGGCGACACGCTGCCCACGGAAACCGCCACGACCATCCGCAGCGCGTGGCAGGCACAACGGTTACGGCTCCTGAGCGGAATCGCCTTCACGGAGGCGCCGGCGCCGGTGCGTCGGCCATTGCGTGCCTGGCTGTTGTGGATTCGCCGGCCCGGAGATGCGGGCCTCGACGCGGTCTACCTTGCCGGCGCGAACCTCCGGCCGTTCAGCAGCTGCGCGGCTCCCCTGCTTCGCCTTGGCGCGTTGCTGGTGCGCATCCAGGAGCCGGCGGCCTCATCGGTCGCGGCCCCCTGATGTGGCTTTACATAAAACGAATACGATCGTGCGCGGCTCGAAAAACGACGATCAGCTAGCTCGTCCCGTGCTCGGTGTCGCCCCGGGCGATGCGGAGCGCATGAGCGAGAACGGGGACGAGTGCATGCATTCCCTGGCGCACCGCGGCCGGGCTCCCGGGCAGGTTCACGATCAGGCACTGCCCCAGCATTCCCGCCGTTGCCCGGGAGAGGCACGCGGTGGGCGTGCTCGCGCGCCCGTCCGCGCGCAGCATCTCCGCGATCCCGGGCACCTCGCGGTCGATCACGTCGCGTGTCGCTTCCGGCGTGACGTCGCGCGGGGCGAGACCGGTGCCGCCCGTCGTGATCACGAAGGACGCGCTCGCCGCCGCTTCACGAATGCGCGCGGCGATGAACGGCCGCGAGTCGGGGACGATCACCGGTTCGCCGACCACGAACCCCGCCTCGCGGAGCAGGCGGCACGCCTCCGGCCCCGATTGGTCGGCGCGCACGCCTCGGGACGCGGAATCGCTCACGGTGATGACCACGCCCTGGATATCGTTTGACATGGGTGGCGTTGACGCTGGTTCCTGAAGGGGACACTCTAGGGAACGGGATTCGGTAGCCCGGAATGATACCGGAGACGCCATGACGCCGCTGTTGCTCGCCGCCCTGCTGTTCCAGGCCGCGCCGCCCGCGGCGGCGGAGACGCGGACGATCGCCTTCTCCGTCGTCGACGACAAGGATGAAGCGGTGCGCACGCTCTCCGCGGAGGATGTCGCGGTTCAGGAAGACGGCGTCGCGCGGCCGTTGCAGCGGCTCGAGCTCGATCCGCGCCCGTTGAGCGTCGCCGTCATCCTCGATACGAGCGTCGCCATGGCTCCGCACTACCGGCTCTACCTCGTGGACGCCGTCCTCCAGTTCCTGCTCCGGTTGCCCGAGGGAACGCGGTATGCGATCTGGACCACGGGTGACCGCGCCACGAAAGTCTTCGACTGGGGCGACAGCCGCTCCGCCGCGGCCAAGGCGCTGCGCCGGGTCGTGCCCCAGGGTGGGAACACGTTGCTCGACGCTCTGGTCGAGGTCGCGCGCGACCTGAAGACCCGCGAAGACGCGCGGAGCTCGATCGTCGTCATCACCGGAATGGGAGTCGGGTTCGCGGGCTACGACCGCCGCCAGGTAGTGGACGAGCTGCAGAAGCTGCCCGTTCCCGTCCTCGCGGTCGAGGTCGACGAGGACCGCTCGCTGCCGACCATGGGATCGGGCGACCAGACGTCGGGGATGGATTACGACTACGTGCTCTCGACGGTCGCGAAGAGCTCCGGCGGCGTCCGCGAGACCGTCCTCTCGCCGATGGGCATCGAGCGCGTCCTGAAGAGCCTCGCCGCGCAGCTGACGTCGCAGTACCGCCTCACCTACGCCGGAGGGGCCGGATCGCGGCCGCCCAAGGTCGAAGTCAGCGTGGCCCTTCCCGGGGTGAAGGTCCGCGTGGGCGCGACGCGACGTTGACCATCCGCCGGCCCCTCACACTCGCCCTCGCCGCCGCGCTGGCCGCGACCCCCGCCGGAGCGCAGGCGCCGCGCCCGACGCCGCGTCCTCCCGTGTTCGAGGCCGGCATCGAAGTCATCAACCTGAACGTGAGCATCACCGATTCGCGCGGCCAGTACGTGACGGGGCTGACCCGGGACGACTTCGCGGTCTTCGAGGACGGGGTCAAGCAGGAGATCTCGATCTTCGCCCACGAGAACCTGCCCATCTCGATGGCCCTCATGGTCGACACGTCGGCGTCGATGGACGACAAGCTCCCCGCCGCGCGCACCGCCGGCAAGCGCTTCGTACGCACGCTGCGCCCGCAGGACATGGCGCAGGTGATGCAATTCAACGACCGGTCGACCGTGCTCCAGGATTTCACCGCCGACCACGCCGCGCTGGAGGCCGCCTTCGATCGCACGGAGGCCAGCGGCCCGACGGCACTGCACAACGCGCTCTACGTGGCCCTGAAGGACCTGGCGAAGCAGAAGTCCGCGGGGGGCGCGCTGCGCCGGCGCGCGCTCGTCCTCCTCTCCGACGGCGAGGACACGGCGTCGCTGGTGAGCGACGACCAGGTGATGGAGCTGGCGCGGAAGACGGAGATCAACATCTACGCCATCAGCCTGCGCGCCAAGACGGCGCCCGACCGCAACCGGCTGAAGTTCAGCCAGGCCGCGCACCTCCTGACCACGCTCACCCAGGACACCGGCGGGCAGGCGCACTTCCCCAACTCGCTGTCCGAGCTGGAGGCGGTGTACGACCGCATCGCGGAGGAGCTGCGCACGCAGTACAGCCTGGGCTACGTCTCGAGCAACAAGCGCAGCGACGGCAAGTGGCGCCGCATCGTCGTGCGCGTGCCGGCGCAGGAGGAGCTGAAGGTGCGGCACAAGCTCGGGTACTTCGGCACTCCGACCGCGACGCGGTGAACGCCGGCTAGAGCAGCGTCCCGCGGAGGATCATCCCCGCCACGCGGAAGTAGATGACGAGCCCGGTGACGTCGACGAGGGTGGCCACGAACGGCGCGGAGCTGGTGGCGGGATCGAGGCCGAGCCGCCGCATCAGGAACGGCAGCATGCTCCCGCACAGCGTCCCGAAGGTCACCACCCCGACGAGGCTCAGCCACACCGTCGCTCCCACCAGCAGGTAGTGCGGCCCGTAGTTGTTGAGGCCGATCTTCTGCCAGAGCGCGATGCGCGCGAAGCCGATGGCGCCCAGCCCGCCGCCGAGGACCACTCCGGAGAGGAGCTCGCGGCGCATGACGCGCCACCAGTCCAGCAGGCCGAGCTCCTTCAAGGCCAGGGCGCGGATGATGATCGACGCCGCCTGCGACCCCGAGTTGCCGCCGCTGCTGATGATGAGGGGGACGAAGAGGGCGAGCACGACCGCCTGCGCGATCTCCTCCTCGAAGTGGCCCATCGCGGTGGCGGTGAGCATCTCCCCGACGAACAGGACGGCCAGCCACCCGCCGCGCTTGCGCATCATCTCCGCCAGGCCGACGCGCATGTAGGGCGCGTCGAGGGCGTCCATGCCTCCGATCTTCTGGATGTCCTCGGTGGCCTGCTCCTCCGCCACGTCGAGGATGTCGTCCACGGTGATGATGCCGAGCATGCGCCGCTGCGCGTCGACGACGGGGAGCGCGACGCGGTCGTACTTCTCGAACAGGCGCACCACTTCTTCCTTGGGCGTGACGTCGAGCATCCACACCACGCCGGGATCGGGGATCTCGGTCACGATCATCGACGCCTCGGCGAGCACGAGCGAGCCGAGGCGCACGTCCTCCACGAGGAAGCCGCGCTCGTCGACGATGTAGATGACGTTCAGCGTCTCCTTGTTGCGCCCCGTCCGCCGCAGGTGCTCGAGGGCCTCGGCGGCGGTCATCGTCGGCCGGATCCACGCGTACTCGGGGGTCATGAATCGCCCCGCGGTGTCCGCGGGATAGCTGAGCAGCGTCAGGCTGGAGCGTGCGTCGGAAGCGGGCAGGCGCGCGAGCAGCGCGTGGGCGACCTCGGGGGGCAGCGCGCCGAGCACGCGCGTGCGGTCGTCGGCCGACATGTGCTCGACGATCTCCGCCAGCTGCGCGGGCTCCGCGGCGCCGAGGACCCGCTCCTGCCGCTCCGCGGGCAGGTACGCGAACACGTCGCCCTTGCGCGGGCCGAGCAATCGGAAGACCAGCAGCTGCTCCTCGTCGTCGAGGGTGGTGAGCAGGTCGCTGACGTCCGCGGGGTGCATCTGGGCGAGGGCGCGGCGCGCCGGATGCCATTGGCGGCCGCGGATGGCGTTTCGCAGCGCGTCGATCGGGTTGGGCGGCGTCTTCTTGCGTGCCATGGACGGCGGGGGAAGGATACGCCGGGAGCGCCCCCTAGGCCGAACGCGGGACGCGTTCCGCCTCGGCCTGGGCGCGCGCGCGGAGAAAGGCGAGGACCGACTGCTCCTCGCGCCGCAAGCGCCGCGACTCCTCGTCCGGCCCCGCGGGCGCCGCCATCCCCGCGCGCAGCGTCCCGTCGAGGTAGCCCTCGATCACGGCGGGATGGACGTACGACTTGCGGGCGATGGCCGGCGTGTTGCAGAGCCGCTCCGCGACGGAGTCGACGGCCGCCTTCACCTGCCGCTTCGCCTCCGCGTTCGTCGCGCCCGGGTCCCGCTTCGCGAGAGCGGCCGCGGCGAGCACGGTGGCGGCCCAGGTCCGGAAATCCTTGGCCGTGAAGTCGCGGCCGGTGACGCGCCGGAGGTAGTCGTTGACGTCGTCGGAGTCGACCGCGCGTCGCCGCCCGCGGGGGTCGACGTACTGGAAGAGCGCGCGCCCCGGAAGGGCGCGGCAGTCGCCGACGATGGCGGCCAGTCGCCGATCCCGCACGGAGATGACGTGGTCCTTCCCGCTCTTGCCGCGGAAACGGAACTCCACCGCCGATCCATCGACCGCGCAGTGGGTGGTGCGGAGCGTGGTCAGGCCGAACGAGCGGTTCTCGCGCGCGTACTCCTCGTTGCCGACGCGGATGAGCGTCGTCTCCAGCAGGCGGACGAGGGCGGCCAGCACCTTCTCGCGCGGCAGGCCGGCCACGCCGAGGTCGCGCGCCACGCGGCCACGCACCCGCGGCAGGGCGCGGGCGAAGGCGAGCATGCGGTCGAACTTCGCGGCGTCGCGGATCGCGCGGAAGCGCGCGTGATCGCGGTACTGCTTGCGGCCCCGCGCGTCGCGCCCGGTGGCCTGGATGTGGCCGCGCTCGCTCGGGGAGATCCACACCTCGCGCCACGCGGGCGGAATGGCGAGGGCGCGGATCCGCGAGGTGACGGCGTGGTCGCGGATGGTGCGGCCGTCGGCGCCGATGTACTGCCAGCCGGGGCCCGCGCGCCGGCGGCGGATCCCCGCGCCTTCGCCGCTCACATAGGCGAGCCCGGCGGCCAGCGCGGCGCCGCGGGGCTCACGAACACGGGGGCGGAGCGCGCCCGGCGGCATCGGCCTCGTCATGCCGGACGGGCCGATGCAACCGCGGTGCCAGCCCTTGTGGCTACTCCACCCAGACCCGGACGGTGGCGTCGTCGTCGTCGATCTCGACCAGCGACTGGCCGCCCTCGAGCGTGGCCAGGACCTCGCCGAGGCGGATCGTGCTCTGGCCCTCGCGCGCGCCGTCGCGCCAGCCGCGGTGCCGCCCGATGTCGATCGGGAAGTCGTCGAGCGCGCGCACCAGCGCGATGGGAAGGTTGACGGTGACGCGGGCCCGCTTCGATCCCTTCTCGACCACCCGCACCTTGAACCACTTGAGGTCGCGGTTGGCGATGCGCCGCGTCCCGCGGCTGCGCTCCCACTCCTTGTCGTCGTCGTCGGTGACCGTGATCGTGGCGTCCGGCGCGGGCTTTGCCTGCGCCACGCGCGCGGACGTGTCCTGCCGCACCGCGCGTTTCACGACCGCGAGATCGTCGTCCGTCGCCGACGCGCGCACCGTGCCGGCCGCCGCCGCCAACAGCGCCGCTCCCAGCGCGATCCGACTGAACGTCTTCATACCGGCCTCCTTTGCGTTACTCGATCCAGATCTTGACGTGCTCGCCTTGATCGCCCTCGATCTCGATGACTTCCGTCGGCCCCATGTCGCGGAGCTTCTGCCAGAAATTTCCGGCGTCGTACCCCTTCGTCTTCAGGTCGCGCAGCGCCTCGTCGGGCAGGCTCTTGAAGACGAGCTCGGCCAGGGCGAAGGGCATCGTCACCGACACCTTCGGCGCGGTTTTTCCCTTCTCCGTGATGCGCACCTTGATCCAGCTCGCCTTGCGCGCGCTCGCGCTCGGACGGGCGGCGGCGGCGCGGTCGTCCGCGATGCCGGTGAGCGCCGCGGGGTCGACGCGCAACAGGGCCAGCTTCGCGCGCTCCACGAGGTCGGCGTCCTTCTCGGACTTGATGATCTCGAGCAGGACCGGCACCGCGGGGCGCGCCAGCTCGGGCCCGAGCATCGCGACCTGCAGCGCCGCGTAGTAGCGGACGGTGCGGCTCGCGTCGGCCAGCGCCGACTTCAGGATGAGCGCGTGCTCCTTCTTCCCCGCCTTGTAGAGCCGCGCCGCGATGCCGACACGGCTGGTGCGCGCTTCCTCGACGAGCGCGCGGTCCGCCGGGCGCGCGGCCAGGAACGCCTCGTATTCCCCCAGCGCGCGCTCGTGCTCGCCGAGCTTTTCGCTGCTGCGCGCGATCCAGTAGAGCGCGGCCGTGGCCTCGGCGCCCTTGGCGGTGGTGCGCACCGCCGTCCAGGCCTGCCGCGCCTCCGCGTACCGGCCGTCGAAGAACAGCTCCTTCGCCGAAGGCCCGGCCGGCGCCAGCAGCAAGAGAAGCAGCGGAAGGGCGAAGGCGGTCATCCGGCCAGCTCCCGGGTCATGAGCTCCATCTTCATGAGAAGGCGCTGGCGCTCCAGGTGACGGTGGATCGCCTCCACGTCGCGGAGACGCGCGCAGTCCTCGAGCGAGGCGACTTCGCGGAGCATCTGCTCCACGTCGTCGAGCACGGGCCCCGCGCTTTGCGAGGCGGAGCCGTCGAGATCGAGCCGCGCGCGGCGGGCCAGGAGCTCGCGGCTCCTCCGCGCCTCGTCGGCGAGGTCGACGTGCTGCGCCTTCCGGTCGCAGTGCTGCGGCGCGCCCGACACCGTCACCAGCACGTCCTGCGCCTCGTCGAGATAGCGCGCCGTCCGCTCGCGCGCCATCCGTCGCTCCATCCGATCGAGGGCTTCGTCGGAGACGGCGATCTCCGGCGCCGACGACGGACGCAGCGCTTCGGTCGCTGGAGGAACGGGAACGGTGGCCCGACCCATCATGCTGACCGCAACGGCCACCACCGCCGCCGCGGCCAGCCCGGCCGCCCAGCCCGGACGGCGCCGGACGGGACGCGACCCCAAGGCCGCGTCGAGCCGCGCGTGCACGCGGGCCTGGAGCCAGTCGATGGCGATCTCTGGCTCGGCCACGCAGGCCTCGTCCGCGGCCGCGAGGTCGAGCACCCGCCGCAGGGCGACGAGATCGGCGGCGCAGGACGCGCACGACGCGACGTGGCGCTCGACCGCGGCCCGCTCGACGTCATCGAGGACGCCCGCGGCGAGGAGGCTGACGTCGCGCTGCCATCCGCGGTGAAGCCAGCTCACGCGCGCACTCCTTCGAGCGTCTCGCGCAGCCGCCGCACGGCGCGGTGGAGCGCGCTCTTCACCGTCCCGAGGTTCATCTGCAGGCTCTCCGCGATCTCCTCCAGCGTCATTCCCTCGCAATGGCGCAGCACGAAGACCGCGCGCTGCCGCTCGGGCAGCACGAGGAGCGCGGTCTGGATCCGCTCCCCGATCTCACGGCCGAGGACCTTGCGATCGGGCGAGGCGTCGTCCACGGTCAGGGTCGAGGAATGATCGCCCTCGGCCAGCGGCTCCTCCGTGGTGCGGCGGCGGCGGACCTTGCGGTACTGGTCGATCGACTGGTTGACCGCGATGCGGACGAGCCAGGGCGCCACCTCCGCCCGCGAATCCCAGCGCGACGCATTCTGGAAGGCCTTCACGAAGGTCTCCTGCACCGCGTCGAGCGCGAGGTCGGGGTCACGCAGATACCCGAGTGCGATCCGGTAGAGGCGCCGATGATGCCGCTCCATGAGCGGATCCAGCGCCGATTGGTCCCCGGCCACGAGCCGCGCCATCAGGTCCCGGTCCGAGGGCTCCATGGAGGCGGCATTGGACCACGGCGACATCCGTTACTTCAGCCATACCAGGACCTGCTCGCCGTCCTCCTCGTTCACCTCGATGAGGGTGCCGAGGCCCGCCTTCTCGAGGTCCTCGACCGAAAGCCGGCGCTTCAGCACGCGGCGGACGTGGTCGATGTCCTCGTCGTCCATGTCGAGCTGGATGTCGCCGTCGTTCGCGTGCTCCTCCAGCTTCTTGACCAGCCAGATGGGCACGCTGACCCGGATCATCTGCCCCTCGTCCTTCTGGTAGACGAGGACGTTCACCTCGTGGGCGCGGCCGGGGCGGCCGGCGTACCGTCCCGCTTCGAGGCGCGCCTGGTCGAACAGCGGCTTGGGGTCGCTGACCTTCGTGATCTGGACGATGCACCCGGTCTCCAGAACCGCCGCCAAAGCCGCCATCAGGATCGCCGCGCGCCGCATCACGTCCTCCCGCCGCCCGCTCGTGGGCCGGCCTCGTCCTCGTTAACGCTTCGCGCGCGGACAAGGTTCCCGCGGGGGCGGGAGGGCGGAGGGCCGGTGATAGGATCGATCCCTGCGAACTGACTGAGGGATAGAAGCTTGGACACCCGTCGCGACCCGATGCTGGACTACGCCGTCAAGGACACCTGGCGGATCTTCCGCATCATGGGAGAGTTCGTCGAGGGGTTCGAGACCCTGTCCCAGATCGAGGGAGTGGCGATCTTCGGGTCGGCGCGGAGCGCTCCGGGCAGCGAGGACTACCTGAACGCGGAGGAGATGGGGCGGGCCCTGGCCAAGGCGGGGTACGCGGTCATCACCGGGGGCGGCCCCGGCGACATGGAGGCCGCGAACAAGGGCGCGCTGGAGGCGGGCGGCGAATCGGTCGGCCTGGCCATCGAGCTCCCCTACGAGCTGAAGCCCAATCCCTTCCTCACCCGGACGCTCTCCTTCCGGTACTTCTTCGTCCGCAAGGTCATGTTCGTGAAGTACAGCCGCGCCTTCGTGATCCTGCCCGGCGGCTTCGGGACGCTCGACGAGCTCTTCGAGGCCATCACCCTCATCCAGACCCGCAAGGTGAAGCCCTTCCCGGTCATCCTGGCCGGCCCGCCTGCGTACTGGGACGGGCTCGTCGACTGGCTCCGCAACACCGTCATCCCCCGCGGCAAGCTGCGCGAGGAGGAGCTCGCGATCCTCCAGCGCGCGCGGACGCCGAAGGAAGTGCTGGCCATCCTCAAGAAGCAGGCGCGCAAGGCGCCCGCCGACCGCACCGGCCGCAGCCGGGCAGGCAAGGAGATCCCGTGACCTATACCGTCACCCTGATTCCCGGCGACGGCATCGGCCCCGAGGTGTCGGCGGCCGCCGTGCGCGTGCTGACCGCGACCGGGCTCGACTTCGAGTTCGAGACCCAGAACGCGGGTGCGGAGGCCATGGGCCGTGAAGGCGTGGCGCTGCCGCCCCGGGTCCTGGAGTCGATCCGCAAGAACAAACTGGCCCTGAAGGGGCCGACGGGCACGCCCGTCGGCACCGGCTTTCGCTCGGTGAACGTCGAGCTCCGGAAAACCCTCGACCTGTACGCCAACGTGCGCCCGGTGCGCACGCTGCCCGGGGTGAAGAGCCGTTACGACGGGGTCGACCTCGTGATCTTCCGCGAGAACACCGAGGACCTCTACAGCGGCCTCGAGCACGTCGTCGTCCCCGGCGTCGTCGAGTCGATCAAGATCATCACGGAGAAGGCCTCGACCCGGATCGCGCGCTACGCCTTCGCCTACGCGCGGTCGCACGGCCGGAAGCGGATCACCGCCGTGCACAAGGCGAACATCATGAAGGTGTCGGACGGGCTGTTCCTCGACTGCTGCCGCAAGGTGGCGGCGGAGCACCAGGACATCACCTACGACGAGATGATCGTGGACAACTGCTGCATGCAGCTCGTTCTGGACCCCACCCGCTTCGACTCGCTCCTCCTCCCGAACCTGTACGGCGACATCGTCTCCGACCTCTGCGCGGGGTTCATCGGCGGCCTGGGCATGGCGCCGGGGGCGAACATCGGCGAGACGACGGCCGTCTTCGAGGCCGTGCACGGCACCGCGCCCGACATCGCGGGGAAGAACAAGGCCAACCCCATGGCGCTCATCCTGTCCGCGGCCATGCTCCTCGATCACATCGGCGAGGACGCCGCCGCCGCTCGCGTGCGCGAGGCCGTGAACGGGGTGCTGCGCGACGGGAAGAAGCTCACCGGCGACCTCGGCGGCGCCTCCGGCACCACCGAGATCGCGGAGGCGATCGCGTCGAAGCTGTAACTACTTGCCCGCGATCGCGTGTACGAGCCAGTTCACGACCGTGATCACCAGGCTCCCGATGAGGGCGGGCACGAACCCCGCGATGGCATAGCCGGGGATGATCGCCGACGCGACCCAGAGCAGGATCGCGTTCAGGATGAAGTAGAAGAGCCCCAGGGTGAGGATCAGCAGCGGCAGCGAGAGCATCATCGCCAGCGGCCGCACGATCAGGTTGAACAGGCCGAGGATGGCCCCGGCGACGAGAAGCGCCACCAGGTCCCCCTTGAACACGATGCCGGGGACGATCGTCGTGGCCAGCAGGGCGAGCATGTTTCCGACCAGCGCGAACAGGATCCTCATTCCGCCTCCTCGTCGTCGTCGACCATTCGATATCCCGCCGGCGGCTCGAAGAGCGCGGCGGCCTGCGGTCCAACCCTGACGCGCGTGACCGTGGCGACGGTCTCGCGCGGCGTCCCCATCACCGTGACCCGCGAGCGCGACTGCAACGGGAACCCGGGCAGCTTCCGGATCTCGTCGAGAAAGGGCCCGAGCGAATCGGCGGCGCCGGACCATTCCAGGAACCCGGCGAAGGTCTCCATCCCCACCGGCAGCGCGTCCGTCACCCAGAGCTCCATCACCATCGTGCCGCCGCTGATCCGGTAGCCCCGGCACCGGAAGCCGGCGACGGTGCGCACTCCGGGCAGCTCCGTCGTCACCACGCGTGCGTCCGCCGCCCCCATCAGATCGCCCGCCATCGCCGAATCCATCTGCCCGCGGGTGCGGAGGCGCTCGGCGTCGAGCACGGTCACCGTCTTCCGCGCCGGGTCGACGCGGTAGGCTTTGGCGAGATCGAGGCGCAGGATGAGTGCGGGCGCGGGGACGACGCCGCCCGCTTCCATCCGCATCCGCTGGCCGCCGTACCAGACCCGCGAGACGACGCCGGGCCCGCTCGGCCGTCCGGCGGCATAGGGGACGGTCGACTGCTCGAAGTACACGTCGGTGGTCTTCGGGGCCGCGGCGGTTGCGGGCGCGGGAGCGATGAGGAGAGCGAGAACGACGGCGAGCGTGTTCATGGTCGCCGCGATGATAGCAGCCCGTAGAATAAGGTCGTGATCCTCGCCGCCGTCGTCGGTCTTCTCTTCACCCAGACGCCCGTCGCGCCTCCCGTCGCCAGGCTCGACGAGATCGTTCTCGAGGGGGTGACCGCCTTCACCCGCGAGAAGGCGCTTGCGGGCATCCGCCTTCACCCCGGGGGCCGCTTCTTCCGCGATCCCGCGGAGGTCGGGGAGAGCCTCCAGGTCTTCTACGAGCTTTCGGGCTACGTGGCGCCCCGCGTCGCCGCGCGCTTCGATTCGGAGATCGGACGGCTGACGCTGACGGTCGACGAAGGCCGGCTGCACTCGATCGTCCTCGAGGGTGTCTCCGGCGACGAGGAGGCGCGGGTCCGCGCGATGCTCGCGCTGAACACCGGCGTGCCGCTTCAGGACAAAGCCATCGGCGAGGCCATCGGCCGCTTGGAGACGTCGAGCGGCGGCGCCTACACGGTCGAGCGCGGGATGTACTGGACGATCGACCACGGGCCCACGGGGCCGGTGCTGCGGCTGCGCGTCATCCGGCGCCGCTTCCGCTTGACCCCGCTGCTGAGCGGGCCCGATGCGTCGCCCTTCCACAACCGCGTTGACGGAACCGCGCCCGGCCTCGGCGTCGAAGTCACGGTGCTGGGCGGCGCGGGCCTCAACCACGCCAGCGTCTACGGTCGCGCCGCGTATGCCTTCAGCGCCGACGCCTGGCGCTACGCCACGGGCGTGCGGCGGTCCTTCGGCGCCCGCAATCTCGTCACCATCGGTTACGAACGCCACGATCTGACCGACACCGACGATCTCTTCCGGCGCCGCCTGATCACCGGGCCGCGCGAGCGGCCCATCCCCTTCCACGTCGTGGACGACTACTTCCGGCGGCGCGGCGACGAGGCGTACGTCTTCGTGCGGCCCACCCCGCAAATGCATTTCGGCGCCAGCTTCCGCAGCGATACCCACGGCAGCCTGCCCGTGGTGGCCGACGACTCGATCCTGGCCTTCTCGCGCCGTCCGCGCCCCAACCCGGCGGTCGGCGAGGGGCTGATGCGCTCGCTCCTGTTCACCGGGCGGTGGTCGCATCGCGCGCCGCTCTTCCCGTCGTGGGAGCTCGAGCGCGACGCGTTCCTCCTGCGCTCGCCGTACGGAACGCCCTTCGAGCACGCGCAAGGCGCGCGCGTCGAGACGACGTACGAGGTCGCGTCCGATGCGCTCGGCGGCGACTTCTCGTTCCAGCGGCTCACCGGAAACGCGCGGGCCACCCGCGCGCTCGGCGTCCGGCAGACGGTGACCGCGCGCGTGATCACCGGCCTCACCAGGGGCGCGCCGCCGTTGCAGCGCCGGTTCGCCCTCGGCGGGCTGGGCACGCTGCGCGGATATGGGCTGAAGGAATTCGCGGGCTCTAACGCGGTGCTGGCGACGGCGGAGTGGATGACCGGCACCCGCCCTCGGCTGCCGTCGCTGATCTTCTTCTATGACGGCGGCTCGGCGTGGGGCGGCGCAGGGGAGGGCAGCGGGTGGAAGAGCGACGCCGGCGCCGGCCTCGAGTGGCGGATCCTGAGCCGCGGCTGGGCGCGCGTCGACGTCGCGTTCCCGTTCAGCCCCACCCCCGGCGCCGATCGCGCGCGGGTCTACGGGATGGTGCGGCTGCCGTTTTGACGGGCACGCCGTTCCGGAACGGCGCGATTTCCGCGGAAATAACATAGATTCCGGTCGAGCATGACTGCCCAAAGAGCGCGGACGGTGATCGCAGGGACCGTGTTCGTCGTCCTGGTCCTGAGCTCGTTGACCGACGACTACTTTCGCGACGAGTTCTACTACCTCGCCTGCGCGCGCCGGCTCGCGTGGGGATACGTGGATCACCCGCCACTCTCCGTCCTGCTCCTGCGCGTCGTGACCGGCGTCTTCGGCGACTCGCTGCTCATCCTCCGCACGCTGTCGGCGGCCATCGCCGCCGCATCCGTCTGGCTGACGGGCTCCATTGCGCGGCGGCTCGGCGGCGACACCTTCGCGCAGGTCCTGGCGATGGTGGCGGCCGCCGTTTCGCCGGCGCTGCTGGCCAACGGGACCTTCTACTCGTTGAACGTGATCGAGGTCCTGGTCTGGACCGCCGCCGCCCTCCTGCTCATGGACGCGATCGAGCGGCCGGGACGGCGGACGTGGGCGCTCCTCGGCGTCGTGCTCGGGCTCGGGCTGCTGAACAAGATCAGCGTGCTATGGCTGTGTACCGGAATGGCGGTGGGCCTTCTCCTCACCGCTCGACCGCTCCTCGCCACCGCCGGCCCGTGGCTCGCGGCGGCCATCGCCGCCGCCCTCTTCCTGCCGCACGTCGCCTGGCAGATCGCCAACGACTGGCCGACGCTCGAGTTCATCCGCAACGCGAGTGCGGAAAAGATGCAGCGCAGGGGCCCGGTCGAGTTCCTGCTCACCCAGATCCTCAACATGCATCCCCTGACCGCGCCGGTATGGATGGCCGGGCTCGCGTATCTGCTGGCCGCCACGGCGGCGCGGCGCTTCCGGGCGCTCGGCTTCATCTACATCGTCACGCTGGCCATCCTGCTCGCCAATCCCGCGAGCCGCAGCGGCTACCTGACGCCCGCGTACCCGGTGCTCTTCGCCGCGGGGGGCGTGGCCCTTCAGTCCGTGCTGGTGAAGACCTTCTGGCGGCGCGCGTCCGTGGCGGTCCTGGTCATCGGCGGCGCCGTCACGTTTCCCTTCGCGGTGCCCGTCCTCCCCACCGGCCGCTACGTCGCGTATGCGGCCCTCGCCGGGCAAAGGCCAAAGACGGAGGAGAAGAAGGACGTCGGCCGCCTTCCGCAGTTCTTTGCCGACCGCGAGGGCTGGAGGGAATTCGTCGGCCAGGTCGTCGTCGCGTGGGATCGCCTGTCACCCGACGAAAAGGCGGTAGCGATCGTCCTCGTGGGCAATTACGGTGAAGCGGGCGCGATCGAGCGGCTCGCGAGGGATCACGGCATCCCCGTGATCAGCGGTCACAACAATTACTGGCTCTGGGGGCCGGGTCCGCGCGCCGCGGACGTCGTCCTCGTGGTCAGCGATTCGCGCGAGCGGCAGGAAGCGCGGTTCGAATCCGTCGAAGACGCGGGCAGGATTTCCTGCGGAGACTGCATGCCGTACGAGAACGGCCTCTCGATCTTCATCGGCCGGGGGCTGCGCCGGCCGCTGGCGGCGATGTGGCCGGACCTCAAGCACTACGACTGACGGACGCTACTTGCTCCGCACCACCACGCCGCCCTTCATCACGAACCGCACGGCCTCGAGCGCGCTCACCGCGGCCAGCGGATCGCCGTCCACCGCGATCAGATCCGCGAAGCGCCCCGCCTGCAGCGAGCCCACCCGATCTTCCCAGCCCATGACCCGGGCGGCGTCGATGGTGGCGGCGCGCAAGACCTCCGCCGGCGACAGCCCGGCATCCTGCAACCCCTCGAAGGCGATCACCGTGGCCTGGCCGCGCGTCTTGTCCGGGTAGCGGAACCACATGTCGGAACCGGCCGCGATGCGGACGCCGGCCTTGCGGGCGCGCGCCACGAGGGCCTTGTTCCCCGCCGTCCACGCGGTGATGAACCCATCGACGCCGGCGCGGTCCGGCTCGTTCAGGAACAGCGACTTCGAGTACAGCTCGCGCACGCTGTCGCCGCGCCACGCCGTCACTACGAGGGCGATCCCCTTGCGCGCCATGAGCGCGAGAGTCGCGTCGCTCGCCTCATCGCCGTGCTCGACGGAATCGACCCCGGCCTCCACCGCGTCCGCGATGCCGGACGCCGTCGTCGCATGGGCGGCCACCCGCAGACCGGAGCGATGCGCCTCCGCGACGATCGCGCGCGCCTCGTCCACGGCGAGCGATCGCGGCGGGACGTCCATCACGATCTTGATGACGTCCGCACCGTGGAAGAGGGCCTCGCGCACCGCGCGGCGTCCGTCCTCCGGCCCGCTCACGGGAAGGAACTCCAGATCCACGATCGCGGACGCGAGCTCGTGGCGCAGGGCCAGGGCCTGCCCGCCGGGCGGCGTGATCTTGCGCGTCGCCGCCTGCATCCGCGGCCCGACGACCCAGCCCTCGTCGATCGCGTCGCGCAGCGCGGCGTCGCCGTCGACACCGGAATGCCCGACATTGCGCACGGTGGTGATGCCCGCCTCGAGCTCCTCACGCGCGTTGGCCGCGCCCAGCAACGCGCGCTGCGACGCGCTCATCTCCGCCACCGTGACGAGGATGTTCTCGCTGGTCGTCCGCCGCGCCCGCATGGACGACAACAGGTGCGCATGGCAATCGATGAGGCCGGGCAACAGCGTCGCGCCACCGAGGTCGATGACCACGGCATCCGCCGGCGCATGCGCCTGCACCTCCGCCGCCGGGCCGACCTCCTTGATGCGGTCGTTCTCGATCAGGATCGACTGACCCTCGACGTAACGGCCGGCGGCGACGTCCACGAGACGCGCCGCCTTGACCAGCGTCGTGCGCGGGGGCGCCGCGCGAGGGCCCTGGGCTGCCGCCACGGCGGCCCACGACGATGCGACCAGAACGGCGATCCCCGGCGCTTTCATGCTTTCTCCATCGAGACGATCGCGTTGTAGTCCGGCTCGTGGGACGCGATGTCGATCTCCTCGCGGCACAGGAGGACGTTCCCTTCCGGCCAGTGCACCTCGAGGTTGCCCGGCTTCATCTCCGCGATGCGCGCGCGGCCGACGAACGACCCGGAGCTCGACGCGAGGCGGACGGCGTCTCCATCGCGCAGGCCGAGCCGCGACGCATCGGGGGAGGCCATCAGCACGTCCTCGCGGCGCGCGCCGTTCAGCGGGTCGGTCTCGTGCTGCACCATCGAGTTGAACTGCTTCCCGCGCCGCGTGGACACATAGAACATCCCGGCGGGGGCACGGCGCGACGGCGGAGTGACGGGCGTGAACCGCGCCTTTCCATCGGGCGTATTGAAGACGCCGTCGGTGAACAGCCGCGGCCCGCCCCACTGGAACTGGTCGCCCTGGGCCGAAAGCCGCTCGATCCCCGCGTAGAGCGGCACGGCGCG
>JANMPI010000111.1:0-3461 GCA_031369785.1 Acidobacteriota bacterium
AGCACCGCCGTCGTCGCGGACGGGATCGTCTACATCGCGAATGGTCAGGACCCCGAGAACGGCGAGGGTGTCGGACACCTGTACGCGATCGACGCGACGAAGCGCGGCGACATCACGCAGGCGGGCCGCCTCTGGCACTTCGACAGGATCCGCCGGTCGATCTCCACCGCCGCCGTATTCGAGGGGATCGTGTACTACCCGGACTTCAGCGGATTCCTCCACGCGCTCGACGCGAAGACGGGACAGGAGCTGTGGAGCCACGACATGTTCGCCGCGGTGTGGGGCTCGCCGCTCGTCGCGGACGGAAAGCTCTATCTCGGCGACGAGGACGGCGACGTGGCGATCCTGCAGCCGGGCCGCGTGAAGAAAGTGCTGGGCGAGATGGCCATGGGCTCCTCCGTGTACTCGACGCCGGTAGCGGCGGGCGGCGTGCTGTACATCTCGAACCGCAATCAGCTGTTCGCGCTGGCGGAGAAGAAGTGAGACACGCGGCGGTGATCGTCGCCTCTTGCTTCGCCGGCAGTGCGTTGCTCGCCGCGCCGGGCGGTCCCTCCGCGTGGCCGCAGTTTCGCGGGGGGCCGGACCTCACCGGCGTCGCCACGGGCGCGGCGCTGCCGGTGAGGCTGAAGCGGTTGTGGACGTACGAGGCCGGCGAGGCGGTGGAGTCGTCGGCGGCGATCTCCGGCGGCGTCGCGTACGTGGGGACGCGGGCGGGACTCGTGGCCCTCGACATGGCGTCGGGAGCCGCGCGCTGGACGTACAAGACGGGCGCCCTCGGCGTCGGCGAATCCTCGCCGGCCGTCGGCAGCGGGATCGTCTACGTGGGCGATCTCGACGGTAGCGTCCACGCCGTGAGCGCCGCCGACGGGAAGAAGGTCTGGTCCTACAAGACCGGCAACGAGGTCAAGTCGTCGCCCGTCATCGCCGGCGGCCGCGTGCTCATCGGCTCGTATGACGGGCATCTCTACGCGTTCGACGCCGCGACCGGCGCGGTCGCGTGGAAGGTCCACACCGAGGGCCCCGTGCACGCGACGCCGGCGGTCGCCGACGGAATCGCCTACGTCACCGGTTGCGATCAGCACTTCCGCGGCGTGCGCATCTCCGACGGCAAGGTCGTCACCGACGTCGACTCCGGTGCGTACACCGGCGCCTCGCCGGCGATGGCCGCCGGGCGCGCGTTCTACGGAACGTTCGAGAACGAGGTCCTCGCCGTCGACGTGAGGGCCGGACGCGTCGCGTGGCGCTACAAGTCCGCGGATCGACAGTTCCCCTTCTATTCGTCGTCGGCGGTCTCGGAGGGAACAGTCGTCCTCGGCGGGCGCGACAAGCGCGTCCACGCCATCGACGCGACGACCGGGAAACCGCGATGGACGTTCGACACCCAGGCACGGATCGATTCCTCGCCGGCGATCGCCGGCGGCCGCGTGTACATCGGATCGAACGACGGCCGGCTTTACGTGCTGGATCTCGCGAGCGGGGCCAAGCTCGCGGAATGGCAGGCGGGCGCCCCGCTCAGCGCCTCCCCCGCCATTGCCGGCGGGCGCCTGGTCATCAGCGCGCACGACGGCCGCATCTACTGTCTGGGATAGGCTCTGACCATCGAGGAGGGACCCATGCCGCGCCGATCCTTCTGCGTTCTGTTGCTGCTGTCTCCAAGCCTCGCCGCAGCCCAGGTGCCCGCCGGCGGCGAGTTCCAGGTCAACACGTACACGACAGGCACCCAGCAGGAACCTTCCGCAGACGTCGATGCCGCCGGCCGCCTGGTGGTGTCCTGGTCGTCGGATTCGGGGACGCGGGTCGTCCGGCGCCAGTTCGATGCCGGCGGCGCACCGGTGGGCGGCGACTTCACCGTGTTCCAGAGCCAGGTTCGCGCGACAGGGTCGCGAGTCGCCTCCAGCGCTGGAGGGAACGTCGCCATTACATGGATGAACTGGTGGTCGAACCCGATTCCCAACTCCCTCGTGTCGGGCCAGCTCTTCTCGGCCGCGGGCGCGCCCCTGGGCGCCCAGTTCGTCCTCAGCCATCCCCAATACGCCTGGTCACCTGCCATGGCGTGGCACCCTGCCGGCGGCTTCGTGGTCGTCTGGGAGACCGGTTACGCGAGCGCCGACGTCTGGGGCCAGAGGTTCGACGCCTCGGGTGTGAAGGTGGGCGCGCAGTTCCGGGTCAACACGTATACGACCGACAACCAGCGCCAGCCGGACATCGCGGCGACGCAGGACGGCCAGTACGTCATCGTGTGGCAGAGCCGTACCCAGGACGGCGACGGCCAGGGAGTGTACGGGCAGCGCCTCGACGCCGGCGGCGGACCGCTCGGCGCGGAATTCCAGGTGAACGACATCACCCTGTCCGACGAGGCCGCTCCGGTCGTCGCCGCCAACGGGCCGAGCGGCTTCGTCGTGGTCTGGCAAAGCGCGGGCGGCGTCGACGGCAGCGGCACGGGCATCAGGGGCAAGCGCTTCGCCGCCGACGGCACCCCGGTGGGCGCCGAATTCGCGGTGAACACCTATACCCTCTCGGACCAGGACGCGCCCGCGGTGGCGGCAGATCAAGCGGGCAACTTCGTGGTGAGCTGGTCCAGCCTCGGGCAGGACGGCGCGGCGCGAGGCGTCTTCGCCCAGCGCTTCATGGCGGACGGCCAGCGGCGGGGTGCGGAGCTCCGGGTCAACACGTTCACGACGGACAATCAGTTCCAGAGCGATGTCGCGGTGGATCCGGTCGGCAATGTGTCCGTCGTATGGTCCAGCACCGGTCAGGACGGTGATTCCGGCGGCGTGTTCACCCAGCGGTACGGCGGGCTGTACGCGGCGTCGCTGCAGGTCGACCGCTCGGGGAACCGGGTGCTGGAGCCCGGCGAAACCGCCGACGTCGCTCCCGGCTGGTACAACGCCAACGGTGCCGCCCAGACGTTCGGCGGAACTCTCATCTCGTTCGGCGGCCCTCCCGGCGCGACCTACACGGTCACCGACGCCAGCGCGAGCTACGGGACGGTGGCGAATGGAAGCGCCGCCACGTGCGTCGACTGCTACGCGGTGGCGGTCTCGAACCCGGCGGCCAGACCCGCGACGCACTGGGACGCCTTCGCCATGGAGTCGATCGTTCCCGACGCGCACGGACAGCAGAGCGGGTGGCCCCTCCACGTCGGCGCGAGCTTCACCGACGTCGCTCCGTCGAGCCCTTTCTATCGCTTCGTCGAGACAGTGCTGCACCGCGGCGTCACCGCGGGTTGCACGGCGACGAGCTACTGCCCCGCTTCCTCGACGACGCGCGAGCAGATGGCCGTGTTCGTGCTGGTCTCGAAGGAGGGCCCCGGCTACGTGCCGCCCGCTTGCGGCACACCGGTCTTTCCGGACGTGCCCGCGAGCTCAGCCTTCTGCCGCTGGGTCGAGGAGCTGGCGCGCCGAGGCGTCGTCAGCGGCTGCGGAGGCGGCGCCTACTGTCCGACGGCGGCCGTGAGCCGC
>JANMPI010000127.1:0-31491 GCA_031369785.1 Acidobacteriota bacterium
CCGGCGGAGTACGCGGCGATGAGCGCCACCTGCCCGCCCGCGGATCGTCCGAGGAGCGCGCCGCAGGCCGGATCGACGCCGAGCGCGGCGGCGGTTTCGCGCACGCGGCCGAGCAGGCACTTCACGTCGGCGACGCCGCGCGGGAACGGGTCGGTGGGCGCGAGCGCGTAGCGGACGTCCACGACGGTGTATCCCGCCGCGGCAAGCTCGCGCGAGAAGTGCGGCAGCTCGCCCTTGTCGCCGCCGCGCCAGCTGCCGCCGTGGACGACGATCACGAAGGCGTGCGGTCCCGGCCCCGGAGCGTGGAACACGTCGGCGGCGAGACGCGGCCGGCGGGGATCGAGAACGACGCCGCGGTCGACGCGGGCGTCGGGCGTCAGCAGCCCGCCCAGGGCATATTCCGCCGGCGAGAAATCCCCGAGCCGCTCGAACGCGGTGAGCGGAAGGGCGAAGGACACGGCGGCGACGAGCGCCCCAACCGTCGCCAACGCACGCACGAGGGTGGCCGCCCGTCCTTCGTGACCGCGCGCGAGAAGCACCGCCGCCGCCGCGATCGGCACGAGGATCAGGCTTGTCTCGCGCATGGCCAGCCGCGCGATCCAGAGCGTCCGATGCAGCGACGGCGCGACGATGAGCGCCGCGCCGCACGCCGCGATGACGGCGAGCGCGAGTCCGACGCGAAGTCTCGGAGCCGGTGACATGGGCCACGAGGATGGTACGTCGTACGTTGGCCGCTGGCATCCATGTTGCAACATCCATCTCCAAGTGGAGGTGTGCATGGTTCGCGGTGCGCTCGGAGTCGTCGTCATCCTGGGATCGATCACCGGTTGCAGCCGTTCGGAGGCGCCCGCTCCCGCGGCGCCGCCCCAGAGCCTGGCGCCCGCAGCTTCGCCGACTGCGATGGCCGACGCGTCCGGTTACGCTTCGCCGGCCGGCTACGACGCCGCCGGCTCGCCCCTCCCCGGCGCGGCGCCGATAGCGGATGGATCGGCGCCCATGGCCACTGCCGCGATGGCCTCGCCGGGCACGATGGCCTCGGGCGGCGACATGAGCGCGGGCGTCCCGGCCAGTCCCGCCGCGATGGGTACTCCCATGCCCGAGATGATCGCGGCCGCGAAGGCGGTCCCCGCGAAGGACAAGCTTCTCTGGATGCAGGTGATGCTGGACCGCGCACACTTCTCCCCCGGGGAGATCGATGGCCTGAAGGGCAGCAGCCACGATCGCGCGGTCGCCGCCTTTGCACGCGCGAAGAACATCGCGCCGGAAGCCGTGCCCGCGGCGCTCGCATCCGACAGCGCGTCCATGGTCACCTCGTACACGATCACGGCGGAAGACGTCGCCGGGCCGTTCAAGCCCATCCCCGCCGACATGATGAAAAAGGCCGGGCTCGAGAAGCTCGGCTACGCGTCGGCGCTCGAGGGCCTCGGTGAGAAGTTCCACTGCAGCCCGAAGCTGCTGCAGCGCCTGAACCCGGGCAAGAGCTTCACGCGCGCGGGCGAGGCCATCCAGGTGCCGAACGTCCACACCGGCGCGCCGGCGGCCAAGGCGGCAAAGGTTGTCGTCGACCAGTCCGACTCGTCGGTGAACGCGCTCGACGCGCAGGGCAACCTGATCGCGAGCTATCCCGCGACCATGGGCTCCGAGCACGACCCGCTGCCCATCGGCAACTGGAAGATCAACGGCGTCTCCCGCAACCCGACCTTCAACTACAATCCCGACCTGTTCTGGGACGCGAAGCCGAAGGACGACAAGGCGAAGATCGGCCCCGGTCCCAACAACCCCGTCGGCGCGGTCTGGATCGACCTGTCGAAGGAGCACTACGGGATCCACGGCACGCCCGTCCCGACGACGGTCGGCAAGACGGAGTCCCACGGATGCATCCGCCTCACCAACTGGGACGTGCTCGAGCTGGCGGACATGGTGAGCCCCGGGGTCCCGGCGATCCTGCAGCCTTGACGGGGCGCGCGTTGCGCCGGCGCAAGTCCCGATGAAGACGGCCGTCGTGTTCTTCGTGGGATTCGTGGCCGGCGCGCTCGCCGCGTACGCGATCGTCGGCCGACGGGATGCCGTCGTCGTTCCTCCGCGCGTCGCGGAATCGGCGGCCACTCCCGCACCCGTACCCCCCGTCACCGCCGGTTCTCCGGTGGCGGTCGCGCCGTCTCCGGCGCCGAATTTGGCGTGGCCGACGCCGCCCGCCGGCGATCCGTTGACCTGGCCTTCCCCGTCCGCGATCCCCGGCGACAGCACCGACCACCTGATGGACCCGACGGCATTCGCGCCGCCCGCGGACCTCAAGCCCGCGGAACAGCCGGACATGTCGGACATGTCGCGCCTCAGGTCGCGCACCCTGCGCCTGCCCGTCGAAGGCTTCGACCTCGCGGCGCTGCGCGACAACTTCGCCGAGCGGCGCGGCGCGCGCGTGCACGAGGCCATCGACCTCCTCGCCCCGCGCGGAACGCCGGTCCTCGCCGTGGACGACGGCGTGGTGAAGAAGCTCTTCACCAGCGTCCCTGGCGGGCTCACCGTCTACGAGTTCGACCCGACCGGGACGTACGCGTATTACTACGCGCACCTCGATCGTTACGCCGAGGGGCTCGCGGAGGGCAAGGTGCTCAAGAAGGGCGACCGCGTCGGCTACGTGGGGACGACGGGCAACGCGCCCCCCGGCACGCCGCACCTGCACTTCACGATCTACAAACTCGGCGCGGACAAGAAATGGTGGGCGGGAACGCCGATCAATCCCTACCCGCTCTGGGCGCTGCGGTAGGACTCAATCCGCACCTTCCTCGCGAATCGCTTCGAGTTCTGCGATCGACTCGAGGTCCTTGGGACGCCCCGCGGCGCGCTTCACATGAATCAGACGATCGAGCGTCAAGCACCGACATCGAATCCCGAACACCTCGATCTCCTTCGTGTCGGGCCGCAAGGCGGCATATCCGCCACCTCCGGCGATCTCGCCCAGAAGGTCGATGTCACCGAGCGTCGTCGTGAGGGTGAAGTTCAGGCCGCGAAGGATGGTCGGCGCGTCCAGCCGGAACGGGAGCCCCGGCGGCGCCCCGCGCAACGCTGGCGAGAGGGGCGCGAGCGCTTCGGCTATCCGGCCAAGGTTCGCGGCGTCTCGCGCGTAGACCACGTCGAGGTCGGTCGTGAGGCGAACCGAGCCGTGGACGGCCGCCGCCACGCCACCGACCAGGATGAATTCGACGTCGTGCCCGGCAAGGCGTCGCAGGAGCGCTTCAGCGTCGAACACCGAAAGCCTCACGGCCCGCGCGCCGCAGCTCTGCGGCAAGGGCCTGCAGCCGCATCAGCTCGCGGAGCCTCTGGTCGGGCGTGAGCTTCAGGGCCCTGCGGAGCAGCGTACGGTCGACGTCCTTCTTGTACGCCTCGACCACGGGGTCGACATCATCCCTGTCCACACCGCTACTGTAGCACCGTCGGTTTTGCCATCCCCGTCGATCGCGCGTGGACGTGCGCTAGGGAAACGCGTCCGGAACCACGCCCGCGAGGGCCGAATCGATGGCGGCGTGAAAGCCGGCATCGTCCCATTCGAGCCGCGCCTTCTCTGCAATCGTCTCGGCCTCCGGCCGGCGTCCGTTGACGACGAGGATTGCCAGTAGCGTCGTCACGTTGTTCGTGAACGACTTGGCGGCGAACCGAGCATGCTCGGGGTTCTCCATGTCCCGTCCGTACTGGTAGAACTCCGCGGCCCGGAGCCAGTCCTCCTCCGGCCCTACATACTTGCCGCAGAGCCCGTACTGCCGAGCGCGGATCAACGCCGGCTGTGCCAGGTTGAAGACGTCCTTTGCCCGTGCCGGATCCTGCTTGTCGAGCGCCACGAACGTGGCGACGGTCAGTGCCTCGTCGCCGAGGCTCTCGTTGATGGCCTCGAAATCGTGAAATGCGGCATAACCCGAGTGCTCGCCCCTCCGACCCTTGAAATCGTCGAGCGCCTCGTCGCGCGTTCGCGCCAGTGCGGCTTGCGCCGGCGGATGGACAGTGGCCAGGTCCGCCCAGTCGGCAAGTGCAAACGACAGCCGGACGCCGTAGTAGGACTCGTCGTGCTTCAGGACGTTCTGATGGAACCAGAGGTGCTTCGCAAGGGCCATGTCGTAACGGCCCGCCTTTCGGTCCTCAGCCGCCTCGCGGAGGATGGCCCTCGGGTCCGGATCCTTTGGCGCCGTCCATTCGGTCATCTGCGGTTCACCCCTGAGGAGCAGCGGCGCGCGCGGTGGGCGCATTTTCCAGCACCGCCCGCACGGCCTCCCGCACGAGGATCGACACCAGCACGATCAGCAGCACGCACACGAAGCCGTTGAGCGTGGGCGTGTCGAGCCGCAACCCCGAGGCCAGCGAGGACCGCACGACCGCCGCGACCTGCGCCACCAGCGACCACAACGTGATGGCCATGACGAACAGCATCGGGATCCACGCGAACGCGCTACGCCGCCCCGTCCGACGCAGCCAGACCGAGATGCCGAGCAGCGACAGCGCGGCCAGCAGCTGGTTCGACGTCCCGAACAGGACCCAGAACAAACGGTAGGCGCCTTCCCCGGCCGCGATCAGCCAGCAAAGCGGCACGAGCACGGTGAGCGCGGTCGCCCCGATGGCGGTCGCGCGGCTGCTGCGCCCGGTCAGCTCCTGCAGGATGTAGCGGCCGAGGCGCGTGGACACGTCGAGGGTGTCGAACACGAACGTCGAGAAGGCCATCGCCGCGAAAGTCGTCGCGAAGGCGCGATGCTTCTCGCCGATGATCGCGCTCAGGTAGACGCCCAGCCCTTCCGCGTACACGAGCCCCGGGCCCTTTCCCTTGATCGCGGCGTCGCTCACGATCATCACCGTCGAGAGCGCGATCAACGCGACCAAGGCCTCGAGCAGCATCGCCCCGAAGCCCACGGGACGGCAGTCGGACTCCCGCGCGATCTGCTTCGACGTCGTCCCCGAGCACACCAGGCCGTGGAACCCCGAGCACGCGCCGCAGGCGATGGTCACGAACAGGAACGGGACGAGCGCGCCCGACGCGCCGGGCGCCGTCCAACCCTTGAACGCGGGCTGGACGATCGGGTGGCCGCCGAACAACACGCCCACGACACCGACCGCGAGCGCCATGTAGAGGACGAATCCGCCGAGGTACCCGCGCGGCTGCAGCAGCGCCCACACCGGGGCGAGCGACGCGACGAAGCAATACGCCAGGATGATCACGCCCCACGTCCGCGCGTCATGGACGAGGACGGTGGACCAGCGCGTCCCCAGCCACACGCAGCCGAGCGTTGCCGGCACGAACACGGCCGTGGTGAGCCAGAGCGGCGGCCGCAGGTGACGGTCGACGAGGCCCATCACGATCGACAGCAGCAGGTACGCGACCGAGGCCAGCGCCACCGCGCAGCCCTGGTTGAAGACGGCGGGCGCGGCCAGGCCGGCGAGGTCCTCCGTCCGTCCCACGAACGTCGAGGCCGTGATGTCGGTGAAGGCGAGGATCACGTACACGAGGGCCAGCCACATGAACGCCATCATCGCGAGCCAGGCCCGCCGGCCGAGCTCGAGCCGGATGATCTCGGCGATCGATCGTCCCTGGTGGCGCACCGACACGACGAGGCTCGCGAAGTCGTGCATGGCGCCGATGAACACGACGCCGAGGCTGATCCAGAGGACGCAGGGCAGCCACCCGAACTGCTGGCAGGCGAGGATCGGTCCCGCGATCGGTCCCGCGGCGGCGATGGCGCTGAAGTGCTGGCCGAGGAGATAAAAGGGCGGCGTGGGCACGAAATCGACTCCGTCGCTCTGCGTCACGGCCGGGGTCGGCCGCGCGTCGTCGAGGCCGAACTGGGCGGCCACGAACCGGCCGTAGAACCGGTACCCGAGGGCCAGCACGGCGGCCACCGAGGCGGCGAGGAGGGGAAGGCTCATGCCGCCCAGGCCCGTGACATCGCGGCGACGTTAGCGCGGAGCGAAAAATTCGGCAACCTTCCGTCGCCGACCCTCGTCTAATGCGATATCGGCGCCGGGGGGTGGAGGAAGCACATGGACCACGACGGGATGAACGGGCAGCGCGAGACGCTTAAGACGCGGGTCGAAGCCTACGAGCGGCACCTCATCGAGAGCGCGCTCGAGGCGAGCTCCGGGAACCAGCGGCGCGCGGCGGCCTCGCTCGGCCTCCTGCCGACCACGCTCCACGAGAAGATGAAGCGACTGGGGCTGCTGCGGCGCCACGAGGGCGACCGCGACGAGCTGCAGGCCACCGCCTAGGCCGATCCGGCGTCGACCCGCCGCTCCTCGTCGAGGCGGCGGCAGCCCTCGAGCAGGAGCTGGCTGAATCCCATTCCCAGCGCGGCGCCCTCTCCGGGATCGCCGGGCGCGAAGCGGAAGGTCCCCTCTTCCCACGAGAGCAGCGCGAACACCGCGGCCTCGCCCGATCGCCCGTCGCCTTCCGCGCCCACGATCTCCCCCTCGCGGAAGCGGACCGCCATCCGCCGCGCCCCATCCCGGACGGTGAGCGTTCCCGTGAGCCGCGTCAGGTGGCAGACCTGCAGCACGCCGGGCGCGCCCATTACGTTCAGCTCGCCCTGCATGCCGGGCCCCGAGCGTCCGCGCGTCCCCATGTCGACATAGCGCTTCAGGATCACCTGGATGCGGATCAGCAGCTCCCGCGCCGGCGTCTGCTTGGAGACGAAGTCGTCCGCGCCCAGCTCGAGCCCCTGGTAGCGCGCCTTGTAATCGTCCCAGCCGGACAGGAAGAGCAGCGGCGTCTGGCGGATCAGGCTGTGGCTCCGGACCCTGCGGCAGAACTCGAAGCCGTCGTCCTCGTCGGGCATGCGCACGTCGGTGAGGATCAGCCAGGGGCGATGCTCGAGGGCCATCCGCAGCCCCTCGTCGCCGTTGCCGGCTTCGTGCACGGTGAAGCCCTGCGCGGTCAGCAGCGCGCGCAGGAAGGCGCGGAAGACCACGTTGTCCTCGACGACAAGCACGCTCCGCAGCACGGCGGGGATGTCCTCGAGGCGCGGCATCGACGACGCGCTCGGCGGCAGGTGCTTCGGGTCGGCGACCTCGGCGTGCGGTCCGACCTCCGTCACCGTCGGGGCCGGCGCGCCCGGCCGCTCGCCGCGCGGCTCCAGCGCCTGCTCGACCTTGCGCAGGAGCACTTCGGGAGTGAGTGGACGCGTCAGGTAGTCGATGACGCCGTGGCGGAAGGCGCGGATGCGCTCGCTGAAGTCCTGGTTGGGGCTCAGGAACACGACCGGGCAGGCGGCGGTGGCCGGATCTTCCCGGATGGCCTTCAGCACCGCGTACCCGTCCATCCCCGGCATGTCCACGTTCAGGAGGAGGAGAGCGGGCCGCTCGTCCCGGGCAAGCTGGAGCGCGGCCCGCGAGTCGTTGGTGGAGACCACGCGATAGCCGGCGGAGCCGAGGAGCTGGTGCAGCTCGTCCAGGCTCTGGCGGTCATCCTCGACGACGGCGATGGTGCGGGGCCAGGGTTGCGTCACCGGGGTGATTATCTCCCGAACCAAACCCGCTGCTATCCTCCGCCGCCATGCCCGTAATCGACGCGCACATCCACGTGCAGCCGTGGTGGGAGCTGCGGCCCGAGGTGCTGGACGTCATCACGCGCGGCCGCACCGACGTCGACGAGCTGCAGAAGATCATGAAGAGCCCGACGCACCTGCTGCGGCGGATGGACGCCGACGGCATCGACCGCGCGGTGCTCGTCAACTATCCGAGCCCCGACCTCATGGGCTTCACGCACCGCGTGAACGAGTACGTGGCCGAATATTGCGCGGCGGCGCCGGATCGGCTGATCCCGATGGGCGGCGTCCATCCGCGCTTCACCGACGACGCGGCGGCGGAGGTGCGCCGCGCCGCCGAGCTCGGCGTGCGCGCCCTCAAGATCCATCCTCCGCACATGGCGTTCGAGCCCAACGCGTACCTGCACGGCCTGGACGGCCTCCGCGCCATCTACGAAGAAGCGCAGCGGCTGCGCCTGCCGGTCATGATCCACACCGGCACGTCGATCTTCCCGGGCGCCCGGAGCCGCACCGGGGAGCCGATGGCCGTGGACGACGTCGCGGTCGACTTTCCTGACCTGCGCATCGTGATCGCCCACGGCGGGCGACCGCTCTGGATGGAACAGGCCTTCTTCCTCGTCCGCCGCTTCCCCAACGTGTTCATGGACGTCTCCAGCATTCCGCCCCGGGCGGTGCTGCGGTATTTCCCGCGTCTCGCCGAGGTGGCGGACAAGGTTCTCTACGGGAGCGACTGGCCGGCGCCGGGGGTCCGGAGCATGGCCGACAACCTCCGCGATTTCCGCGCCCTCGACTTCACGGAGGACGCGCTTGCGCGGATGCTGGAGGGAAACGCGCGGCTGGTGTTCGGGTAAGCTGGTCAAGTTGCCACTAGCGGCCACACGGGCCGCGGTCAGACCCCTCAGGTGCCGCCCTCGTGGCCGACGGTGACGCGCCCTTCCTCGACGATCACCGGCACCCGCCGCCCGCCGCTCGTGTGCCGCAGCATCTCCTCGAGCTGTGGCGCGGACTTCTGGACGTTCCGATACTCGACGGCGTAACCCTTGGCCGCGAACGCCTCACGGGCATCCGAGGTATGGGGTCAGCCGTCCTTGCCGTAGATGACGACGCGCTTGTCGATAGCCATGCCTCCATTATCGCGTTGTAAGATCCGCGCGTGAGCGTGGAAACCGTCGCCGTCATCGGCTCGGGCCTGATGGGGCGCGGGATCGCCTACGTGTCCGCGGTCGGCGGCTTCCGCACCATCGTGCACGACGTCTCCGCGCCCGCCCTCGACCGCGCGTTCGCGCAGATCCGCAAGGACCTGGACGACGGAGTGGCCCGCGGCAAGCTGAGCGCGGCCGACGCCACCGCCGCCTTCACCCGCCTCTCCGCGCACACCGAGCTCGGCGCGGTGGCGGAGGCCGACTTCGTGATCGAGGCGGTGCCCGAGGACATCGCGATCAAGATGCGGACCTTCGCCAGCCTCGACGCCACCTGCCCCCCCGAGGTCGTGCTGGCCACCAACACGTCCGCGCTTTCCATTACCGAGATCGCGGCCGCCACCGGCGATCCCGAGCGTGTCGTCGGCATGCACTTCTTCAACCCCGTGCCGAAGATGAAGCTGGTCGAGATCGTCCGCGCTCTCGATACGTCGGAGGAGGCGATCGCGGTCACCACCGCGGTCGCGGGGAGGATGGGCAAGGAAACGGTTCTCGTGCGGGAGTCGCCGGGATTCATCACCTCGCGCATCAACGCGATGATCGGGAACGAGGCCTTCCTCATGCTGCAGGAGGGCGTCGCCACCGCGCAGGACATCGACAAGGCGCTGAAGCTCGGCCTCAACCACCCGATGGGGCCGTTCGAGATGGTGGACCTGGTGGGGCTCGACACCCGCCTCGCCGTGCTCCAGTTCCTGCACCAGAGCCTCGGCGAGAAGTACAGGCCGGCCCCGCTCCTCGTCCAGCACGTGAAGGCGGGTCGGCTCGGCAAGAAGGTGGGCCGGGGCGTGTACGAGTACGGCCAGGGCTGATGGCGACGACCAGCTTCCGCAACCTGACCCTGGAAGTCAAAGGCCGGGTGGCCACCCTCACCGTCAACCGGCCCGACGTGCGCAACGCGCTCGACGGCGCGACGGTCGACGAATTCCATCGCGCGCTCGACGAAGTGCGGAAGGCGCGCTCGACCGTTCTCGTCGTCACCGGCGCCGGTGACAAGGCGTTCGTCTCCGGCGCGGACATCAATGCCATCCGCGACCGCACTCGCGACGACGCGCTCGCCTCCATCAACTCGCGGCTCATGTCGGCCATCGAATCCCACGACGCGGTGAGTATCGCGGCTGTGAACGGCTACGCCCTCGGCGGCGGCTGTGAAGTGGCCCTGGCCTGCGATCTCCGCCTCGCCGCCGAGAGCGCGGTCTTTGGCCTCCCGGAGCCGGCGCTGGGGATCATCCCCGGCGCGGGCGGGACGCAGCGCTTGCCGCGCATCGTGGGGCTCGGCCGGGCCAAGGAGATGATCCTCACCGGCGCGCGGTGGGACGCGGCCAGGGCTCTCGAGTACGGCCTCGTGAGCCGCGTGGTGCCGCTCGCCGATCTGATGACGGCCGCGGGCGCGATGGCCGAGCAGGTGCTGGCCCTCGGCCCGCTCGCCGTGCGCCTGGCCAAGGCGGCATTGAACGCCTCGAGCCAGATGCACCTGTCCGCCGGCCTCGCCTTCGAGTCGACGGCGCAGGCCATCACCTTCGACTCCGACGACAAGCGTGAAGGCACCACGGCGTTCCTCGAAAAGAGGAAGCCGAACTTCCGGGGGGATTGATGCGCAATTTCGGGTTCGTGCTCCTGATCGCCGGGGTCGCGGGCGTTTTCTACTGCTCGTCGCAGGCCAAGCAGTTCGAGCCGCTCCGCGAGGGGCTCTCGGTGAGCGAATCCCTGGAGACCGATCGCGGCAAATGGGAAGCCGGCCGCTACGCCTGCGCCGCCGCGGCCTTCGCGGGCATCCTCCTGGCGATGATGCCGCAGGGGCGCGGCTAGCCGACGAGCGCGCTCGCCCCCCCGGGTGAGCAGCGTCACACCACGGGCGTCCGTCACACGCCGCGGGGGCCCCACGCGCTACCGTTCCCGGTATCTGCTGATACAGGTATGAGCGCAACCCCGACGCGCGTGCTGCTGGTCGAAGACGACCCGACCTACGCCCGCGTCCTCCGCGGCACCCTCCTCTTCAGCGGCACGGGGCCGTGGGAAGTGGAAGTGTGCGGCCGCCTGGCCAGTGCGCTCGCCCGCCTCGCCGCCGGCGGCATCGACGCCGTCCTCCTCGACATGGGTCTTCCGGACGCAGAAGGCGTGAGCGGCGTCCACGACATGTGCTCCGCGTTTCCCGCCGTTCCCGTCCTCGTCCTGACCGCGACCGAGGACGACGCGCTCGGCCTCGCCGCCGTGCAGGCCGGAGCGCAGGACTACCTGGTCAAGGGGCGCGTGGAGACGAGCGTCCTTCCCCGCTCCATCCGCTTTGCGATCGAGCGCAAGCGCACCGCGGACGCGCTCCGCCAGCTGGAAAAGGCCGTCCACACCATGCAGCTGGGCGTGACCATCACCGGCGTCGCCGGTGCCATCGTCTTCGTGAACCAGGCGGAAGCGGACATGCACGGGTACACCGTCGAGGAGCTGGTCGGGCGCGATGCGCGGAGTCTCTCTCCGCGCGAGGACTGGCGCCCACTGGCCGCCCGCGAGCTGCCCGCGGTGCGGCGCTGGAAGCGCGAGCGCGTTCGCCACCGCAAGGACGGGACCACGTTCCCGGTGCAGCTCATGTCCGACCTCGTCACCGACTCCGCCGGGCGCCCGCTCGGGCTCGTCACCACGTGCGAGGACATCACCGACCGGCGGCGGGCCGAGGAGGCTCTGCGCATCAGCGAGGAGCGCTACGCGCTGGCCGTGCGCGGGACCAACGACGGCCTGTGGGACTGGGACCTCCGCACCGGGCGCGTGTACTTCTCGCCGCGCTGGAAGGCCATGGTGGGCGCCACGGAGGAGGACGTCGCGGACACGCCGGAGGAGTGGTTCGCACGCCTCCATCCCGAGGATGCCGCGCGCGTCCGGGCCAAGCTCGATGCGCACCTCGAAGGACGGACCACGCGCTTCGAGGACGAGCATCGCCTCCTCCACCGCGACGGGACCTACCGCTGGTTCCTGAGCCGCGGGTTCGCCGCGCGCACGGCCGACGGAACGCCGTACCGCATGGCCGGCGCGCAGACCGACACCAACGACCGGCGGTCCTATGACGCGCTCACCGGCCTCGCCAACCGCGCGCTCTTCATCGAGCGCGTGACCGAGGCCCTCGGGCGGGCCCGCCGCAACTCGCGAGCGTTCTTCGCCGTGCTCTTCGTCGACCTCGATCACTTCAAGTCCGTGAACGACATCCACGGGCACGCCGCCGGCGACCTCGTCCTCATCGAAGCCGCGCGGCGGCTCGAGATGTGCGTGCGCCCCGGCGACACCGTGGCCCGGCTCGGCGGCGACGAGTTCGCGGTGCTGGTGGCGCGGATGGAAGACGCGGAGGACGCGACGCGGGTGGCCCAGCGCATCACGCAGGAGCTGCGCACGCCGATCGCGATGGGCGCCGGGTCCGCCTCGGCGGGCGCCAGCATCGGCATCGCGCTCAGCCACTCGGGGTACGAGACGGCGGCCGAGCTGCTGCGCGACGCGGACGCCGCGATGTACCGCGCCAAGGCGGACGGCCGCGGGCGCTGGGAGGTGTTCGACCAGGCCATGCGCGAGCGGGTCGCCGCGCGCCTGCGCCTGCAGGACGATCTGCGCCGCGCGGCGGGGAGCGGCGAGTTCCGCGTCCACTATCACCCGATCGTCGACCTGCCGTCGGGCGCGCTCGGCGGGTTCGAGGCCTCGTTGCGCTGGCGCGGCCTGATCATTCCCGTCGACGTCCTCTCCATGGCCGAGGAAGCCGACTGGATCGTGCGCATCGGCGCCTGGCTCCTGCGCGAGGCCTGCCTGCAGGCGGGGGGCTGGCATCGGCGCTTTCTCGACGTGCCGGGGCTGCGGGTGAGCGTGAACGTCGCCGGCGTCCAGTTCCAGCGCGTCGAGTTCGTCCGGGAGATGTCGGAGCTCCTCCTCGAATCCGGGCTGCCCCCGCGCGCCCTCACCCTCGAAGTGACGGAGGCGACGGTGCTCGCGGAGAGCGAGACGGCGCAGGCGAACTTCAAAGGATTGGAGGCGCTCGGGATCGGCGTGGTGCTCGACCGCTTCGGCTCCGGCGACGCCTCGCTGCGCGCCCTGCGCCGCTATGCGCTGCACGCGGTCAAGCTCGACTCCTCGATGGTCGCCACCCTCGACGGCGACGCCGCGGCGGCGAGCCTCGTACCCGGACTCGTCCATCTCGCGTCGGCGCTCGGCCTGCCGGTGGGCGCGCGCGGCATCGAGACCGTCGGCCAGGCGGACGCTCTTCGCGCCGTGGGATGTGCGTTCGGCCAGGGCGTGCTTTTCTCGGAAGCGCTCGACGCCGCCGAAGCCGAAGCGCTCCTCGCCGCCCCGCCGCCCTGGCGGCTGCGCCGCGGGCCGCCCGCCGCCGCCGCCGCCAAGCCCCACTGAAACGGGTCTGCTAAGCTGCCCCGGATGCGGTCCCCCGCTCTTCTCGTCCTCCTCCTGTGCGTCCCGGCGGCGGCCGATGACGTCGCCGACGCCCGCAAGCTGCTGTCGCTCGACGTGATCTACGACCCCGCGGCCATGGTGGATTTTGCCGGGACCGCGCCGCGCAACGTGACCTGGCTCGACGAGACGCGCCTGTGGTGGCCGAAGACCGACCCGAAGACGAAGCTCACCGAGCACTTCGTCATCGATGCCGCCACGGGCGTCCGCCGGCCGTTGTTCGATCCCGCCGTGCTGGAGGCGGCGCTGCTGCGGATCCCGGGGGTGACCGCGGAAAAGGCGCGCACGGCCGCGCGCGAGAAGTCGTACGCCCTCGACCGCGCGGCGCGATCGCTGGTGCTCGAAGCGGGCGGCGACCTCTACCGGATGGACCTCGCGACGTCCGCGCTCACCCGCGTGACTTCCGCCGCGGGCAGGGAAGAGGAGCCGGCGTGGAGCCCCGACGCGCGGCGCATCGCCTTTGTCCGCGGCAACGACCTCTACGTGGTCGAGGTCGCCACCGGGCGCGAGGAGCGCCTCACCAGCGACGGCTCGCCCGACGTCCTGAACGGCAAGCTCGACTGGGTTTACCAGGAAGAGATCTACGGGCGCGGGATCCATCGCGCGCACTGGTGGAGCGCGGACTCGTCGAAGATCGCGTTCCTCCGCCTCGACGAGACGGGCGTGCCGCGATTCACGCTCGTCGACGAGGCGGCGGAGCCGCTCGGGGTGGAGGCCACACCGTACCCTCGGCCCGGCGAGCGGATCCCGGCCGTGCGCCTCGGCATCGCGCGCATCGGGGGCCGCGGCGGCGCGCGTTTCGTCGATCTGGCCTCCCATGCGACGGCGGAGCCGCTGGTCGTCGACGTCGCGTGGACGCCCGGCGGCGAGGTGGCGTACCAGGTCCAGGACCGCGCGCAGACCTGGCTCGATCTCGATCTGGCCGATGCCTCGGGGGCGACGCGGCGCGTGCTCCGGGAGACGACCCGCGCCTGGGTCGACAATCACGGCAGCGCGACGTGGCTTTTGGACGGATCCTTCCTCTGGCTTTCCGAGCGCGACGGATGGAAGCACATCTACCACGTCGGGGGCGACGGGACGGTGCGGCGCCGCCTGACCCAGGGTGAGTGGGAAGCACGGACGCTCCACGGCGTCGACGAGCGCGGGGGCTGGGTCTACTTCTCGGGCACCGAGCGGAGCCCGATCGGCGGCGACGTGTATCGCGTGCGCCTCGACGGCCGCGGCCGGACGCGGCTGTCGCAGCGCGCGGGCACGCACGTCGCGGCCTTTTCGCCGTCGATGGCGCGCTATGCCGACGCCTGGAGCGATCTCACGACCGCGCCCCAGCTGCGCATCCATGCCGCGGACGGCGCGGAGACGCGGGTGATCGACGCCTCGCCCCTCGCCGCTCTCGCCGAGTACCGCATCCAGGCGCCGGAGCTGATGCAGGTGCCGATTCGCGACGGGTTTCTCATGGAAGCGATGCTGATCAAGCCGCCGGGGTTCGATCCCTCGCGCAGGTACCCGGTCCTGCAATCGACGTACGCCGGCCCGCACGCGCCGCGGGTGAAGAACGCCTGGGGCGATACCGCGCACATGTTCCTGCAGCTCATCGCGCAGCGGGGCGTGCTGGTGTGGGTGTGCGACAACCGCACGGCCAGCGGCAAGGGCGCGGTCTCGGCCTGGAACGGCTATAAGCGGCTCGGCGTCACCGAGCTTGCGGACATCGAGGACGGCCTCGCGTGGCTGCGCAAGCAGCCCTTCGTCGACGGAGACCGCATCGGCATCGAGGGCTGGAGCTATGGGGGCTTCATGGTGAGCTACGCCCTCACCCACAGCACGAGCTTCGCGATGGGGATCGCGGGCGGGTCGGTGACCGACTGGCGCCTGTACGATGCCGTCTACACCGAGCGCTACATGGGCCTGCCCGCCGCCAACGAAGCCGGGTACGCGAGCACTGCCCCCCGCAGCGCCGCGGCCGCGCTCCACGGCCGGCTGCTCCTCATCCACGGCGCCATCGACGACAACGTCCATCCCCAGAACACGCTGCGCTTCGCGCACGAGCTGCAGAAGGCGAACCGGCCGTTCCGGATGATGCTGTATCCGAAGGGGCGCCACGGCATCGTCGATCTCGCCCAGGTCCGCCATCTGCGCGGGCTGATGCTCGACTTCATCGGCGAGACGCTTCTCGGGGAGCGGCCCGCCTCATGAGCGAGACCGCCGGCTGGTCGTGGTCCGCGCCGCGCGCGGGGACGCCGGCCGAGAAGGACGGCCTGTCGCCGGACCGGCTGCGCGCGCTCTACCAGTCGCTGCTCGTCCCGCGGTTGATCGAGGAGAAGGCGCTCCTGCTGCTGCGCCAGGGAAAGCTGTCGAAGTGGTTCTCGGGGATGGGCCAGGAAGCGATCGCGGTGGGCGTCACCGCCGCGCTCGAGCCCGACGACTGGATCCTGCCCATGCATCGCAACCTCGGAGTCTTCACGACCCGCGGGGTCGATCTCGGACGGCTGTTCCGCCAGCTCTTCGGGCGCGACGGCGGGTTCACCCGCGGCCGTGACCGCACGTTCCACTTCGGCCTGCTCGAGAGCCACATCGTCGGGATGATCAGCCACCTCGGCGCGATGCTGCCGGTGGCCGACGGCCTCGCCCTGGCCGCCCAGCTCAAGGGGACGAAGCAGGTGGCGGCCACCTTCACCGGCGACGGGGCGACGAGCGAAGGGGATTTCCACGAGGCCTTGAACCTGGCCGCGGTGTGGCGGCTGCCCGTCCTGTTCATCGTCGAGAACAACTGCTACGGCCTCTCGACCCCGGCCGCGGAGCAGTTCGCCTGCCGCGATCTCGCCGACCGCGGCGAGGGATACGGCATTCCCGGCGTGGTCGTGGACGGCAACGATCTGACGGCAGTGCTGGCGGCGGTGACGAAGGCCGCGGACCGCGCGCGGCGCGGTGACGGGCCGACGCTCCTCGAGTTCAAGACCTTCCGCATGCGCGGCCACGAGGAGGCCTCGGGGACGGCGTACGTTCCCCGGCACCTGTTCGAAGAGTGGGCCGCCAAGGACCCCGTGGTACGGTTCGAGGCCATGCTCCACGAGCGCGGCGTGCTCCGCGAGGGCGACATCGACCGGATGCGGGCCGCCCTCAAGGTGATGATCGACTCCCTCGTCGACGAGGCGCTCGACGCACCGCTCCCGGAGTCGACGGCGGCGCGTGAGATCGCCGACGTCTTCGCGCCCGCGCCGGCGCCACCCCCCGCGGAACCGGACGCGCCCTCGTCCGAGATGCGTTACGTCGACGCGATCCGCGACGGCCTGCGCGAGGCCCTGCGGCTCCATCCGAAGCTGGTGGTGATGGGCCAGGACATCGCGGAGTACGGCGGCGTCTTCAAGGTCACGGAAGGGTTCGTGGCGGAATTCGGCAAGGCGCGCATCCGCAACACGCCGATCATCGAGTCGGGCGCGGTCGGCGCCGCTCTCGGTCTCGCCCTCGACGGGTTCCCGGCCATGGTCGAGATGCAGTTCGGAGACTTCATCACCTGCGGCTTCAACCAGATCGTGAACAACCTGGCCAAGACGCACTACCGGTGGGGCGCCGCGGTGCCGGTGGTGATCCGCACGCCGGTGGGAGGTGGTGTCGGTGCGGGCCCCTTCCATTCCCAGAACGTCGAATCGTGGTTCACGAGCGTCGCGGGGTTGAAGGTGGTGGCGCCGGCCACGCCGTCCGATGCGAAGGGCCTGCTGCTGTCGTCCATCGAGGACGGCAATCCGGTGCTGTACCTCGAGCACAAGCTCCTCTATCGCTCGTCGAAGGAGCAGGTGCCCGGGGGCGCGTACCGCGTGCCCCTGGGTGTCGGCCGCATCGCACGCGCCGGCCGCGACGCGACGATCGTGACCTACGGCGTCGGCGTGCTCTGGGCGATGGAGGCCGCGGCCCGCTTCGCCGAGAAGGGCCGCGAGGTCGAAGTGATCGACCTGCGCACCCTCATGCCGTGGGACCGCGCGATGGTGCTGGCGTCGGTCCGCAAGACGGGCCGCGTGCTGGTTCTCCACGAGGCCCCCACCACCGGCGGGTTCGGCGGCGAGCTCGCGGCGGTGATCGCGCGGGAGGCGTTCGAGTCCCTCGATGCGCCGGTGTCGCGACTCGGCGCGCTCGACACGCCCATCCCGTTCAGCAAGGCGCTAGAGGCGATCTTCTCGGCGCAGGGCCGGCTCGACGGCGCGCTCGAGGAGCTGCTGGGGTACTGATGAAGAAAACGAAGATTCCGACGATCTCGCGGCGGCGGGTGCTGCAGTCCGCGACCCTCGCCGCGGGCGGGCTCGGGTTGAAGGCGCTCGGCTGGAGCGCGACCGCCGCGGCTGCGCCGGCCGCGCCCGCCCCGCCGGCGGCCACGGCGACCGGCAGCGTCCTCGGCATGCGCTTCGACGCACGCCCGGTCGTGCGCGTGGGGCTGATCGGTTACGGCGGCCGCGGGACGGGCCTGCTGAAGGACCTCCTCGGCATTCCGGCGGTCGAGATCCACGCGGTGTGCGATCTCGTGAGATCGCGGGTCGAAGCGGCGCAGTCCGAGGTAGAAAAGGCCGGGCAGAAGCCGCCCGCCGCGTACTTCGCCGGCGAGAGCGATTTCGAGAACCTCGTGGCGCGGGACGACCTCGACGTCGTGTACATCGCGACGCCGTGGCGATGGCACGTGCCCATGGCGGTGGCCGCGATGGAGGCGGGCAAGCACGCCTTCGTCGAGGTCCCGGCCGCGACGACGCTCGCCGACTGCTGGCGGCTGGTCGACGCCTCCGAGCGCACGCGGCGGCACTGCGTGATGCTCGAGAACTGCTGCTTCGGGTACAACGAGCTCATGGTCCTGGGAATGGTCCGCGCCGGGCTGCTGGGCGAGCTCACGCACGCGGAGGCGGCCTACATCCACGACCTGCGCGAAGTCCTCTTCGACGACCACGAGGGGACATGGCGCCGCGACGAGCACTTCTCACGCAACGGAAACATCTATCCGACGCACGGGCTGGGGCCGGTGGCGGGGTATCTCGGCATCAACCGCGGCGATCGCTTCGAGGCGATCGTGTCCATGAGCTCCAGCGAGAAAAGCCTGTCCGCTCGCCGCGACCGTTTGCCGGCCGGAGACCCCCGCCGCTCCGAGACCTACGCCTGCGGCGACATGAACACCAGCATCCTGCGCACCGCGCGCGGGCGCACGGTGCTGTTGCAACACGACGTGGTGACGCCGCGCCCCTACACCCGCATCAACCACGTCGCGGGGACCAGGGGTGTCTTCCGCGACTATCCGCCGCGGCTCTTCCTCGACGGGTCGCAGAAGAAGGGGCATGCGAGCTGGGGGTCCTTGAAGGACCAGAAGAAGCGGTTCGAGCATCCACTCTGGACGAGGCTCGGGAAAGCGGCTCGGGGTGGCGGCCACGGCGGCATGGACTACGTGATGAGCTGGCGCCTGATGCAGTGCGTGCGCGAAGGGCTCGCTCCGGACATGGACGTGTACGACGCGGCGACGTGGAGCGCTCCCGGGCCGCTGTCCGAGGAATCGGTCCGGTCCGGCGGCTCGGCGGTCGCGTTCCCGGACTTCACGCGCGGGCGCTGGCAGGAGGCGCGGCCGAGCTTCGTGTTGTAGGCGGGCCAAGTCGTTCCTAACGGTCGAGCGCCGCTTCCACCGCGGCCAGCGTCGGGTCGATCTCGATCAGCCGCGCGGCGATGCGATCCTTCTGGGCGAGGATCACGTCCGGGTCCTTGAGCACGTGGCCGGTCAGGATGCACGCGACGCGCTCGTCCTCGCGCACGATGCCTTCCGCGCGCATCTTGCGCAGGCCGGCCAGGGTTACCGCGGACGCGGGCTCGCACCCGATGCCCGCGGCATCGATGCGCGCCTTGGCCTCCAGCAGCTCGGCATCCGTCACTTCGGCGACCACCCCGCGCGTGGCCGCGATGGCGGCGCGGGCGCGATCCCACGAGACCGGATCACCGATCCGGATCGCGGTGGCCACCGTCTCCGGGGTCATGCGGCGGCGCTCCGCGAATCCCTCGCGGAAGCCGCGGGCAAATGGGTTGGCGCCCGCCGCTTGCACCGCGAGCAGCCGCGGCAGGCGCCGAATCCACCCGCCCTCGTGCGCCTCCAGCAGCGCCTTGCCGAAGGCACTCGTGTTCCCGAGGTTCCCGGCCGGAACGACGATCCAGTCCGGCGGGTCCCAGGCCATGTCCTGCAGGAGCTCCCACACGATCGTCTTCTGCCCTTCGATGCGGAAGGGATTGATCGAGTTCAGGAGATAGATCCCGAGCGCCCGCGACGCTTCCTGCACGAGGCGCATGGCGGCGTCGAAGTCGCCGCGCACCTTCAGGCAGGTGGCGCCGTAGGCGAGCGTCTGCGAGAGCTTGCCCAGGGCGACCTTGCCCGCGGGGATGAAGACGAGCGCCTTCAGTCCCGCCTGCGCGGCATAGGCGGCGAGCGACGCGCTGGTGTTCCCGGTGGAGGCGCAGGCCACGGCGGTCGCGCCGAGGCGGACGGCCTGGGTGACCGCGACGGTCATCCCGCGGTCCTTGAACGATCCCGTCGGGTTCTCGCCCTCGTGCTTGAACGTCACCCGCCCCACGCCGGCCCAGCTCGAGAGCGCCTGGCGCTCGTAGAGCCGCGTGCCGCCCTCCGGATGGGTGACGATGGCGCCCTCCCCTACCTCCATCACCGCCTCGCGGAACCGCCACACCCCGGAGCGATCGACGTTCGCGCGGCTGCCGAGCCGGCCGTCGAACCGGCGCGTCTCGATCCCCCGCATGAAACCGGCCGCGCGCTCCACGGAGAGGAGCCCGCCGCAGCCGCAGTCGATGCGGGGGTCAAGGATCGCGTACGTCGACGCGCAGGCCAGGCACTGCAGGCGCTCGGCAATGGTCATGGCAGCTCTCGCGCGCCCTCCGCCGAGACGCGGCCCACGTGCGCGGTGGAAGGGGTGGAGCCGAAGGCCGCCTGCATCGCGACCGCGCAGCGGCGGGCGTCATCGGACGCCGCGGCGAGCGCGAAGACGGTGGGGCCGGACCCGCTGATGCTGCAGCCCAGCGCCGCGGCGTCGAGCGCCGCGCGCTTCACCTCCGCGAAGCACGGGATGAGCGCGGCCCGCCGCGGCTCCGCGAAACGGTCGTCCAGCGCCCGCCGCACGAGGCGCTGATCGCCGGCCGCGAAGGCGTGCACGAGGGCGGCGGTGTTCGCCATCTGCTGGACCCAGCTCGCGCGCCCCCACGCATCGGGGAGCAGCGCCCGCGCGGCACGGGTCTCGATGCGCACCTCGGGAGTGACGAGGGCGACCCACCACTCGCCCCCCAGCGGGATCCGCACGACGTCCATCGCCTCCGCATCGCGGACGAGCGTCAATCCGCCGAGCGCCGACGCCGCGATGTTGTCGAGGTGTCGGCCGGCGACCGCGAATTCGCCGGCCAGCGCGGCGGCCATGAGCGCGGCGGGGGAAGGATCCTGCTCGATCGCGCGCGCGGCCGCCAGCGCTCCCGCCACGCTGCTGGCCGCGCTCCCTCCCATGCCCCCCGCGACGGCGAGGCCCTTGTCGATGGTCATGCGGAACCGCGCACCGCGCGCCGCCGAGGAATCGAGGAACGCGCGGGCGGCGATGCTCGCGCAGTTGCGCGCGGGATCGCGGGGGATGCGCGACTCGTCGCGGCCGGTCACCGCCTCGATGGCATCCGGCCCGTCGTGGAGCTCAACCGTGACCGTGTCGCCGATCCCGGCCACCGCGAGGCCGAGCACGTCGAACCCCGGGCCGACGTTGCCGATGCTGCCGGGCGCGAAGACGGTGGCGCGGCGGCCCACGGCTATGCGCCCCCGGTGGCGATGGCCACGACGTCGTTGAGCACGCCCGCCGCCGTGACCTCCGCCCCCGCCCCGGGACCGGTGACCACCAGGGGGTTCGCGCGGTAGCGGCGGGTGTGCAGCATGACCTGATTGTCCGTGCCCTGGAGGCGTCCGAGCGGCGAGGCCTCGGGCACGGCCTCCACGCCCACCCGGATGCCGTCCGCGGCGATGCGCGCGACGTACCGCAGCACCTCCTTGCGGCGTCGCGCCGCGGCCAGCCGGTCCGCCATCGGCTCGTCCATCGCGGTGAGGCCGGCGAGAAAGCGCTGCGGGTCGTCGTGGCGGAGCCCGGGCGGGAAGAGCGGCTCCAGCGCGATCTCGCCCATCTCCGCGCGGCGCCCCAGCGTGCGGGCGAGGATGAGCGCCTTTCTCGCGACGTCGGCGCCGGAGAGATCGTCCCGCGGGTCCGGCTCCGTATACCCGAGATCGAACGCGCGTCGCACCGCCTCCGAGAAACGTGCGCCGCCCTCGATCTGGGTCATGACGTAGCCGAGCGTGCCGGACAGGCAGCCGAGGATCGTGTCCACGCGGTCGCCCGCCTCCGCCAGCTTCTTGAGCGTGTCGAGCACCGGAAGGCCGGCGCCGACGGTGGCCTCGTAGCGCAGCGACACCTTGCGCCGGCGCGCGGTCTCCAGCAGCGCGTCGAATTCGTCCTGCGGCCCGGCCAGCGGCTTCTTGTTCGCGAGCACGACGTGGCAGCGCTGGTCGAGCGCCTCGCGGAGAAGCGGCATGGTCTCGTCCGCGGTGAGATCGACGAGGACGGAGCGCCACGACGGCAGGCTCCACAGCTTCTTCCGCAGCTGCCGCGCGACCTCGGGAACGGAGATCGACTTCCGCGCGAAGAGGGAGCGGCCTTCCTCCTTCCGCTGCGCGAGCGCCTCGAGCTGGGCGATCTCGAAGCCCTTCTCGCGCACCTTCACGCCGGAGCGGTCGGCGACGGCGACGCAACGCAGCCGCAGGCCGAGCTCGTGGGCGAAGTAGCGCTCCTGCTGCGCCATCTGCCGGGACAGCTCGCGGCCGATGCGGCCGAAGCCCAGCAGCGTAACCCCGGCCTGCCGGCCAAAGACGTCCGGCAGGGGACGGATCCGGTCGAGCTGGAACTCGCGATGCAGGGCCTGGAGCGCGGCGGCGGTATCGCGATCGCGCACGGCGAGAGTGATGTTCAGCTCCGACGAGCCTTGCGCCATCGCCACCACGTTGATGCGCTCGCGGGCCACGGCGGAGAACGTCCGCGCCGCGATCCCCGGCGCGCCGCGCATCCCGAGCCCGACCACCGCCACGAGCGAGATCCCCTTCTCCGCGCGCACGGTGTCGACGAGGCGCGTGGCGAGCTCGGCCGCAAAGGCCTCGCGGAGCGCGCGCGTCGCGTCGTCCGCCTCGGAATCCGGGACCACGAAGCAGATGCTGGACTCGCTCGAGGCCTGACTGATCATGCTCACCGAGTGGCCGGCCTGCGCGAGGGCCGCGAACGTGCGCGCGGCCACTCCGGGCACGCCGATCATCCCGCTCCCCTCGACGGACACCAGGGCCTGCCGCGGGATGGCGGTGAGCGCCTTCACCGGATACGCGCCCGGCGCCACGTCGCCTGCGATGCGCGTGCCGGAGAAGGCGGCGTTGAACGTGTTGCGCACGTGGAGCGGGATGGCGCGCTCGACGAGCGGCAGCATCGTCCGCGGATGGAGCACGCGCGCGCCGTAGTAGGCGAGCTCCGCCGCCTCGCGATAGTGGAGCTCGGGCACGACACGGGCATCGGCCACGCTCTTCGGGTCCGCGGTCATGAGGCCGTCGACTTCCTTCCACAGCGTGAGACTCGTCGCCTGGAGGGCGCGGGCGAGGATCGCGGCGGAAAAGTCCGAGCCCCCGCGGCCGAGGGTCACCAGCTCGCCGTCGGGGCCGGTGGCCAGGAATCCCGGCAGCACCACGATCCTCCCCGCGCGGAGAGCGGGCTTCAGCTTGCGCGTGGCCGCTTTTTCACAACGGCCGAAGTCCGGCCAGAGGCTGCCGAACCGACGCTCCGTGAAGAGGACCTCGGTGGCGTCGACATAGGCGGCGCGGCGGCGACGCTCGCCGAGCAGCGCCACGAAGAGCCGCGCCATCAGCCGCTCTCCGCGCGCGACCACGGCGTCCTCCGTACGCGAGGTCAGCTCGCGGAGGATGCGCACGCCGTCGCAGAGCGCGGCCAGCTCGACGGCCGAGCCCTCCACTTCGGCGGAGACGGCGTCGAGCGTCTTCGGGACGACGAGGGTCTGCCGCACCAGCGCCACGTGCCGATCGCGGAAGTCACGGATCGCGTCCGCGACCCGGGCGGCCTCCTGGTCACGAGCTGCGCGGGCGGCGGCGACCAGGAGATCGGTGATGCCGGCCATGGCGGACACCACGACCACCAGCGGCGAGGTGTCCGCCTCCACGTGCGTGGCTGCGGTGCGCAGGGCTTCCGCCGTGCCCACCGAGGTCCCGCCGAACTTGAAGACCCGCACCGCGGCCGTCTTCCGGAGCGCCATGGAGCCGGGGATTCTGACACGTCTACCCGCGGGAGGTGGCGAGTCGCGGTGTTAGACTCGGCCCCCTGTGACGGCATCCGTGGCTTCGCAGTCCGCCGTCCCCCACACTCGCCGGCTCCCCCTCGCGCACTGGGACTTCCGCGCCGGCGCGGACGGGCTCGCGCTCGACGGGGTGCCGATCGCCGCCCTGGCGCGCCGCCTCGATCGCGGCTTCTACCTGTTCAGCGAGGAGCGACTGCGACAGAACGCGCGTCGCGCGCTGGCCGCGGTGGCCAGGCAATTGCCTGGCGGCGACGTCGTCTATGCGCTGAAGGCCAACGGACACCCGCGCGTCCTCGAGATCCTGGGCGAGGAAAAGATGGGCGCCGAGGTGGTCTCGTCGCGCGAATTGGGGGCCGCCGCGCGGGCCGGCTTCCCGGGCGAGCGCACGGTGATGAACGGCCCGGGAAAGAGCGACGCCTGGCTGCGGGAAGCGGTGGGGCGCGGGGCCCTCGTCCAGGTGGACTCCGCCAGCGAGGCGACCGCGCTCGCACAGGTGGCCGCGGCAGGGGGCCGCACCGCGCGGGCGGGACTGCGGGTGACCGCAGACGGGTGCGGCGCCGCGTTCGGGCTGGACCCTTCGGGGCCGGGGTTTCGCGACGCGCTCCAGGCGCTGCGTGCCTCGCCCCTGGTCCGCATCGAATCGCTTTCGGCGCACATCGGCACCGGGGTCACCTCCGCGGAGCCCTACCGCATTCTGGCGCGACGGCTGGCCTCACTCCGCCGGTCACTGCGTGGCCAAGGGATCGACCTCCCGACCCTCGACCTGGGCGGCGGCTTCGCGGTGTGCTCCGAGGTCCGGTATCCGGAGGCTTCCTTCGACTCCCTCGCGGCGGGGTCGCCGATGGCGGTCCCGCCTCCCGACGCGATCGCCTCCTTCGAAGACATCGTCGCCGCCGTCGGCGACGAGCTGCGCGCCGATCCTCCAGCGCGCGTCCTCCTGGAGCCGGGCCGCCTGCTCGTCTCGGACGCGTTCCACCTCGTTGCCCGTGTCGTCCGGCTGAAGGAGGAGGCGGGCGTCCGGTTCGCCGTGCTCGAAGCGAGCCGCGTCCAGAACGCGCTTTTCGTGGGCCGCGGGTGGCACGAGATCGTCCACGCCGCCCGACCGCAAGCACCGGATCACGGCGTCTACACCGTCGTGGGACCGCTGCCCGCGTCGTTCGACGTTTTCGCGCACGCGCGGCCGCTGCCGCGGCTTGCCGAAGGCGACGCGCTCGTCGTGTGCGACGTCGGCGCGTACAACCTGTCCGCGCAATCGGGGTGGTCGTTCGAGCCGGTCCCGGTGGTCTCCGTCCAGGGCGGCCGCGCCCGGGTGCTGAACGCGGCGGGCTCGGCCGTGGAGATCTGACGCGTGCGCGTCCTCCCCGTCGGATACAAGGAGATCTTCACCGCGCGCGGAGGCGACTACAACCGCGCGATGCGCCTGTGCCCCGGCGCGCGTGAAACGGAGCGGCGGCTGCTCATCGACCTCCTCGAGCTGAACCCGGGGAACGTCGTCTGCGACGTGCCCGCGGGCGGGGGCTATGTCGCGGAGGGAATCGAGGCCCTGGGCAGGAACGCCGCCGTCGTGTGCGTCGAGCCCGCGGCGCCCTTCGCGCGGGGTATCGCAGCGCGGTTTCCGCGCGTCGTGTCGACCCTCGACCGGATCGCCCTGCAGGACGATAGCGTCGACCGGGTGGCGAGCCTCGCCGGCCTCCATCACCTCGACAGCAAGGCCGCGTTCGCGGCCGAGGCGGAGCGGATCCTGCGTCCCGGCGGGCGCATCGCGGTCGCCGACGTGAGCGCGGGCTCCGACGTCGCGCGGTTCCTGAACGGCTCCGTCGACCGCCTTTCCGTCACGGGGCACGCCGGCGAGTTCCTCGCCCGCGGCGAGCTGGCGGCACTCCTGACCGCGGCGGGCTATCGCGACGTCGTCGAGCGGGAGCAGCATTGCCAATGGGTATTTCCGGATTTCGAAGTCCTGCTCGTGTTCTTCCGCGAGCTCTTCGGCCTCGCGGGCCAGAGCGACCGTGACGTCCGCGCGGCGGTGACCGGCGACCTCGACGTGGACGTGACCGCGGACGCGGTGCGCGTTTCCTGGTCGCTGGCCTACGCGGCGGGGAGCAAGCCCGCCTGAGCCGGGACGCAGGCCGCGACATCGCGGGCGAGGTCCGACTCCTCATCCGGCAGCTCGCGCCCGTGCCGCCCTCGGATCCCCTCGCCGATCAGCGCGCGCTGACCGACGTCGGCTACGACTCGGTCCGGATCGTCGAGCTCTTCCTCGAGTGCGAAGCTCTTTTCGGCGTGGCGGTGCCGGGCGAGATCCTCGACGAGGGTCCGCTCACGGTCGGCCGGCTGGTGTCTTGCCTCCAGCGGGCGCCGCCGGACCGGCACTGAACTCCGGGAGGGCGAGCAGGAGTGCGTGGTCGCGGGCCAGCGCGCCGTCGACGAGGCGCTGCTGCAGCTCGGCGCGGCGGACCTTTCCACTGGGTGTGCGCGGCAGCGTGCCCGGCCTGACCAGTACCACCCTCGCGGGGGCGAACCCCAGGCCGCGCGCGACGGCCCGCGCAATCGCGCCGGCAAGCTCCGCGAGCGTGGTGTCGCCGCCCGCCCTCGTCGCCGTCACCTCCGCAACCACCGCCAGGTCGTCGTTCCCGGCTGGTCTGCGGGGGGGCATTCCGACGGCCGCGGCCGCCAGCACGCCGGCGACCCCGGCCACGATCTCCTCCACCTCGGCCGGAAAGACCCCCGCGCCCGCGCGCTTGATGAGCGTGCTGCGGCGGCCGGAGACATGCAGCCCGCCGTCGCGGTCGAGCCGCCCGATGTCGCCCGTCCACAGCCAGCCGTCGCGGAGCACCGCGCGTGTCCCCTCGGGGTCGTCGAAATAGCCGGCGAAGACGGACTCGCCGCGCACCAGGATTTCTCCGTTCTCGTCCGGCGGCAGCGTGCTCCCGTCGCTTCCCGCGATGCGGACCTCGACCCCGGGATACGGGCGCCCGTAGCTCGGCGCTCCCGCGTCGTCGTATTGCAAAGGCTCCCCGGGAGCGAGAAGCGTCACCACCATGGTCGCTTCGGTGAGGCCATAGCCCGGCCGCACCACTCCACGGAGGCCGAACTTCCCTTCGAACTGCTCGATGGTGGACCGGCGGACGGGCTCGCCGCCGTTGGCCGCGATGCGAAGGCGGCGGAGGTCGAGGCCGCGCGGATCGACGGTCTGCGCCGCGGTCCGATAGCCGAAGTCGGGGCTGCCGGTGATCGTCGCGCGGACGCGCGTCGCGGTTTCCAGCCAGGCGCGGAGGCCGGTCGCCGACGGCGGCACGAGGTACGACGGGCGCCCGAAGAAGAGCGCGCCGAAAACGAAGCGCACGAGACCGACGTTGTGGTGCAGCGGAACCCAGGTGACGAAGACGTCGTCCTCGCGGACGCCGAGCCGCGCGAGGGCCGCGCGCGAAGCGGCCATGAGGCTCGCGTGCAGGATCACCGCGGCCCGCGGCTCCCCCGTCGACCCCGAGGTGAGCTGCAGGAATGCGGTGTCGCCGGGGCCGGGAGGCTGCGGCATCCGTCCCGCCGCGGGTCGGAGGTCGCGCCACGCCGCGATGCCCTCGGCGGTAAGGACTTCGGAGCAGCGCAGGCCGCCCAGCAGACGGGCTGTTCGCGCCGCCGGCAGCCGGGGGTCGATCGCCACGGGCGCCGCCCCCGTGAGCTGCACCGCGAAGAGAGCGCGCAGGAAGTCGAGGCTGGTGGGCAGGACCAGCGCGCAGCGGTCGCCGCGCCCGAGCCCTCGGCCGGCAAGCGTCGCGGCCAGGCGCCCCGCGTCCTCCCAGAGCGCGCCGTACGTGATCGTCTCCAGGCCCACGCCGAAAGCGATGGCGTGTGGGGAGAACTCCGCGCGATCCGCCAGGACCTCGAGGATCGTTCTCGCGGGGAGCGGGGCGACGAGCGGCGCGCTGGCGGTCACGCCGGGCCGCCGCTCTCGAACGGCGTCGCGGCCAGGAGCCAGCGCAGGCTGCTCGGCCAGAGCTCGCCGGGCTGCTGGCGGATGTACTCCTCGAGCCAGCGCCCGGCCTCTTCGGCCAGCCGTCGTTCGAAATCGGCCGGCGGCGACTTTGCCTCCGGCGGCGGCAACGCCGGGTACGCACGTGCGCTGATCGTGCCGTCGGGCATCCAGCGGGCCACCACGGGAATCACCGGCGCCTGAACCAGGCGGGCGAGCGCCAGCACTCCGCGCGACAGAGTGACTCCCCGCCCGAGGCAGGGAACCGCCGCCGACTGCGGCGGACCGCCCCCGTCCAGGGCCGCCATCACATGGCCGCCGTCGCGCAGCCACTCCACGGCGCGTCGCAGGATGAGCGCCCGCTCCTCGGCGGATCCCTGGTTCGACAGGACCTGCACGGTCGAGGTGGAGGGAAAGAAGGGTCCCTCCCGGATCATGAGCACGGGCACGCCCAGCCGATGGAGGGCCGCGCCGAGCCCCAGGGTCGCGCCCACATGCCACGTCGCGAGCAGGGCGGGCCGCCGCGCGCGCGCGCGGTCCCTGATCCCGTCGCCTCCAATTTCAAAGGCCGTCCCCCGCGCCAGCGACTCCAGGCCGCCGCCGCGGACGAGAGCGATGAGCGCGTGATTCCGGACGTGGTTGGCTGCGATCTGGCGGGCGGCGGAGGCGCACAGGCGGGAAGACGCTTCGGGAAGCAGGCGTGCGATGTCCGAAGGCGGCGGCCCGTGGACGCCCATCCGGCTGGCGATCCGCCCCAACGCGGCCGCGGCCCGGAACCCGGTCGGCGGATGGGGGCGGGTGGCGATCCGCGCCGCGTGGTCGAATGCGGCGCGGGCCCAGGGCGGGGGAGCTTGCATGGCAGCGCGGCGTCAGTTCGATCGCGACATCTGGGACACCGGCACTAGGACGATCCAGTGGCCGTCGAATCTTCGGCCCAGGCCCGGACCAGCAGGAGCGCCGACCCCACCCGTATCTCGTCGCCGTCGGACAACGCCACCGCCCCATCGATCGGGCGGCCGTTGACCGAGGTCCCGTTCTTGCTCCGCAAGTCCTCGATCGTCGCCCGGCCTTCGCAAAACACCACCCGGGCGTGGTGTCGCGAGACGCTCGGCGCGTCGACGCAGATCGCGGCCCCGCGGTCCCGGCCGATGTCGCTCGAGCCCTCCGCAACGGCGATCGCCCGTCCTTCCCAGATCAGCCGCAAGGTGGACGTGGCGGCGGCGGCCGGGGGAGCGATGCCGTCCACGGGAGCGACGAAGCGGTATCCGCGCCGGGCCAGCGTCTCGACGTAGCGCGGGTCGTCTGCCGAATCGCCCAGCGCGCGCCGCAGCTTGCTCACCGCCTTGTTCAGCCCATGGTCGAAGTCCACGAAGACGGCGTCGGGCCAGATCCGGGTCCGGAGGTGCTCGCGGGTCACGAGCCGGCCGGGGCGTTCCAGGAGCATGACCAGCACCTGGAAAGGCTGCTGCTGGAGTTGGATGCGCGCGCCTCGCTGCCGCAGCTCGCCCGTGTCCGGATCCATCTCGAACGGACCGAACCGGATCAACGGCGCGCCGCTCGCCACAGCCACGGCCGCGATTCTAGCCCGAGGGGACATGAAGAGGACGTCGCGTCCATTTTCATCTCTTCCCGCTGCTGCGAGATTGCACGACCAGGAGGCGCTCATGAACTGTGCGATCGCCGGAACCGTGGCCGCGGCCTTGGTCGTGACGATGGGGTGCGGAGACACCGGGACGTCGCCGAGCTTCGCGGAGCCGCCGGCGGGGACGCACCAGGCCGTCCTCGTGGCATCGATCGGACGCGGGCTCGGCGGCGTCAGCGTGTCGCCCGTTGCCAACGCGACGCACACGTTCGAGGCCACGATCAGGGCCGAGGTCGCCCGGGCGGCGCGGAACACGACCTACATCGTCCAGCGCGCGCCGGAGGTCGGGCGGGCCAGCGGCTCGGACGGCATCTGTCAGCGCGCGCTCGGCCAGTCGCCCTGGTCGCCGAGCGATCCTCCTGCGCCGGGGGGGACATTCGTCACCTTCGCGCCCGCTGGAGCGCCCATCACGGTGAGGACGGACGCCAGCGGGAACGGCTCGGTGGAGTTCCAGTTCGCGGTCGCGGTGATCCCGGCAGGTACGGCGTTCGACGTGATGTTCCGCCTGGCCGACGACGTCGCCGCTCCCACCACCGAGCTTCGAAGCACGTGCTTCACGGTAACGGCGCGTTGAGTTCTCCTCACGGAGGGCGGGGCTGCTATGCTCTCGCCCTCACGTGAGGTCTCGGATGGCACGCTCGCTGGCCGTCGCCGTGCTGGCCACCCTTGGCATCGGCTGTCATTACGCGACCGACGCGTCCCCCCCCTGTTTCGCGGAGCCGCCGGCGGGAACGCACCAGTCGGCGCTGTCGAGAATTTCCGGCGGGGGTGCCTGCGGAACCGGCGGCGTCAGCGTCACCTCGTTCCCCGTCCCCGAGCAAACCTTCGCGGCGACGATCCGCTTCCGCGTGCACGGCGCTGTCCCCGGCACGACGTACATCCTCCAGCGCGCGGCGGAGGTCGGGCGTCCCCTGGGGTCGGACGGCATCTGTCAGCGGGCCGCGGGAGTGTCGCCGTGGGGGCCGGGTGATGCGCCCGCTCCGTCGTTCGTGACCTTCCCCCGTCCGAACCCGGGAGACGCGATCACCATGACGACGGACGGCAGCGGCGACGCGACGAAGGAGTTCGAGTTCCGGCTGGCCACGACCCCCGCGGGTACGCAGTTCGACGTGCAGATGCGGTTGGTCGACGATGAATCCGCTCCGCGCACCGAGATACGCAGCGGGTGCATGACCGTGATCGTCCGCTGAGGAGGTCGCCTTGAAGCTGATGGCGTGGGCGGTTGCCGCGGGATGCCTGGCCGCCGCCGTGGCCGAGGTCGACGCGTGCGGCGACAAGTTCCTGCGCGTGGGCCGCGGCGCGCGGTACCAGGGAGGCTACGTCGCGATCCGTCCCGCGTGCATCCTCCTCTATGCGCGCCCCGGATCCGCGCTCGCGGGGACGATGCGCGAGCTGGCCCCCACCCTCAAGCGGGCGGGTCACCACCCGCTGGTCCTCGAAGACTCCGCGGCAATGGCCGCCGCGATGAGCCGTGATCATCCCAACCTCATCCTGGCCGCCATCGAGGACGTAGGCGCCGTGGAGAAGACACTCGGCGCATCTGCCCCAACGGACGTCCTCCCTCTTCTCGTCCACCCCTCGACGGACGCCCGCGAGGCCGCCCTGCGGAAATACCACCACGTGGCGGAGTCGCCGGGGAGGAAGCAGGACCTGCTCGCGCGCATCGACGACGTGATGGAGCGGATCGTCAAGGGCGAGACCAACCGCAGGAAGCGCTGAGCGGGAAGTGAGACGTCGCGCCCGGATGGCCGGCGCGTTCTTGATCGGTCTCGGGTTTCCCGCTTCGGCCGCAGCCCAGGCCTGGCTGCCGGCGAAGGGCGAAGGCGCCGTAGCGATGACCCTCGCCGACTATGCGTTCCGCGGCCACTTCGATTCGACCGGAGCCAGCGACCCCTTCGGGGGAACGCATGCCAGGAGCATCGCCGTCGAGGCCACGTATGCGATCACCGACCGCGTCGCGGTGACCGCCGGCCTCCCGTTCATCGCCACACGCCTCAGCGGATCGTTCCCGGCGGGGGTCGCCCTCGGCCCGCTCGACGACGGCCGGTACCATGCGGATTTCCAGGATGGGCGCGTGGAGCTCCGATTCATGGCGGTGCTCCTTCCGGTGACCATCACCCCCCTCGTCGGAGCCAGTATCCCTTCGCACGCCTACGAGGTCACCGGCGAGGCGGTTCCCGGCAAGGGGACGCGCGAGGCCTTTCTCGGCGTGAACGTGGGCCGCGCGCTCGGGACGAGGGCCTACGTCCACTGCCGGTACGTCTTCACCTTCGTGGAGAAGGTCGTCCCGGAGGTGAAGACCCTCGACCGCAGCACCGTCGTGGCCGAAGCCGGCGGCATGGCCACGAGAAGGCT
>JANMPI010000148.1:0-2507 GCA_031369785.1 Acidobacteriota bacterium
GACCCGTGCTGAGGGTCGTCGGAGAAGAGGCGGCGCAGGTCGCGATCGTAGAAGTCGGGATGGTCGAGGCCGTAGAACGCCCGGCGCTGCAGGTAGTGCTCACGCAGCGTCTTCGTCAGCTCCTCGAGGGGCTCGACGGTGGCCGGCGTGCTCATCGCGGGCGGCTCGCCGGCCAGGCTCCGCATCACCGTCTCGACGTACTCGAGCTTCCGGAAGGCCGGCCAGTCCGCGTAGCGCGAGCGCCAGTCGCCGGCGGGATCGAGCCAGACCGCGAACGTTTCCGCGAAGTCCTCGTCGGGATGGCTCTGCGCGTACCAGGCGTCGAGGTGCATCACGAAGCTCTTGCTGTACGGCCGCGGCAGGTAGTACTGCGGATAGGGGGCGGAGCTCGGCCCGAACAGCTCGCGCCGCCGCCGCCGCTGCCGGAGACGATAGGCATTGTCGATGGCGTGACCCGCCTCGTGCCGGAGGATCTTCAGGCACCACTCGACCGTGCCGCCTTCGACCTCGAGCATCTGTGCCTGCTCCAGCCGGGCGAGCCGCGGGTGGGCGAGGTAGAACGGGATGGCGATCCCGGGCACCCCGTCGGGGCAGAACCACTCGTCGGAGAGCCAGTAGTGGGGACGGAAGACGAGCCCGCGCAGGGCCAGCTCCGATTCGAGCTCGGCGAGGCGCGCCTCCAGCCCGCTCCCCGCGATGGAGAGCCCCAGGTCGCACATCCGCACGTCGAGGAGGGCCTCGTCGTCGAGCGCGGCCCACGCCGGCTCGGGCCGCGGCGCGGGGCGCGCCGGCTGTGCGGCTGGTTGCATCGGCGTCGAGGCTAGCACGCCAACCGGCGCGTAGACTGGACCGGAGGAGCGCACCGCGACCACGAAAGAGACCGAAGACGATCCGCTGAGCCACGACGTCAACGCCCTCGGCCACCTCCTCGGCGGCGTGCTGAAGGAGTCCGCGGGCGGGGCCGCGTTCGACCTCGTCGAGGAATACCGCGCCCGCACCAAGGCACTCCGCGCGGGCGATCCGCGCCCGGCCGATTTCGGCCCCGAGGGCCAGGCCCTGCTCGACCGCACCGCCGCGCTGTCGCTCGACGAGGCGCGGCTCGTGGTGCGCGCCTTCTCCGCATACTTCCATCTCGTGAACATCGCCGAGGAGCGCCATCGCCTGCGCGTCCTGCGGGAGCGCGAGGCCCGGGGCGAAGTCGTACGCGAATCGGTGGCGGAGGCGTTCGCGGAGGCCGCGCGCGGCGGAGCGACCGCGGATCGCGTGCGTTCCCTCCTCTCCGGCCTGGCCGTGGAGCCCGTGTTCACCGCCCATCCCACGGAGGCCCGACGACGCACGGTCCTCGAGAAGCTCCGCCGCCTGGGCCAGCTCACCGCCGCCCTCGACGAGGACAGCGCCGCGCGGGGGCACGCGCGCCTGCTGGACGCCATCCGCGAGGAGATCACCGCCCTCTGGCGGACGGACGAGGTCCACCGCCTCGCGCCGTCGGTGTTCGACGAGGTGAGGAACGGCCTCTATTACTTCGAGCAATCGCTATGGGAGGTCGTCCCCCGCCTCTACCGCGCGATCGACGACGCGCTTGCCCTGTCCTATCCCGGCGAGGCGTTCGACGTCCCCCCGTTCCTGCGCTTCGGCTCGTGGATCGGCGGCGACCGCGACGGCAACCCGAACGTCACCGCGCGCGTGACCGAGCAGACGCTCCTCGTGCACAAGGACGTCGCCCTCGAACTGTTCGAGCGCGACCTCGACACGCTGCAGCGCCATCTCTCCGTGAGCTCGGAGTCGCCGAGCGCCGCGCTGTCCGCGAGCATCGAGGAGGACGCCGCGGCCATGCCCGACGTCGCGCGATCGGCGGACGGGCAGTTCGCGGCCGAGCCGTACCGCCGCAAGCTCGCGTTCATGCGCCGCCGCCTGCGCGCCGCGCGGCGGCTGCACCGGGTGCGGATGGCGGAGGCGCGGATGGCGGAGGCGGAGGACGCGCCGGAGGATGCCCTCGAGCACGCGCACCGCCTGTGGGGCAGCGCGATCGAGGCCCCGCATCCGGGCGATCACCATGTCGCGTATCGCGCGGCGGCGGCGTTGCGCGCCGACCTCACGCTGATGGCGGAGAGCCTGCGCGCCGAGGGCGCGTCCCGGCTGGCCGACGGCGCGCTCCGCGACGTGCGGCGGCGCGCGGAGGTATTCGGCTTTCACCTCGCCCGGCTCGACCTGCGGCAGCACAGCGCCGTGCACGAGTCGGTGGTGGCGGAGGTGTTGCGCGCGGCGGGGGTGATGGACGACTACGCGTCGCTGGACGAGGACGCGCGGGTGGCCCTCCTCGTCCGCGAGCTCACGACGGCGCGGCCGCTGGTGCGCCCGCACTTCGCATACTCCCCGGAGACGGAAGAGGCGCTGGCCGTCTTCGCCTGCGCGCGCCGCATGCAGGCCGAGCTGGGCCGCGAGACCTGCGACGTCTACATCGTGTCCATGACCGCCGGCGCCAGCGACCTGCTGGAGCCGATGCTCCT
>JANMPI010000166.1:0-5869 GCA_031369785.1 Acidobacteriota bacterium
CCAGGTGAGGTCGTACTTCTTGTTCGGGTACGGCGTCACCATCCGCACGTCGCAGACGACGTTGCCGGGGCTGATCTCGATCTCGGCGTAGTTGCGGCCGGAGCGATCGAGGTCGAGGAACGCTTCGACGGCTTCCTCTTCCCAGAGGTGCTCGTCGCGCTTTGTCATGGTGTGCCAGGGCGAGGGATCGCGCGCGTCGAAGCGGAGATACAGCGCGTCCTTCGACCAGAGGGCGGCGAACTCGGTGGTGACCGGGGCCGGCCCCCACTGGATGCGCGGCGCGCTCTTCCAGGCCGATGCGTCGCCGGCCAGGAGCGCAGAGCTCGCCGCGGTCGTGGACGCGACGACGTAGCGCGGCTTCGCGTTCGATGCCGGCGCGGCAGCGAGGACGAGACCCAGCGCGAGCGCGATCACGACGGAAGCCCCATGAGGCGGACGGCGTTGCTCTCGTACACCTTCTTCAGGATGGCGTCCGGCAGTCCAATGCCGTAGATCGACCAGCGGCCCTGCGGGGGGACCGGCGCGGGCGCGTAGTCGAAGTACTCGTCCTCGGTCTCGAGGAAGCGGTAGTAGATCTCGTACAGCGCGTCGCCGAAGACCTGCTGGGGCGTCTCGTTGCCGAAGGGCGGGGGCACGGCGTCGGTGCCGAACAGGACGCGGTCCTGGTACTTGTCGAAGAACTTCCGCGAGGTGCGGGGTTGCCGCCCGAGCTCGCCGACGCGCGCCCCCGTCTCCACGTACGTGTTGGGGAAGCGGTCTAACGTCTGGCCGACGAAGCCGAGGTTTTCGGCGTCGTTCCCGACGTGCAGGAGGAGGAACTTCGTCCGCGGGTGACGGGCGATCACGCGGTCGCGCGCGGCCATGATCTCCGCGTTGCTCGGGTAGTCGCGGCCGTGGAACGACCAGTCGGGATGGTTGGACAGCTCCTCGTAGCGCTCGTTGAAGCGATCGGTGGGGAGGAAGAAGGCTTCCGGGTCCGACACGTGGATCCACACCGGCATGCCGAGGGTGCCGCACGCGTCCCACATCGGATCGAACCGCTTGTCGTCGATCTTCACCAGCGGGCCGGTGGTGAGGTCCTCGCGCAGGAAGAGTCCGAGCGTCTTCAGGACCTTGAGGCCGCGGGCGCCGGCGTTTTTCGCGTGCTGGATGGCATCGGCCTGGATTTGCGGGAAGTGCTCGTCCTTGAACGACCCGTACGACGGTTCGGTAAGGGTCGCGAACCGGCCGGGGTACGCGCCCTCGAAGCGACGGATGCTCTCCGCGAGCCCCGCGCCCGTGCCCCCGGTGAGGTTCACCATCATCCGCACGTTCTTGCGGTCCATGACCGTGATCAGCTCCTGCGGCGTGGCGAGGAAGTTCATCACCTCGCCGCGGGAGACGCCGCCGCTGCTTTCCTTCGCCCACGACAGGTGGGTGTGCATGTCGATCACGGGGTAGCGCGCGCGAGGGACCTTCGTCTCCGCCACGTGCAGCATGCTCTTCGGCTGATAGTCCTCGAGCGCGAGCGGCGCCTCCGCTGACGCCGCGGCCGGCGGGGCGGGGACGGCGTCCTGCGCATCCGCGCGTCCGCGCATCGTGAGCCCGGCCCACGCCGCGCCCAGGCTCGACAACCACCGCCTCCGGCTCCACCTGCTCGCTGTCGCCATCAAGCCCTCCGCTCTTCGGGAACTACCGGGAATGCCGCCGCAGGATGGGATGGACCTGGCGAGTGAGCGCCAGCGCGTGGTCGAAGTCCCGCAGCCACATGTTGCGGCCGAACATGACGCCGGTGGCGCCGCTTTCCATGTACAGCTTCACCTTCCGCAGCACGGCCTGGTCGTCGTCCTGCTTCACGCCGCCGGAGAAGAGGACGAGCACCTTGCCCGCGGAGCGCACGACTCGGCGCAGGCGCGCGGCCGGCGTCTCGCGGAGTGACCGGTACGGCTCCGGGCAGCGCTCGTTGTCCTCGTCCGGCTCGTGGAGCTTGACGATGTCGGCGCCGAGCTCTTCCGCGACGCGCGCCGCATAGTCCTGCGCGTACAGCGTGCCCTTTCCGCCCTTCGCGTCCACCCCCCGGCCGCGCGGGTACGACCACATCACCAGGGGCATCCCCAACCGCTCGCAGTCCTGCCGCACCTTCTGGAGCTCGCGGATCTCCTGGTCCTGCCGCGGCGATCCGACGTACAGCGTGTAGCCGACGGCATCCGCGCCGAGCCGCACCGCATCCTCCACGCTGGCGGCGAGCGGCGAGACGGCGTCACCGTCGTCGGCGATGTTCGTCTTGCCGTTCAGCTTCAGGATGAGCGGGACGCGCCCGCAGTATTCCTTCATGTACTTGTCGGCGAGCCCGATGCCGAGGGCGATCGCCGAGTACTTGCCCTCGAGAGCGAGGCGGAACTGGAAATCCGTGTCGAGGGCGGCCGGATTATCGAAGAAGTCCGCGGGTCCGTGCTCCAGTCCCTGATCCAGCGGAAGGACGAGAAGGGTCCCGTTGGCGGGCCCATGGCCGTAAAGGAGCCGCCAGAGACGGACCCGCTTCCCGTGCCCGAGGGAAAGGCTGTCGAGGGTAGCGGGGGTGGGTCTTGGTGATTGACTCTTTCGTTTCATTTCGATAACCTTCCGTCGCTTTCTTATAGGCTCCGTTTCCTTTGCTGTCAATCAGCGGATTGAAGACCTATGGAGGAGCTGCACGGCTCCGTAGACGATTGGCTGGTCCTGCTGGCGTCGCTTCCCGGCGAGGTCGGCGCCCTCCTCGCCGCCCCTTCGGACGAACAGGATAGCCGCGGATACGGTCACACCCTCCGGGAGATCTGCCAGCAGCCGGTCACGTGGCTCGAGACGGCGGAGCGGGTGGCGGGCCGCGTCCGTCCGTTTGCGGACTCCGTCGCCGCGGTCAACGTCGACGGTGCGCCGGGCGCCATCGTCCTCACCGGCTCCGGCAGCTCGCTCTACGCCGGGGAGTGCCTTTCGCTCGGCCTGCAGTGCGCGCTCGGAATTCCCGTGGCGCCGATTGCGGCGGGCACGGTCCTCACCGATCCCGCGGGGTGCCTCGCCGATCGGCTTCCGACCCTGCTCGTGTCGTTCGCGCGATCGGGGAACAGCCCGGAGAGCTGCGGCGCCGTGGACGCGGTGCGGGACTCGTCGCCGCTCTGCCGGCATCTCGTGATCACGTGCAACGGAGACGGACGGCTGGCCACGAGCTACGCCGGCGATCCGCGCGTGTCCGTCCTCGTTCTCGACGAGCGCACCAACGACCGCAGCCTCGTGATGACGAGCAGCTTCACGAACATGGTGCTGGCGGGGCGGCTGCTGGGGCTGACGCGCGACCTCGGCGGTTATCGGGCGCGCGTCTCCGCCCTCGCGGACCAGGCCGCGGACATGCTTCTCCGCCATGCCGACGCGCTGGCCCGCATCGCCCGCAGCGAGTACCGGACGGCGGTGTATCTGGGCACCGGCAACCGCTACGGCGCCGCGCGCGAGGCCGCGCTCAAGATGCTGGAGATGACCGCGGGGCAGGTGAAAACGTTCCCCGAGACGTTCCTCGGCCTGCGCCACGGCCCGATGTGCGCGATCGACGGCGACGCGCTCGTGGTGTGCTTCTTCTCCGCCGACCCGGTCACGCGCGCCTACGAAGTCGACCTCGTGCGCGAGCTCAACCAGAAGAAGCTCGGGGCGCGCAAGGTGCTCGTGGGGCCCGGCGTGCCGGCGGACATCGCCTCCCCGAACGACGTCGTCATCGATTCGCCGGGGCTCGCCGCCGTGGCCGACGAGGACGCGCCGGTGCTGGACGTCGTCGCCGGCCAGCTGCTGGCGTTCTTCCGCTGCCTGCACGTGGGGCTCCGTCCCGACGCGCCATCCGACGAAGGAGTGATCAGCCGCGTGGTGGGCGAGTTCGCCATCCACCGCCGGCGATGACGAGCGCCGCAAAGCGGGTCCTCGTTGCCGGGGAGCTGAACGTGGACCTGATCCTGCAGGGCTACGAGGCGTTCCCGGCCCCCGGCAAGGAAGTCCTGGTCGACGACTTCGTCATGACGCTGGGGAGCGCGTCGGCGATCTGCGCGATGGGCCTCGCGCGCCTCGGCGTGCCGGTCGCGTTCCTGAGCGTGGTCGGCCACGACCCGTGGGGCGCGTATTGCGTGGAGATCCTGCGCGGGGCGGGGATCGACGTCTCCCGGGTGGCGGTCGATCCATCCATCAAGACCGGCGTGACGGTGTCGCTCACGTCGGCGCAGCGGGACCGCGCCCTCGTCTCCTATCTGGGCTCGATCGCCGCGCTCTCCGGAGAGGCGATCGCGGACGACGCCTTCCGCGGCTTCGATCACCTTCACGTCTCGTCCTATTTCCTGCAGCAGAAGCTGCGCCCGTCGTGCGCCGCTCTCTTCGGGCGCGCCCGCGCGGCGGGGCTTTCGACCTCGCTCGATCCCGGCTTCGACCCCAGCGAGACCTGGGGCGCGGATCTCCAGGACACGCTGCGCGAAGTCGACCTCTTCTTTCCGAACGAGGTCGAGCTGCGCGGGATCACGGGCACCGACGACGTCCGCGAGGGGCTGCGCCGCCTGGAAAACGGCCGCACGCGGACCATCGCCAAGCTCGGCCCGCGGGGCGCTGCCGCCCTGGTCGACGGTGCCCTGGTGGAGGTCGCCGCGTTCCCCGTGGAGCCGGTGGACACGACCGGCGCCGGGGATTCCTTCGACGCCGGGTTCCTGTTCGCGTGGCTCGCCGGGCGGCCCCCCGCCGAGTGCCTGCGGTGGGGATCGGCGTGCGGAAGCCTGTCGACGCGCGGGTCCGGCGGCACCGGGCATCAGGCCGGACGTGCGGAGGCGGAGCGCCTGGTGACCGGGCGGCCGTGATCACCGTCGGCGGCTTCAACACCTCGATCGACAAGACGATGGAGATGGCGGAGCTGCGGAGCGGGGCGGTGAACCGCGCGACCTCGGTGGCCGCCTACGCGGGGGGCAAGGGGCTGCACGTCGCCCGCGCGATCGGGATCCTCGGCGAGCCCGCGACGCTGGTGGGCGTCATCGACCGCGCGCACCGCGCGCTCGTGGAGGACGCGCTCTCTCCGCTCGGCGTGGCGTTCCTCGGAATCGAGGTCGAGAGCGTGCGCACCTGCCTCACCATCCGCGAGGCGGCGGGAGCGCGCGTGACGGAGATCCTGGAGCCGGGGCCGCAAATTGACGCGGCGGCGCAGCGTGCGCTCGGGGAGGCGTTCCTGTCCCGCGCGCGGGAGTCCGACGTCGCGGTGCTTTCGGGGAGCGTGCCCCGCGGGCTGGGCGAGGACGTCTACGCGCGGCTGGCCGCTGATCTCCACGTGAGGTGTCTCGTGGACGCCAGCGGCGCGCTTCTCCGCACCGCGGTCGGCGCGCGCCCCTTCCTGATCAAGCCCAACCGTGAGGAGCTCGAGGTGCTGGTGAGCGGCGCCATCGACGGGGTGCTGGCCGCCGCCCACTCCGCGCGCGGGCTGTGCGCCCGGGGCATCGAGATGGTCGTGGTGTCGCTCGGCGCGCAAGGCGCGCTCCTCGCCACCGGCGGGCGCGTGTGCCACGCGGTGGCGCCGGCGCGGCCGGCCGGGAACACCGTCGGTTCCGGGGACTGCCTGCTGGCCGGAATCGCGGTCGGGCTCGCGCGCGGCCTCGCGACGGACGAGGTCCTCCGTCCCGGCGTCGCCTGCGGCACCGCGAACTCGATGAGCCCCGAGCACGGGTTCGTGAAGCGCGAGCACGTGGACGAGGTGCTGCCCCAGGTCCGCGTCTCCTGGCTGGAGGCGCGCGCGTGACCGGGCGCTATCGGTGGTGGATCGGCGCGCTGCTCTTCCTGTCCACCGTGATCAACTATCTCGATCGGCAGACCCTGAGCGTGCTGGCCCCGCACCTGAAGTCGGAGTTCC
>JANMPI010000178.1:0-3721 GCA_031369785.1 Acidobacteriota bacterium
GGGCCGCATGACCAACACCGACCACACGGCCATGACCCCCGAGATGACAGCGCTCAAGACCCGGCTCAAGACGGTCTGGGAATCGGGCGACTACGGCGTGTTCGCGAAATACCTCGAGAAGGGCGCCCTCGAGTTCTTCGATCGCCTCGACATTCCGCCCGGGACGCGGCTCCTCGACATCGCCTGCGGCGCCAGGGCAGCTGACCATCCCCGCGGCGCGGAAGGGGATCAAGGTGACCGGGCTGGACCTCGCCGCCAACCTCGTGGAGCAGGCGCGGGCCCGGGCCGCCCAGGAGGGCCTCGACGTCCAGGTCGACCAGGGCGACGCGGAGAACCTGCCGCATCCGGATGCCTCGTTCGACGTCGTGATGAGCCTGATCGGATCGATGTTCGCGCCGCGCCCGGAGCTCGTCGCCTCGGAGATGGTCCGCGTCTGCCGGCCCGGCGGGCGCATCATCATGGGCAACTGGACGCCGGCAGGGCACGTCGGGCAGATGTTCAAGATCATCGGCAAGCACGTGCCGCCGCCCGCAGCCATGCCCTCGCCGCTGCTGTGGGGTGATGAGGCGACCTGCCGCCAGCGCCTCGATCGAGGCGTCAAAGACCTGAAGATCACGCGCTACATGTATCCATTCGAGTACCCCTTCGGGCCCGTTCAGGTCGTCGACGTCTTCGTCCAGTACTACGGGCCGACCAACCGGGCGTCGGCATCCCTGAGCGAGGAAGGTCGCAAGGCCCTGCACGACGACCTGACCGCGCTCTGGACCCGGAACAACGTCGCCTCCGACGGCACGACGCGTGTCCCGAGCGAGTACATCGAGGTCATCGGAACGAAGGTGTGACGCCGTCGAGACGCCGGAGCGCGTTAGCAGGGCCACCCAGTCGCCACGACCGACCGCGGCGAGAGACGAAGCCGCGGTTCCCCTCACCCGCGGGTGAACTGAGGGTGAGCAGGCCCCGGGAGCGCCGGCGCCTATGGCTTCAGTTCGGGAAGTGCAGGCCCAGCGCGGTGGCGAGGAAGACCGCCATCTGCCCGCGTGTGACCGGCGCGTCGGGACAGTACGACCCCGTCGCGCAGCCCCCGGTGATCCCCGCACGCGCGAGCGCCTCGACGAAGCGGAAGAACGGATGGGTCGTGGGAACGTCGCTGGGGAACGTCGCCGTGGCCGGCGCCGCGCTCACCTGCAGGCGGTACGAAAGGCGCACCGCCTGGAAGCGCGTGGTGAGCCCGGTCCCGACGATCAGGACCTGCGCCGTGTAGGTGCCGGTGCGATTGTCGATCGTGTGCGGCGGAACGGCGGCGTGGAACAGCGCGCAGCCCGGCGTCAACCCGCTGGTGGCGGTGCCGAGCACCGTGGTTGCGGTCTCGAGCGATCCGACCCGCGTGAGGGTCGCGACCAGCTGTCCGAGAAGCTCCGTATCGCACGCTTCGAGCTCGAGGTCCTCGACGATCGCGCCCGACGGCAGCATCACCGGCGCGACGAGCAAGCACGGGCCGGCGCAGGCGCGAGAGCCGAAGTTGTTCGCGATCAGGCTCGTCGCGTCGCCCGCGGCGGGTAGAAATTCGTAGGCCTGGATCGTATGGACGGTGGGAGAAGCAGTGCCGTACGCATCCTGCATACCGTCCGCGGCCGCGGGGGCGACGGCAAGCGCCCCGCAGATCATTGCCATCGCGCCGGCGCGGCTGTTCATCGTTCGCCCCTTGCGTTCATCCGCCGCACGCTATCATCGACGGGTCCTTCATGGTGATTTTCGCTGTCGCACTCGCGCTCGCGACGGCTGGCGCGCCTGCCGCGGGCCCGCCGGATCCTCCCACGACGCCGCCGGAGACGGAGCCGCGATTCTCGTCGGACGTCGAGGTCACCGCGCGCCGTGAGCTGACCGTCGAGGACGTGCTGGCGCGTCATCGCATCGCCGCGGACAGGCAGGCGGCGCGCATCGCGACGTGGATCGGGACGGGGACCACGACGATACTCTTCCAGGCCCCGGGTATCGCCGCGCCGATGGCGGTCACTTCCGCGTCGACGGTGTTCAGCGCGCCGGGCATGCTCGAGATCGAGCATCGCGGCATCCGGTTGAACGGTGCCGCCGTTCCCATCGGGAGCGGATCCGTGCCGCGCCTGCCGATCATCGAGCCCGAGCGCGTGGCTGCGGCGCCGCTCGCGCTGCTGCTCGACCGCCGCTATCGCTATCGGTTGGCGGACCCGGAAACCATCGACGGCCATCCCTGCTATGTCGTGGCCTTCGAGCCCGCGACCTCGGGACCGGCCCTTCTCCACGGCCGGGCCTGGATCGCGCAGGACGACTTCGGCCTCGTGCGCATGGACGGCGAGCAGACGGGCTTGCGGGGGCCGATCGTCGCGTCGCGGCAGCGCGACGACTATCGCGCCCTCGCCGTCGATGGCGAGCGCGCGTGGGTCCTGCGGCGATCCGAGACGCATCAGTCGTACGAGGGCCCGGGGCATCGAACGCCGGTCGATCGCGTGATGACGGTGGACGCCTACGAGCCGAGCCCGCCCGACTTCTCCGCCCGCCGCGAGGCCGCGCACCGCTCGACGTCGGTGCTGATGGCGCTCACCGATCGGGGCTTCCGGTACCTGAAGCGCGATCCGGCCCCCACGGCGCGCGCAACGGACACGCCGCTCCGCGCCATCGCCGGGCGCTCGACGCGCATCTGGACCGCGGCCGCGGGCGTCCTCGTGGATCCGAACATCGACAAGCCGCTGCCCTTCGCGGGCGTGGGCTATCTCGATCTCGACTTCCTCGGCACCGGGTCCCAGCTGAACGCGTTCGCCGCCGGCCCCTTCCTCCAGTTCGCGTGGTCGTCGCGCGCGATCGGCCGCACGCTCGTCCAGGCCCGCGCGTTCGCGTCCCTCGTCGAGTACAACGATCGCTCGTTCCGGGACGGCGTCGAGCGCTACGACGAGAACATCCGACAGCGTCCGATCACCGCGGCCGTGGACGTCATCCGGCCGTTCGGCGTCGGATGGCGAGCGCGCGCGTCCTACGAGATCGCCCATCCCGGTCTGCGCCGCGGGCCGGACACCGCGGCCGCGTTCCGCGTTCCCGCGAGCCCGACCGTGCACGCGGCGCGGCTGACCCTCGAGCGCGAGGTCGCGCGCTGGACGCTGTCCGCGTGGGGAAGCGCCGCTTTCCGCAACACCTGGACGGATTGGGGGTACGCGGACAACCCCGAGGTAGCACGCGGCGCGCGCACGTTCGAGCGCGCGGGGGCGGCCGCGGCGCGGTCGATCGTCCTTCGCCCGCGGGTCGCGGCGAGGATCGACGTCGCCGCCATGGCGGGACGTCGCCTCGATCGCTTCAGCCGCTTCACCTTCGACGGATTGGAGAATCGCCTGCACGGATCGCCGCTGGCGGCGGTCCGCTTCGATCGCGGCATCGTGCTGCGCAGCGCGCTCTCCGCCACCGCGGGCCCCGGCGTGCGGGGCGATCTGTTTGCGGACTTCGCGTTCGTCCACGATCCCGCGCAGGGAACCGGAGGCCGCTCCTTCCCCGGCCTCGGGGCGGCCATCGGCGTGCCGCTCCCGTGGGCGGCGCAGCTGAGCGCGGAGTGGGGCTACGGGCCGGAGGCCCGCGATCAGCAGGGACGCCGCGGCGCTCACGTCTTCCGGATCACGGCGTACAAGATCCTCTAGATGAAGACCCGCGCCGCGCTCGGCTTCCGTGCGCACTCCGGGTGGGCGGCCCTCGTGGCGGTGGG
>JANMPI010000222.1:0-3387 GCA_031369785.1 Acidobacteriota bacterium
AGATCCGTGATGTGATCCGAAGGAACGGGTTCACTCCGAAGGCCGCGGATGTCGTTGCCCGCGGGACCCTCACGCTGAGCGAACGGCGACTAGCCGTTCAGGTCAGCGGCTCCAATGCCGTGTACGTCCTCTGGGATGCGCGATCCGCGCCGGGAAAAGTCAGCGAGCTCCGGGCTCTGGCGGCCAGCCGCAAGGTGGCGGAGGTTATCGTCGAAGGCCAGGTAACCGAGGGCGGTGCGCAGCCCCGCGGCCCCTCTCCGGTGCTCAGGGTGGCGAGGTACCGCGCGGTCGAGCAGTAGGCGATGGGCGCCCTCGCGGCTGTGCCAATCTGTGCCTGTACTACGTGACGCCTCGTGTGGGTTCGATTCCCACCCCCGGCACCAGCGCGACGGTCGCGGTGGATCGCGCGGTCTAGAATCCGCGACGGGAACCTCCCATGCCACCACGCTTCATCGAAGTCAGCCACGTCATCGAGCCCGGGATGGTGACCTATCCCGGGCTCCCGGTGCCCGAGGCGGTGGTGATCGTGGATCACGACACCTCGCGCGAGCGTTACCAGGGCAAGTCGGAATTCCTCATCGCCTCGCTCCACTTGTGCGGCAACACCGGCACGTACGTGGACTCGCCCCTGCACCGACACCGTGGCGCGACGGACCTCGCGGACTTGGCGCTGGAGCGGCTGGCGCACGTGCCGGTGCGGCTGTTCGACGCGACCACGCTGGGACGAGCGATCGGCCCGGAGCTGTTCGCCGGTTCCGATGTACGCGGCGCCGCGGTAATCGTGCGCACCGACTTCAGCCAGCACTGGCGCACGCCACCTTACGGCCGGGATAATCCCTTCCTCACTGCCGACTCATGCGAAGCGCTCGTGAAGGCAGGCGCCGCATTCGTGGGCATCGATTCGCTGAACATCGATGACATTGCCGACCTGGCCCGCCCCGCCCACACGATCCTGCTCGGCGCCGGCATTCCCATCTGCGAGCACATGACGAATCTCGCCGCGTTACCGCCGGACGGCGGCCACATCCATGCCGTCCCGATCGCGTGGCGCGGCGGCGCCACATTTCCCGTTCGCGCCTACGTCCAGTTCTAGCCGGCGGCATAGTGTTGGGGTGAGCACCCCAAGATGACGCGAGAGGCCGACTGATGGCTGCCGGGGATGGACAGGTCCACGTGCGCGGCGCGCGCGAGCACAACCTGAAGAACATAGACGTCGCCATTCCGCGGGACGCGCTCGTGGTGTTCACGGGGGTGTCCGGGTCGGGCAAGTCGTCCCTCGCGTTCGGCACCCTCTACGCCGAAGCGCAACGCCGATACCTCGAATCCGTCTCCCCCTACGCCCGGCGGCTGTTCCATAAGATGGCGGTGCCCGACGTCGACCCGATCGACGGCCTGCCGCCCGCGGTCGCGCTCCAGCAGCAGCGCGGGACGCCCAGCACGCGCTCGTCCGTGGGGAGCGTCACCACCCTGTCCAACCTGCTGCGCATGCTTTATTCCCGCGCCGGCGACTACCCGGCCCGGCAGGGAATCCTCTACGCCGAGTCCTTCTCGCCCAACACCCCCGAGGGCGCCTGCCCGAGGTGTCACGGTCTCGGCCGCGTGTACGAAGTGACCGAGGAGTCGATGGTGCCGGACGCCTCCCTGACCATCCGGGAGCGAGCGATTGCCGCGTGGCCGCCGGCGTGGGGAGGACAGAATCAGCGCGACATCCTCGTCTCGCTCGGCTACGACATCGACCGGCCGTGGCGCGATCTGCCGCAGAAGGACCGCGACTGGATCCTCTTCACGGACGAGCAGCCGGTCGTGCCCGTGTATGCCGGCTACGAAGCCGACGAGGTGCGACGCGCGAAGAAACGCAAGGAAGATCCGAGCTACATGGGGACCTTCACCGGCGTGCGGCGTCACGTGCTGCACACCTTCGCGACCACGCACAGCGCGCTGATGAAGAAGCGGGCCGCCCGCTACATGCTGAGCGGCGGTTGCCCCGCGTGCCACGGCAAGCGCCTTCGTCCGGAGTCGCTCTCGGTGACGTTCGCCGGCCTCGACATCGCCGAGATGTCGCGGCTGCCCCTCGCCCGGCTGGCGGCCCTCCTGCGACCTCATGCCGACGGAGAGAACGCAGGCCTGGCGAAGATGACGAAGGACCATCCGGAAAAGGCGATCGTCGCCCAGCGCATCGCCGAGGACATCGAGGTGCGGGTGTCGGTCCTGCTCGATCTCGGGCTCGGCTACCTGTCGCTAGAGCGCAGCACTCCGACTCTGTCGCCGGGTGAGCTGCAGCGGCTTCGCCTCGCGACGCAGGTGCGGTCCAACCTCTTCGGCGTCGTGTACGTCCTGGACGAGCCGTCGGCCGGCCTGCATCCGGTCGATACCGCCGCGCTCCTCGTGGCCCTCGACCGACTGAAGGCCTCGGGGAACTCCCTCTTCGTCGTCGAGCACGACCTGGACGTGATGCGGCACGCGGACTGGATCGTCGACGTCGGCCCCGGCGCGGGCGCGCACGGCGGGCGGATCCTGTACAGCGGCCCGCCTCCGGGGCTGGAGCGTGTCGAGTCCTCGAAGACGCGCCGTCACCTGTTCGCCCACGCCGTGGCGCCGAAGAGGTCGCCCCGGTCGCCGAGGGGCTGGCTCCGCCTCTCCGGCGTGACCGTCAACAACCTGCACGGGCTCGATGCCGCCTTCCCCCTCGGCGTCTTCACGACGGTGACGGGCGTGTCGGGCTCCGGGAAGTCGAGCCTGGTCAGCCAGGCGCTGGTGGAGATGGTCGCGGAGCATCTCGGCCATGCCCTTCCCGAGGAGGACGACGCCGGCGAGGAGCTGGAGCGATCGGCCGTGGTGCGGACCGGCGGCCGCATCATCGAGGGCATGGACGCGATCACGCGGCTGGTCCGCGTCGACCAGAAGCCGATCGGCCGCACGCCGCGCTCGAACCTCGCGACGTACACGGGGCTGTTCGATCACGTGCGGGGGCTGTTCGCGGCGACCAGCGCGGCGCGCGCGCGCCGCTACGACGCGGGGCGCTTCTCGTTCAACGTGGCCAGGGGACGCTGCGAGACGTGCGCGGGGGAAGGCTTCGTGATGGTCGAGCTGCTCTTCCTGCCCAGTGTCTACGCGCCGTGCCCGACGTGCCACGGCGCGCGGTACAACGCGAAGACGCTCGAGATCCGGTACCGCGACCGGACCATCGCGGAGGTGCTGGCCATGACGGTCGACACCGCGTTCGAGTTCTTCGCCGACGAGCCGCACCTCCGTCGCGCCCTCGGCGTGGTGCGCGAAGTGGGCCTCGGCTACCTGCGGCTCGGCCAGTCGGCGACCGAGCTGTCCGGCGGCGAGGCGCAGCGCATCAAGCTCGCGACCGAGCTCCAGCGCACGCAGCGCGGCACCACC
>JANMPI010000243.1:0-21210 GCA_031369785.1 Acidobacteriota bacterium
CACCTTCAAGGATGCCGTCCTGACCCTGCAGGTCACGCCCCAGATCACGGAGGCGGGCACGGTGATCCTGACCCTGGTGGTCGAGAACAACTCGGCCGACTTCGCGAACCTGGTGGGTGGCATTCCGCCGATCAACACCCAGTCCGCCAAGACGCAGGTCCTGGTGCGCGATGGCGCGACGGCGGTCATCGGCGGCATCTACCAGAGCAACGAGCAGACCTCGCAGGGCCGCACGCCGTTCCTGGCGAACCTTCCGGTGGTCGGGTCGCTCTTCCGGAACCGGTTCATCACCAACACCAACAACGAGTTGCTGCTGTTCATCACTCCCCGGATCATCAGGGGCTGAGCATGGTGATACGAATGGGCCGTCGTGACGTCCAAGTTGAAGGGCTTCGTGGAGGGGAACGTCATGAATTCGCTTAAGGTACTAGGCGCCGTGGGGTTGGCCGTCTCGGCGGTCTCGATGGCGGGCTGCGTGCCCGACTGGGCGCGCGAGAACGAGACCGGCATCATCATGGAGATCGCCGGCATCAACGGCGGATCCGGAGACGGGCCGATCCGCTCGGACGTCTCACCCGACGCCAACGACGACGCCTCGGTTACGGTCAACATCTACCGCAAGAATCCGACCGTCACCTCGACGAGCGCCCTCGAGCACGTGCGGCTCGAGAGCTACGCCGTACGGTACTTCCGCACCGACGGCCACAGCATCGAGGGCGTGGATGTCCCGCATCGGATCACCGGCCCGCTGAATTCGATCCGTCTCCACACCCCGACGGAGACCGGCGAGGTGGAGGTGACGGCCGTTATCACGATCGTGCGCCAGCAGGCCAAGCACGAGTCGCCGCTCGCCCAACTCGTCGGAATCCGCCCGGCGATCACGGGAGCGCTCATCGTTCCCGGCCAGGGTCTCATCACCACCGTGGCCGAGGTCACGGTCTACGCCCGGCAGGTCACGACCGGCGAGCCCCTTTCCGCGACGGGGACGGTCCAGGTCACGTTCGGGGACTTTGCCAACGGCGCGCAGTAACGATCATCAGCACGGATCAAGCGAGGGAGCGATGAGGACACATGCAGTCGTTCGCAGCAACAAGGCCCTGGCCCGGGGAGCCGTTCTCCTCGGCGCACTGCTGGCTTTCCATGGCTGCGGTCTCGACAAGGTCGAAATTCCTGAGCTCGATGGCCCGTCGACCTTCGCCAACAACCTCACCCTTCGCATCAATCCCGACCTGCTGGTCGCGGACGGGATGAGCACGGCGCTCGTCACTGCCACCTTCCTCGACGTCAACGGAAGGCCCGCCGCCAATCGCCCGATCTTCTTCACCATTGCCGACGAGGACGGCCGGTTCGCGGCCATCGGCAGCTTCCCGACCGCCGAGGGCCCGGGCTTCGCCGTGACCGCGGTGACCGACGGACAGGGTATCGCGCGCGTCGTGTACCAGGTTCCGGTGCGCACCGACGCCACCGCCGACCAGACCGTGCTCATCGCGGCGCGCCCGATCGGCGACGACGCCGCCACCGCGATGTACCGCACCGTGCGGCTCGAGCTGCGCTCCGCGGAGCCGCGGCTGTTCCCCCCAACGCCCGGGAATGCCACGCCGACGTGCGGCATCGTCATGGAGACGCCGAACGGCCTGCGGACGAACGTCGCGGTCCTGTTCCAGACCTCGTCGTTCGACACGGACGGGACGATCGTCCGCTACGAGTGGTTCTGCGGTAACGGCGACGGCGGGCCGAGCTACCGACCCGACATCGCCTGCGTGTACCGCACGGCCGGCACCTACACGGTCACCCAGCGCGTGACGGACGACGACGGCGCGCAGGCGACCTGCACCCGTTCCGTGGCGATCCGCTAGGGCGCGGCGAGGTCTTACGGTCCCAGGCCCGAGCATCAGGCCTGGGACCTTTCGCCTTTAGAGGGCATCGTGGCTGCCAATCCGCGGATCGACGACCTTCGCAAGCGGCTCGAGAAGGAGCCGGGGTCGCGGCTCTTCGCGCAGCTGGCGGAGGAGCTCCGCAAGGACGGGGAGCTCGAAGACGCGCTCCGGATCGCGCGGGACGGGCTCCAGAAGCACCCCGCATATCCTTCCGCGCGCATGACGCTCGGCCGCGCCCTTCTCGATACCGGGGACTGGGCCGCCGCGCGCACCGAGTTCGAGATCGTCCTGAAGAGCGCGGCCGACAACATCCTGGCCAGCCGTTACCTCGCCGAGTGCCTCGAGAATCTCGGAGAGCGCGACGCGGCCATCGCCCGCTACAAGTCGACTTTGGCCATGGCGCCGGGCGAGAAGCACGTCGTGGCGCGTCTCCAGGAGCTGGAGAAGGGCGGAGGCGCTGCGGCGGCCCCTGTTCCGGCGGGGGCGCGGGCACCGGAGCCGCGCGCGCCGGCAGGCCTGAGGCCGGCGTCTCCGCGGCCGGTCACCGGTGCCGTTCCCCAGCCGTCGATTCCCATGGCGATGCCGACCCCGCCTGCGCCGCCACCGTCCGGCGCCGCACCACCGCCGCCGATCCCGCTGTCGACGGTCGAAGGCGAGATGGAGCTCGAGACCAGCCATCCGAGCGCGACGGCCGGCCGAGGGTCAACGCCCCCGCCCGCGCCGCTTGCGTTCGCGCCGATCCCCCTCGTGGCCGCGGACGAGGCGTTCGAGCTCGAGCGCCCCTACGAGAGCCCCGTGACCGGCATCGGCACCGCGGCGGAGCGCCCGTCGACGGCGCCTGTCGCACCGGCGGCGACCGCGCCCGCTTCTTCCGAAGACCAGGAGTTCGAGCTCGAGGCGCCGCACGAGGCGCCGTCCGTGGCCTGGGCGGCGACCATCCGGCCGCTGCCGTTCGTGGACGAACCGCCCCCGACCCGCGCCATCGCACCGCCCCCGTCCTCCGCGGCGCCGCCGTCGTTCGCCGCGCCGGCTCCTCCGTCCGGGGCCGCGAAGCCCATGGCGGAAGCGGCGGAGCCGCTGGTGCCGGCGACCCTCACGTCGCCGACCCTCGGCGAGCTGTATTTCAACCAGGGGTTTACCGACAAGGCGATCGAGGTCTATCGCGACCTGACGGTGCGTGAGCCGGAGAACGAGCGAGTGGGCGCGCGGCTCAAGGAGCTGGAGAAGATCCAGCGCTCGCTGTCGGGCGGCCCCGCGCCCTACGCCGCGACGGCGACGCCCACGCCACCGCCACCGTCGGCGCCCGCTCCGCCGCCACCTGTTCCGCCACCGCCTTCTCCGGATCCCGCGGCCGAGCGCCGGGACGCGATCGAGCGCACCATCGCCCGCCTCGAAGGGCTCCTAGCCGCAGTTCGAAAGGGGTGACGGTTTGTCCTCATTTGCCGAAGCGCTGAAGGGCATCGCCGCGCGCGTCCCCGAGACGCAGCTCGTGATGGTCATGGGCACGGATGGAATCCCCATCGAGAAGCTCGTCCTGCGCGCCGATCCCAACATGGACGCGATCGCCGCCGAGTACACGACCCTCCTCCGCGCGAGCGTCTCCGCGGCGGCCGACACTGGTCTCGGCGACCTGAAGGAGCTCTCGATCGTCACCGAGAAGATGGTCGCCATGCTGGTGGCGATCACCTCCGAGTACTTCCTCTTCGCGGCACTCGCACCCGGCGCGGTCACCGGGCGCGCGGTTCGCCCTGCGCGTCGCGGGCCTCGGCCTCGAGAAAGAGTTCGCCTAGCCGCCCGCTTCCGTTCCGTTGACAACGTCTTCGCGCGGGACGAATAATTGCGTTTCTCGCGAGCTCGACCGTCAACGGGAAGGAGACCCATTGGACCTCAAGGAGCTCAAGGAGATCCTCCAGATCCTCGAAGAGAAGGAGATCACCGAGTTCGAACTCGAGGAAGAGGGAATGAAGCTGCGGATCCGGAAGGGTCCGCCCACCTCTTCCAACCACGCCGCGGCCCCCGCCGTCTTCCCGGCACCCATTGCCGTTCCACCGCCGCCGGCGGCGTCGGCCGCCGCCGCTCCGCCCGCCGCCGTCCCCGCGGCGCCCGCCGACGACGAGGCGGGCCTCACCATCGTGAAGAGCCCCATCGTGGGCACCTTCTACCGGACGCCCGATCCCAACGCCGCCCCTTTCGTGAGCGTCGGAGATCGCATCCGCGTCGGCCAGGTCCTCTGCATCATCGAAGCCATGAAGCTGATGAACGAGATCGAGGCCGAGGTGGCGGGGGAGGTCGTACGCATCCATCACGAGAGCGGGCAGCCCGTGCAGTACGGCGAGCCGCTCTTCACGATCCGGCCCTGACCGCTTCCGCCGGCGACCGATGTTCAGCAAGATCCTGATCGCGAACCGGGGCGAGATCGCGCTCCGGGTGATGTGGGCCTGCAAGGAGCTCGGCATCAAGACGGTGGCCGTCTACTCCGAGGCCGATCGCGCCAGCCTCCACGTGCGCTTCGCCGACCAGGCGGTCTGCATCGGGCCCCCGCGCAGCATCGATTCCTACCTGAACATCCCGGCCATCGTCAGCGCGGCGGAGATCACCGGCGCGGACGCGATCCATCCGGGCTACGGGTTCCTCTCCGAGTCGAGCTACCTGGCCGAGATCTGCGAGGCGTGCAAGATCAAGTTCATCGGCCCCGGCCCGCAGGCGATCCGGCTCATGGGGGACAAGAGCCGGGCCAAGAAGACGATGATCAAGGCCGGGGTGCCCGTCATCTCGGGGTCGCCGGGCGTCGTCGAGGACGAGGAAAAGGCGCTCCGCTGCGCGAAGGAAGTCGGCTACCCCGTCATCCTCAAGGCCTCCGCCGGCGGCGGTGGCCGCGGGATGCGCATCGTGCGCGCCCAGGGCGAGCTCGTGGCCGCCTTTCGCGCCGCCCAGGCGGAAGCGGCCTCCGCCTTCGGCGTGCCCGACGTCTACATCGAGAAGTACGTCGACGCCCCACGCCACATCGAGATCCAGGTGATGGCGGACTCGCGCGGGAACGTCGTCCACCTCGGCGAGCGCGAGTGCTCGATCCAGCGCCGGCACCAGAAGATCGTGGAGGAGTCGCCGTCGACCTTCGTCAGCGAGAAGCTCCGCTCGCGCATGGGCAAGACCGCGGTCGACGCCGCCCGCGCCGTGCAGTACGTGAACGCGGGGACGGTCGAGTTCCTCGTCGACTCGCACCAGAACTACTACTTCATGGAGATGAACACCCGCATCCAGGTGGAGCACGGCGTCACCGAGCTCGTCACCGGGCGCGACCTCGTGAAGGAGCAGATCCACATCGCGGCCGGAGAGCCGCTCTCGTTCGCGCAGAAGGACATCACGTTCTCCGGCCACGCGCTGGAGTGCCGCATCAACGCCGAGGACCCCGTGCGCTTCGTGCCGTCGCCGGGAACGATCCGCCACTTCAACGTGCCCGGCGGGCCCGGCGTGCGCGTCGACACCTTTGCCCACGAGGGGTGCGAGATCTCGCCCTACTACGACAGCCTGATCGCGAAGCTGATGACCCACGGCCGCGACCGCGCGGAGGCCATCGCGCGCATGAAGCGGAGCCTCGAGTTCATGGTTGTCGAGGGGATCGAGACCAACATCCCGATCCACCTGAAGATCCTCGAGGACCCCGACTTCGTGGCCGGCCGCATCGACACCCGATTCATGGAGCGGTTCCAGGCCGCGCCCCGGCAGACCGTCCCCAAGCCGCAGTGAGCGTGGGCGCGCGGCTGCCGCCGGCGCCGTTCCTCTATCCGATCGTCGACGCGGGGCTGGTCGGGATCGATCGCGTGGCGGCCGTCGTTTCGAGTCTCGTGTCCGCGGGAGCGCGCCTCGTTCAGGTCCGCGCGAAGGGCGTCGGCGATCGCGCACTGTGCCAGGCCGCGTCCGCGGCGGTGAGCGCCGCGCATGCCGGGGGCGCGCTCCTGATCGTGAACGATCGCCCCGACGTCGCGCGGATCGCGGGGGCGGACGGAGTGCACGTCGGCCAGGAGGACCTCGCGCCCGAGGACGTGCGCCGCCTTCTTCCCCCCGCCGCCCTCGTCGGCATCTCGAGCCACGACGTCGCGCAGGCGGTGGCCGCGGGGGCGACCGGCGCCGACTACGTCGCGATCGGCCCCGTGTTCGCCACGTCGACCAAGGAGCGCCCCGATCCCGTGGTCGGCCTTTCCATCGTGCGCGAGGTGCGCGCCCGGGTGAAGGTTCCCGTAGTCGCCATCGGCGGCATCACGGCGGCGAACGCGCGCGACGTGGTGGCGGCCGGGGCGGACGGCCTCGCCGTCGTGTCCCACCTGCTGCGGGATGCGAACCCCGGCGAGGCGTTCCGGCGGATGGAGTCCCTCATCGGCCCGTCGCGGTGACGCAGGCCGCCCCCTCCCGGCTGGCCCGCGTCCTTCCGTTCCTCGCTGCCCTCGTCGCCATCCTTCCCGATCCCGCGGCGGCACTGCCGCTCATGACCTATTGGTTCCGTGACTTCACGGTCACCTTCTATCCCCTGCGCCGCCTGGCGGCCGGCGAGCTCGCCGCGGGGCGCATGGCGTGGTGGAACCCCTACGTCAACGAGGGCGCGTTCGTCCTGCCCATGCTGTATCCGGTGGACCTCCTGCACGCGCTGTTCCCCGGGCCGGTGGCCGTCTCCTGGCTGCTGACCCTGCACCTGCCCCTCGCCGCGCTGGCCGCGTACGCGCTCGCGCGCGACCTCGGGACGAGCCGCCTGGGCGCGTTCGCAGCCGGCTGCATCTTCGCGACGGGAGGGCTCGCCGTCTCGTCCTTGAACCTGTACGTCTTCCTGCAAGCGCTGGCGCTCGCTCCGCTCGTCGTCCTGACCCTGCGGCGGGCGGCGCTGTGCGGCGGGGCGTGGACGGTCGCGGCGGCCGGGGTGCTGGCCGTGTCGCTCACCACCCTGGCCGTGGAGTTCGTCGCCCAGGCCGTTCTCCTCGGCCTGGTGACGGCGTGGGGAGACCGCTCGGACGCCCGCGGCGGCGCGCGGATGGCGCTCGCCTGCGGCATCGGCGTTGCCCTGGCCGCCGTCCCGCTGCTGACCGTCGCCGCCGTCCTCCCGGAGACGGTGCGCGGCGCGGGCTTCAGCCGCGACGTCGCGCTCGGCAACGAAGCCCACCCGGCGGCGCTCCTGCAGTTGATCCTCCCGCGCGCGTTCGGCGACCCCGCGGCCCCCGTCGACGCCTGGTGGGGAGGCCGCTTCTTGACCAAGGGCTTTCCGTATTTCCTCACCCTCTACGTGGGCCCGCTCGCCGTGGCCCTCGCACTTCTCGGCCTCGCCGACGTCCCTTCGCGACGGCGAGCGGCGTGGCTGGTGGTCGCCGGGCTCGCCGCCTGGTACGCGCTCGGCGCGCGCGGGGGGCTGGCTCCGCTCCTCGCCTCCGCTCCGGGGATGGGGTTCTTCCGCTTTCCGAGCAAGGCGCTCTTGACCCCGTTCCTCGTCGGCGCGCTCGCGGCGGGGGCCGGGCTCGATCACCTCTCCGTCGGCGCGCGGTGGCGACGGATGGCCCTGATCACGGCAACGCTGGCCGCGATCGGGCTCGCCGTCGCCCTCGCGGCGGGGCCCGTGGCGGCGTGGATCGTGGCCGGATCGACGCCCACGGTGGCGCTGGATCGCGTCGCCGACGCGCTTGCCGTCGACGGATTCCGCGCCGCCGGCCTTTCCGCCGCGGCCTGCGCGCTCGCGGTTGCCGTGTTGCGCAACCGCCTGCCCCCGGTCCTGGCGGCGGCGGCGGTCGCCGCCCTCCTCGCCGCCGATCTCGTGACCGCGGCGCGCGGCATCAATCCGCAGGCGCCGGCGGCGTTCTACCAGCCGTTGCCGGAGATGGCGGCCCTGCGCCTGTCCGACCTCGGCGGGGGCCGCGTCTTCACGTACGGTCTCGACGAGAGCCCCGCCTTCCGCCGGTTCCTCGCCGCCGGCAACGGCCGCGCGCTCTGGTCGTTCTTCCTGAGCCGGCAGACGCTCGCACCCTATGCCAACGTCATCGACACGATCGAGATCGCGGAGGGCAAGGACCTTACCGGCTTCATCCCCAGGGCGCCGGTGCTCGCCGGGGAGGATCTCGATCCGTCGCGCGTGGGAGCGATCCTCCCGCGCCTGCGCGAGGCGGCAGTGCGCCGGGTGGTGAGCCTCGATGCGCTCGTCCATCCCGAGCTTCGCGAGCGGGCGCGCATCGACGCCGGCCCGCCCGGGGTGGCTATCCACGTGTACGAAGTCGCGAACCCGTTGCCGCGCGCTTTCGTGACCTGCGGCGACGCCTGCACGGGCGCCGTCCGCCGCACGGCGCGCGTGGGGGAGACGACGCTCGCGGTGGATGCGCCCTCCGCCGGCGTCGTCGTGGTGCGCGACAACTTCGCCCGGGGATGGGAGGCGCGGGTCGACGGCGCGCGCGCGGCGGTGGTGCGCATCGGCGACCATCTGGGCGTTGCCGTCCCCGCCGGCCGTCACGAGGTGCTTCTGCGCTACCGTCCGCCGGGGCTGCGCACGGGGCTCCTCCTCACCGCCTGCGGCTTCCTGGCCGCGGGAGTGCTGCTCGCCCGGAGCCGCGCCTGACCCGCACGGGCCGCCGCGGGATCGCCCTCGGCGGCATTGCCGCCGTCTTCGTATCGCAGTTCGCGCACGTGCGCGCGACGAACTTCAGCGGCTACGACGAGTGGCTCTACCTGTCGCTGGCCGCGCGGGGCATCATCGGCTTCCCGTACCAGAACCGGCCGCTCGTCCTGCTGTGGCACCTGCCGCCGGCGCTCCTCGCGCCGGGGAGCCTGGGCGCGTTCTACGCCGCGCACGCGCTCTACCTCCTGCTCGCCGCCTGGCTCACGTTCGTCCTCGTCCGCCAGGCGGCGCCGGCGTCTCCCGTGCTCGCGTTCGTAGCGGGGACGCTGGCCGCGGTGTGGGCGCCGATGGACCACGCGCGGCTCCTGACCGTGACCCTCGCCGGCTATGCGGGATGGACGTTCGCGACGCTCCTCGCGGCGGTGCTGTTCGTCGAGGCGTGCCGGAGCGGGCGCCGGTGGCTCCTCGTCCTCTCCGGCGCGGTGGCCGCCGGCTGCATCCGCGGAGCGGAAGCGACGCTGCCGCTCCTCGCCGCGGGCCCGATCGTCGTGTGGTTCGCGGGGGCGCCGGTGGCGCGCGGGTTGCGGCCGTGGATCGTGGCCTGGGCGGGGCTCCTCGCCGTGGTCGCGGCGCTCGTCATCGCCCCGCTGCTACTCGGGGGGACGGACGTCGCGTATCAGAGCGGGCTCGGCTTCGACGCGCGTCCGGGCGCGGTACTCGGGCGCCTCCTGCGCCAGCTCGGGTTCCACCTCCTGCCTCTCGTCACCACCCGCGGGATCTTCGCTCCCTGGCCGATGGTCTCGGGCGCGGTGTTCGCCGGCGCGTGCGCCGCGGTGGCGTGGGCCTATCGCGACCCGCCGCTCCCCGCTCGGGCGGGGTTGCGCGCGGCCGCCCTCGGCCTCGTCCTCGCCGGCCTGGGCTACGCGGCGTTCACCATGACCGCGGCGCTCCCCAATCCCGTGCGCACGCAGTTCCTCTCCGCTGCCGGCATCGCGCTCCTCGTGTCGGGCGCCATCGTCGCCGCGGGCTCGATCGCGGGACGTCTGCGCGTGCCGGTGATCGCGCTTCTCGGCGGCATCGTCGCCGCCGCGGGCACCGCCAACGCCCTCCGCCTGCAAACGGACTGGGACCGCTTCGGCAGCTACCCGACGCAGGCGGCGGCGCTGCGGCAGATCGTCACCCTCGCTCCATCCGTCGCCCCCAACACGCTGATCGTCCTGCTCGACGAGGAGGCGCCGGCCTTTCCGGCGACGTTCGCGTTCGAGCACGCGCTCGAATACGTCTATGGCCCCGGCGTGCGCGGCCACGCCTGGCGAGCGCCAGAGTTCCTCTACGGCTGCCGGCGCATTGCGACCGGAATGGCCTGCGATCCGTGGCCGGTGATCCAGGGACCGTGGGGCGCGGCGCCGACGACCCATCGCTTCGACGAGATCGTGGTCCTGCGACGTCAGGGCGGAGCGATCGCGCTCGTCGCCGACTGGCCCCCGGCGCTGGGGCCGATGCCCGCCGGCGGAGCCTACGCCCCCGTGGCGCGCATTCTTCCCTCCGCGACGAGGGTGAAGGAGCGCCGTATCCTCGACCAGGCGGCGCCGCCTCCTGCCCTATGATCGAAGCGCCATGACGGCCACCCTCATCGACGGCACGGCGATCGCGGCCGCCATCCGGTCCGAGCTCGTGCCCCGTGCGGCGGCGCTCGCCGCGGGCGGAAGGCCGCCCGGGCTCGGCGTCCTCCTCGTGGGGGACGATGCCGCCTCCGCCGTCTACGTCCGGGGCAAGACGCGCGCGTGCGACGAGGTCGGCGTGCGGCACGAGACCCGGCGGCTGCCCGCGTCGGCCACCACCGCCGAGGTCCTGGATAGAGTCGAGGAATACAACCGTCGGCCCGATCTCCACGGCATCCTCGTCCAGCTTCCGCTGCCGCCCCAGGTGGACACCTTGCGCGTGCTCGACTCCGTGGACCCGTCGAAGGACGTCGACGGCTTCCACGCCGAGAACGTGGGGCTCCTGGTGCAGAAGCGGCCGCGCTTCGTGCCCTGCACGCCGGCCGGGATCATGGAGCTTCTGAAGCGGAGCGGGATCGCGGTCGCGGGCCGTCGCGCGGTCGTCCTCGGCCGCAGCGACATCGTGGGGAAGCCGATGGCGATGCTGCTCCTTCACGCCGACGCGACGGTGACGATCTGCCACTCGCGCACCGCCGACCTCGCCTCGATCACGCGGCAGGCCGACGTGCTCGTCGCCGCCATCGGGCGGCCGGGCTTCGTGCGCGCCGAGCACGTCCGCCCGGGGGCGGTGGTGATCGACGTCGGCATCAACCGCATCGAGTCGCCCGAGGCTGCCGTCGATCTCCTGGGCGCGGAGCGGCGGCGGTCCTTCGCGACGCGCGGATATGCGGTGGTGGGGGACGTGCACGCGCCCTCGGTGATGGCGGTCGCGGGCGCCTTGACCCCCGTCCCGGGCGGAGTCGGGCCGCTGACCATCGCGATGCTGATGTCCAACACGGTGCGCTCCGCCGAATCCGCCGGCTGATGCTGACCGTCGGGCTCACGGGCGGCATCGCGGCGGGCAAATCGCACGTCCTGCGGCGCTTCGCGGCCGCGGGCTTCCGCACCATCGACCTCGACCGGGTTTCCCGCGACGTGATGGCCCCGGGGGGCGCGGCCCACGGCGCCGTGGTCGGGGCGTTCGGCCGTGCGATCGTCGCCGCCGACGGCACGATCGACCGCGGCGCGCTCGGGCGGCTGGTGTTCGCGGACCCGGCCGCGCGTCGTCGCCTGGAGGCGATCGTCCATCCCGCCATCCGCGCCGCCGAGCAGGACTGGCTGGGGGAGGCGACGGGCGCGGCCGCCGTCGTGGACGCCGCGCTCCTCGTCGAGACCGGCGCGCACCTCCGCTTCGATCGCCTCGTCGTCGTCCACTGCGAGCCACGGGAGCAGCTCCGGCGCCTGATGGCGCGGGACGGCCTCCCCGAAGCGGCGGCGCGGGCGCGCATCGCCGCCCAGATGCCCGCGGACGAGAAGCGGGGGTTCGCGCATTACGTGATCGAAGCCTCGGGGTCGCTGGCCGCCACCGACCTCTCCGCCGACGCGGTCATCTCCGCGGTGGGCGGGCTGGCCGCGGCGCCCTGGCCGCGCGTCCCCGTCGACGCCGCGCGCGCGGTCGCGATGATGGAGCGCGGCCCGCGTGATGGGCCGTGCGGCCTGGCCCCGTGGCCGGTCGCGGGCGCGATCGCGGCCGAGGGAAACCTGGACCTGCAGCGCCTTGGCCGGGCACTCGAGCCGCCCCACGCCGGGGTCTGGTATGAGGCGGCGCGCTCGCCGGCGCAGCCGCCGGAGTCGCTCGCGGTGCCGGTCGCGATCTGGTGCGCGGGGCGGCGGCCCGGTGATCCCGCGTTCACGATCGCGGCCGCGTCCTCGCTCGCGCGGCTGACGCACCGCGACCCCGCCGCGGTCGCCGGGGCGATCGTGGCCGCGGTTGCGGCGCAGCACGCGCTTTCCGGTGGGTCCGGATCCTCGGTGGCGAGTGCGGTGCCAGCGTGGACCGAGGCCGCGACGGCCTGGGCGGGCAGCGCACCGCCGTCGTCCGTCGTGCAGTGCGTGCTCGCCGCCGCCGCGCATCCCGGTGATTCCGAGTCGGCGGCGCGCGCAGCGCTGGCCGCGGGCGGCCTGGCCTCGCTGGCCGGCGCGCTCGCAGGAGGGCCGATCCCGGCGCCGGCGGCCGCAGATCGCCTTTCTCTCGTCCGCCGCCTGCTCGGCGCGGCCGCGGTTTGAGGGGCCCCGACGCCGCGCTACACTCCGCAGCCGTGACCGACGCCGCCGGTGCGATCGCCGGCCACGCCCGCGTGCACTGCTGCCCGGCCTGCGGCGGCCGTCTCGAAGACGGCGGCGCGTCGACGCTCCGCTGCGCCGCTTGCGAGGCGTCCTACCCGGTCGAGGACGGCATCGCGCGGCTCGCCCGCGGCAGCACGGCGGAGCCGGGGTTCGACGCCGGCTACTTCGACCTCCTCGGGCGCATCGAGGACGAGCAGTTCTGGTTCGTGAGCCGCCGCGCGGTCATCCTCGACGGGCTGCGGCGCTTCGTGCCCGATCTCGCCCGCCGGCCGCTGTACGACGTCGGCTGCGGGCCCGGCGGCCTCCTCGCCTATCTGGCCTCCCAGGGGGTGCCGATCGCGGGCGCCTGCGACACCTTCATCGAGGGGCTCACGCTGGCGCGCCGCCGGCTGGGCATCCCCCTCGCCCACGTCGACAACGACGGGCCGCCGCCGCTCGCGCGCGGGCAGAAGATGCTCGGGATGTTCGACGTCCTCGAGCACCTCGACGACGACGAGGGCACGTTGCGCTGGGCCGCGGGGATCCTCGAGCCCGGCGGCGTCCTCGTCGTCACCGTCCCCGCGCACCCGTTCCTGTTCGACGAGGCCGACGTGCTCGCCTTCCATCGGCGCCGCTACCGCCGCCGCGAGCTCGACCAGCGGCTGCGGCGCGCCGGCTTCGAAGTGCGGCTGCTCACGCACTTCATGGCGCCGCTCGTCCCCATGCTGCTGGTGGCGCGTGCGGCCGGCCGCCTGCTGCGGCCCCGCGGGCGGACGTTCGCGGAGCAGCGCCGGGCCGAGCTCGGCGTGGTGCCCGTGTTCAACGGCCTCATGCGCGCGGTGCTCGGTGTCGAGAGGCGCGCGCTCGGCCTCGTGCGGCCTCCCTTCGGCACCTCCCTCCTCGCCATCGCCGCGCGGGCGACGACGGCCTGACGTCAGGAGACGGGCGGCGATGGTCCGGGGGACGGCGGCTCGGTGACGGGCGGCGGTTCGGGTGATGGCGATGCGGCGATGGGTGATGGGGCAGCCCGCGGCTCGTCGTCATCGTCATCCGCGGCGACCGGCGGCGGCTCCGTCCCCAGGCCAGAGGTCTCGCGTCTCAGGTAGCCGGCGCTCCGCATCAGCCACAGCACCCGGCGCTGTGCGCGCGCGAACCGGCGGGGGGCGGCGCGCGGATGGATCGTGCGCGGGTTGGGGATCATCCCCGCGAGGCCGGCCGCCTCCACTTCGTCGAGCGCCGACGCCGGCTTGCCGTAGTACCGCTGCGCCGCCGCCTGCGCGCCGTAGACCCCGTCACCCCACTCGATCACGTTCAGGTAGATCTCGAGGATGCGCTTCTTGTCGAGGGACTCCTCGAGCCAGCGCGCGACCACCACTTCGCGCAGCTTGCGCACGAGGCTGCGCGCGGTGGTGAAGTACAGGTTCTTCGCCAGCTGCTGGGTGATGGTGCTGCCGCCGCGGGCGAAGCGTCCGGCGCGGCGGTCGGTCTCGAGCGCCTTCTGCATCGCGTCCCAGTCGACGCCCTGGTGCCCGAAGAAGTTCTGGTCCTCGGAGGCGATGACGGCGTGGACCAGGTGCTTGGAGATGTGCGTGATCGGGACCCATGACTGCTGGACGCGCGCGGCCCGGCCGGCCGCCTTCGCCTCCGCCTCCCGCTGCCGCATCACCGCCGTCGCGCCGGGGTTCGCGGTGGCGAGCCGCCGCACGTCGCCGCGGGACGGGAGGCCGGCGATCACGTACAAAACGAACGCCGTCCCCGCCGCCAGGAGGGCGATGGCGACGCGGCGCGCCCTCACCGTCCGTGGGGCGCGGCGGTGAGCCCGACGCGCTCTTCGACGAAGGTGTCCCACTCGTGGCAGTGCGGGCACCGCCACAGCATGTCGTCGGCGCGATAGCGGCATGCCGTGCAGACGTGCGGGTCGCGGTAGAGGACGGCGCTCTCCGCCGTGCGCACGTAGTCGGCGACGACGCCGCCCGCAACCTCGAGCGCGCCGAGGGTGCGCCAGATCTCGAGGTGCAGCAACAGCACCTGGGGGTTCGACTCCAGCGCGCGCAGGAGCAGCGCGTGCCCCTCTTCCGCACGGCCTTCGGCGCGCACGTGGCGCGCGAGGTGCAGCCGCGCCCGCCAGTCGCGTGGGTCCTGGGCGATGATCCGCTCGCAGAGCGCGGCGAAGCGCGCCGGCTCGCCGATCGCGGTGTACAGGCGGGCCAGCCGCTCGAACGCGAGGTAGGCGCGCTCGGGGACGATCTGGATCGCGGTCTCGAGGAGCGCGGCGGCACGAGCGCCGTCGGTGCGCGCGGCCAGATCCGAGAGACCGAGGTGCGCGGGGAACACGCGGCGGTCCAGCGAGAGCGCGGTCCGGAAGGCCTTCTCCGCTTCCTCCTCGCGGCCGACCTGGCTCGCCTCCATGCCCATCGCTGCCTGCAGGTGGCCGAGGACGAGGCTGTCGTCGGTCTTGCGCAGCCGCGAGAGGCGGGTCTGGATCTCGTAGGCCTCGCGCCAGTGGCGCTGGTCTTCCTCCAGCTTCTGCAGGCCGATGAGGGCGTGGATGTTCTTCGGGTCGACGGCGAGGACGTCCTCGAAGGTCGCGGTCGCGCGGTCGAGGAATCCCGCCTTGCGGAAGTCCGCCCCCAGCGCGGCGAGGCCGTGCGCGCGCTCGGCGCGGGTGAGGTCGGGCCGCGCGAGAAGGCCCTGGTGCGCCTGGATCGCGCGCTCCACCTGTCCCGCCTCGCGCAGCAGGTCCCCGAGGACCTGGAGGACCTCGACCGCGTCCGGATCCTCGCGCACGACTTTCGCGAGCTCCGTGACCGCCATCTCCAGCTGGCCGGCGGCGAGGGCATGCAGGCCGAGGAAGTAATGCGGGGAGGAGCGGAACCCGGGACGGTCGCGCACGTCGCCGCGGCGCAGCGCGGCCGCCCAGGCACGGCCGGCGAGGACGCCGGCGATCCCGGCGAGGAGGACGGCGAGGAGCGCGGTCTCCGTCACGCGCGCCGGCGGGTCACGCCCGGGGGGCGGCGAGGCCGGCGACGAGCCCGTCCCACTCCCCGCGCGCGCGGAGGATGGCCTCGATGAACTCGCGCAGGCACCCGCCGCCGCCACGGGCGTCGGTGACCATGAAGGCCTGGGCGCGGACCTCGAGCGGCGCATCGGCAGGCGCCGCGGAGAGGCCGACCTCCGCCATCACCGCGAGGTCGTTCACGTCGTCGCCGATGTAGGCGATCTCGCGGGGCGCGATTCCCGCCGCGGCGACGATCTCGCGCAGCCCCGCCGCCTTGTCGGACACGCCTTGCCGCACGATGTCGATCCCGAGCTCGGCGGCGCGGCGCGTCACCGCGTCCGACGCGCGCCCGGAGAGGATGCCCACGCGCAGCCCCGCCCGCCGCGCGAGCACGACGCCGAGGCCGTCGCGGACGTGGAAGGCCTTGGCCTCGCCGCCGCCGGGCAGGAAGAGCAGCGTGCCGTCGGTCATCACGCCGTCGACGTCGGAGAGGACCAGCCGCAGGCTCCGGCAGCGGGCGGTCAGGGCCTGGTCCTTCAAAACATCCCCGTCTTCCAGAGGTCGTGGAGGTGGAGGACGCCGACCACGCGATGGTCCTCGTCGACCACGGGCAGCGACGTGATCCGCCGCTCCTCCATGATCGCGAGTCCGGCCGTGGCAAGCTGCTCGCGGGTGATGACGACCGCGCCGGTGGTCATGCACTGTGCGGCGGTGCGATCGAGGAGCGTGTAGCCGTGGCGCTCCATCTGGCGGCGCAGGTCGCCGTCCGAGATCATCCCCACGAGGGTTCCGTCCGCGCCCACGACCGTCGTCATCCCCAGCCGCTTGCGCGTCATCTCGAAGAGCACGTCCTTCATCGACGTCTCCGGCGTGACGCGCGGGATCGCGTCGCCGGTGTGCATCACGTCCGCGACGTGCAGCAGCTTGCGCCCGAGGCGGCCGCCGGGATGGAGGATGGCGAAATCGTCGACCGTGAACCCGCGCCGCTCGAGAAGCGTCATGGCGAGCGCGTCGCCGAGGGCGAGGGCGGCGGTCGTCGACGCGGTGGGGGCGAGACCGAGCGGACAGGCCTCCTGGCGGATCGACGCGTCGAGGTGCACGTCCGCGGTGGCGGCGAGCGTCGAGCCCGGCGCGCCGGTGATGGCGAGGAGTGGCGAGCCCAGGCGGCGCACTGTCGGCGTGAGCGCGACGATTTCCTCCGTCTCCCCGCTGTAGGAGATCGCGAGCACCGCGTCCCCTTTCACGACGCGGCCGAGGTCGCCGTGGATCGCGTCCGCCGGGTGCAGGTACAGGGACGGAGTGCCGGTGGAGGAGAGGGTGGCGGAGATCTTCTGGCCGATGAGCCCGCTCTTGCCCATCCCGGTGACCACGACGCGCCCCGCGCACGCGAGGAGGAGCGCCACCGCGGATTCGAACGGAGGACCGAGGCGCGGGATGAGATCGCGGATGGCGTCGGCCTCGATCTCCAGCACGCGTCGGGCCGTGGCCAGGGGCATCGCGCGATGCTAACTGCCCGGAGGCCGCGGGACAAAATGCCGCCCGCCGGGGCCGATCAACGGCGCCGCATCCCCAGGATGCTCACGAAGAAGCTGGCGAGCACGGTCTGGAAGCCGATCACGGCCAGGGTCACGCCGGGGATCACCCAGCGCATGGTGTACCCGTAGTCGAGGTGCCCGAAGCCGGTGACGCTCCAGTCGTAGGCGGCGAAGGCGATGAGCATGAGCCCGACCACGAGGCCGACGATGCCGCCGAGAAGGCCGCGCTCGAGATTGAACGTGGACAGGAAGAGCTGCATCCGCCCGTCGCTCGGGAGCAGCCCTTCCGCGACGGCGAAGGTCTTGGTGAAGATCGCGAACAGCGCCGACTGGTAGCCGCAGATCACGGCGAGGCTCGCCACCATCAGGGTGTGCGCGTCGAGCTGCGCGCCCGCCACCACGGTGCCCGGCAGCGCCAGCGCATACCCGAGGAGGCCGATCGCAACCAGCGCTCCGCCGGGGATGAGGAAGAGCCACGTCGGGCTGTAGAGCAGGAAGAGCCGCAGCGTCCGCCATCCGTCGCGTACCGTCCGCAGGTGGGCGGGGTGGCTCTTGCGCCCGTCGGGATGCAGGGTGATGGGGATCTCGGCCGTGCGCGCCCCCGCGAAGGCGGCCTTGATGATCATCTCCGTCGCGTACTCCATCCCCGTGCAGCGGAGGTCGAGACGGTCGTACAGCTCGCGGGTGAAGCCCCTCATCCCGCAGTACACGTCGTGCAGCGGCGTGCTGAACCAGGTGCGCGCGATGAGCGACAGCACCGGGTTGCCGAGCCAGCGGTGCCAGAAGGGCATGGCGCCTTCGCGCACGGTGCCGCCTCCGCCGGGCAGCCGGCAGCCCTGGACCAGCTCGTGGCCTTCCCGAAGGCTGGCCACGAAGCGCGGGATCTCGCCGAAGTCGTAGCTGTCGTCCGCGTCGCCCATGATCACGAAGCGCCCGCGCGACACGGCGATGCCCTCCATGAGCGCGCTGCCGTATCCGCGCGCGGCGACCGCGACCACCACCGCGCCCAGCCCGCGGGCGATCTCGACCGAGCCGTCCGTGCTCCCGTTGTCGGCGACGATGATCTCCCCCGAGCCGCCCGACCGGGCGAGCCCGTCCTGCGCCTTCCGGATGCAGGTGGCGAGGGTGTCGGCTTCGTTCAGGCACGGGAGCACGACCGAGATCTCGACCTCCGGCGAAGCGGCGGTCGCGTCGCTCAGGGCGCCCTCCGCGGCGTGAGCTGCCAGACCTCGAGGAGCGGCAGCGCCATCCGCGGCACCGCGCGCGGGTCTCCTCCGAGCATGGCCCCCGTCCCGCGCGGCAGGAGGACGTAGTCGGCGCCGACGGAGTCGAGATAGGCCCAGCGTGCGGCGGGGGCGGCGGCGGGATCGTAGAAGCGATTCCCGGCGTCGATGGCCGTGAGCCATCCCGGGGTCAGGCTGCGGTGGCCGAGGGCCACGCGGCACGGCGTGAGGCCGCCGATCATCAGGCTCGCGTCCGTGGGAGCGATCACGACCTCGTCCGGCCCGCAGGCATCGGCCAGGAAGCGGACGGCGGCGGCGTAGTCGCGGGGCGCGAACCAGGTCGGGAACGGGTGGAAGACACGCCACAGGAGGAAGAGCGACGTCGGGCAGAGCGCGGCCACGGCAATCGCCGTCCAGCGCGCAGGGGTGACGAGCGCGGTGAGGAGGAGGAGCGCGGGCCCGAAGGTGACCGCGAACTGCTTCGCCATCGGCGACGGATACCCGACGAAGATGAGCGCGACCACACCCGCCCACACCGCCACCGCCGTGCGGACGCCGATGGGGTCGTCCGCCGCCGGCGCGCGCCAGAACGCGGCGATGAGGGCGGTCGCGGGCAGGATCGCGATCGCGAACTCGAGAACGGCCGGCGAAAGGTCTCCCGTCGCGACACCCGTCCATCCGCCGAGCCCGCGCTGGGTGTGCATGAGCAGCGCATAGTAGCCGAACACCGGAGCCAGCCATGCGAGCTCGAGGATGGTGGGAACGAGCGCGCGCTGCCTACGTCGCAGGACCGCGATCAAAGAGGCGGTGATCGCGAACGACACCACGTCGTAGGGGCGTGAGAACCCGAGCGCCCACGCCGCGGCCACCCATGGCCACCGCGAGCGCTGCCCGGCCCGCCACTCGAGATGGAGGAGCAGCGTCCACACGAAGAGCGCGCTGCCCACGACGAAGTGCGCGTTCATCAGGGCCTGATGGAAGGGGAAGAACCCACTCGCGATGTCGGGCACCCGCCAGCCCGGCGCGCCAAGGAGGAGGCGCAGCCATCCGAGGCCGCCGGCGGTGGCGACGAGGACGAGGCCCCACGCCACCCGCCGGCGGTCGAGGCCCGCCGCGGAGAGCAAGCGCGCGCCGCCCGCCATCAGGCCGAAGATGGCGAGGATGCGCAGGGCGTGGAAGCCGAGGACCGGCGAGCCCCCCAGGATCCGCGCGAGGATCCCGCCCACGAGCCACTCGACGTTCACGATCGTGGGGGGATTCGGGGTGGGGTCGAACTTGTTGACGAACACGACGTGCCCGCGGCTCGCCTGCTCGAGGAACGAGAAGTACTGGTACATGTCGTCCTGGTAGAAGAACGCGCCGCTGAACACGGCTCCCGCCGGGGGACGCAGCGCCGCCGTGAGGTACGGAACGGATGTGACCGTGGCCAGGGCGGCGGCGACGAGAAGCGCGGTGCGCGACGCCTTCACGGGCACCCCTCGGGGCGCGCCCGCGAATAGACGCTGATGACGCTCGTGCCGGTGACGACGGCCGTCCTCCGAAAGGTGGTGGCGGCGCCGAGCCAGCCCGCGGGCACGTCTCCGGCGTCTCCGGGAATCACGACATGCGCGATGCAGGCTCGATCGAGCGCCGCTTGGCGCGCCTCGGGCGCGTCCTCCGTATAGAACCGCCGGGCGGTGGCATCGCGCTCCTCGAACCCGAGAGCACCGCCGTGGGAGACGAACGGCCGGCAGGGCGTGTGCGCGAGGACGTACACGCCGATGTCGGGAGGTGCCAACGCCACGTCGCCCGGGTGACAGGCCGCCCGCAGCGCGATCGCGGCCTGCAGCCGCTCCGCCGGCACCATCCATCGGGGGTTGTCCGTCATCACGATGCGCATGGCGACCACCGCCGTCGTCGCGAAGAGGACCGCCGCCGCCACCGTGGCCAGCGGCGGCCAGCGGGCGGCGCCGAGGGCGGCGAGGGCGATGAACGGAACGCCGATGCCGGCCAGGAACTGCAGGGTGATGTCGAAGGGATGGAGGACTACGAGCGCCACTCCGATCGCGCCCCAGGCGGCCAGGCTCCGCGCGCGGGAAAGCGACGCGCGCGGCATCACGAGCGCTCCCGCGAGGCCCGCCACCGCCGCCGGCCCGAGTGCCACCGCCATGTCGCCGGCGGGCGGAAAGTCGTAGTGCGCCATCGACGAGAAGGCCCGGAAGGCGGGGATGCGGTACAGCACCCACGCGCTGTACGCGATCGGCGCGAGCATGGGAAGGAGCGGCGCCATCTCGGCGAGCCAGCGCCGCGGCGGGCGCGTGAAGACGACGGCGAGCCCCGCGATCCCCAGGACGAGAGCGGCGTCGTACGGCCGCGACAGCGCGAGCGTGGAGCCGAGCAGCGCGGCCGCCATCGGTCCCCCGCAACCCGGAACGCGCTCCCACGCCAGCAGCGTCCACACCAGGAGCGCGCCGCCCACGACGAAGTGCGGGTTGATCAGGACCTCGATGAACGGAAAGAGGCCCGCGATGAGGTCGAGAGACCGCCACGGTTGGAGGCCGAAGGCGACGTAGCGCAATCCCCCGAGCCCGCCGGCGGTGAAGACCCAGAGAAGCGCCGCCCGCCGGTGGCGCTCGGGGAGGCCCGCGAAAACCAGCATGCGGTCGACGCCGAGCACGAGGGCGAGCGACGCCACGAGGCCGACGACCCGGAAGGCCAGTGCGTTCGCGCCGCCGAGCGCGCGCGAGAGCATCCCGGTGATCCACCACTCGACGTTGACGAGGCGGCCCGGATGCGGGTCGAGCACGAGCTTGTTCTGGAAGAGGAACGCGCCTTCCGAAGCCTGCTGCACGTAGCCGAAGTAGTTGTGGATGTCCTCGATCTGGAAGAAGACGCCGAGGAAGCGCAGGCCCGGCGGCGGGGCGAGCGTGGCCCGCGCATACGGCGCCGCCGTCACCACCGCGAGCAAGGTCCACACGAGGACGGGCGGCGAGATCCGCGTCGCGCGCGTCAGGGAGCGGCCTGGCACGGCGGGGCGGCTCCCGCGCGCGAGTAGATCGTGATCGCATGCGGTGGCCGTCCCACCGTCGCCACGGCCTCGAAGGTCGCGGCGTGGGCGCCCGGGGGGGCGCGCGGCCCGGGGGGCGGGGGGGGGAGTATGGGCCCCCCAAATCCGGCCCCCAAAAAACCCCCCGCGCCCGGGGGGGGGG
>JANMPI010000276.1:0-2027 GCA_031369785.1 Acidobacteriota bacterium
GCAAGGACCGTTTTGCCGGCGAGGAGTTGAAAGCGAAGGACCGCTCGGTCGCCTACGACCGCGTCGTGTACTGGGTGCGCAGCGACGGGACGTTCTTTCCCGTGCGCGCCGAGTACTACACGATCTCCGGACGCAAGCTGAAGTGGCTCTCCCTCGCGGAGGTGGCGCGCCTGGGGGGCCGCCGCCGCCCGACGCGCCTCACGATGGAGAGCGCGCTCGAGCAGGGGTCGCGCACCGTGCTCCGCTTCCTCTCCATCGAGGACGAGGCGAAGCTCGACGACCGGATGTTCACGCCGAGCGCCCTCGAGCACGGCGAATGAAGGCGGTGACGGCGGCCCTTTCGCTCGCGCTGGCCGCGGTGCCCGCGGGGGCGGCGTCCCGCGAGGTCGAGATCGGCCTCGAGAACCTCTTCTACCGGACCGCCGACTCGCCGCTCAACCGCGGGAACGTGCTCGGCCTCGATCCGCGTGAGGACCTGCTGCGCGGCACGCTGCACTGGCGCGAGACGCGAGGGCGCGCGCGCGGCGTCTTCCGCGGCTTCGTCGAGCAGCGCGTCGGCCGCAACGACCACACGGAGTGGCGCGCCCGCGAGGCCTATCTTCAATATGGCTTCGGCGAGGCGGTGACGGTGCGCGCCGGCCGCCAGCGGATCGCCTGGGGCTCGGGCTTCGCCTGGAATCCCACCAACCGCCTGGAGCCCCCGCGCAACCCGCTGAACACGGGCCTCGAGCAGACGGGCGCGGATGCGCTGCGGGTGGACCTCATTCCGTCCGCGAGCGCGGGGATCATCCTCGTGGCCGCGCGGAGCCGGGTCACCGTGTCCGACCTGCCCTTCGCGAGCGGAGGGATCGAACGGCGCGCGGTGGCCGCGCGGGCCCGGTTCCTCGTCCGCGAGACCGACGTCGCCGCGGTGGTGAGCGGCGGCCGCAACCTGCGCACGCTCGTCGGGCTCGACGTCGCGCGGGCCCTCTTCGGGCCGGCGACGGGGCACGTCGAGGCGTCGACCTACCGCGGGGCGGAGATGCCGCCGGCGCGGGAGGGAAGGCGATTCGCGCGCGTGGTGGCGGGGATCCTGTATCCGCGCGGCGAAGACACGTCGTTGTCGCTCGAGTACTTCTTCAACGGCGAGGGCTACGACGGCGCCCTGCACGATGCCTGGCGGGCGCAGCTCGGAGCGGCCAGCGGCGAAGCGTACGCGGCCGCGGCCGCGATTCCGTATGCCGGCGGGCTCGGCCTGCGCCGGCACTACGTCCACGGCGCGTGGACGCGGAGCGCCATCGGCGGCCGCTGGACGACGGCGTTGCGCGCGGTCGTCGGCTTGAGCGACGGCGGAGTCGCCTTCACGCCGGGCGTCATCTACGCGCCGCGCGGCGACGTCACCCTCCACCTCGACGCGATCCTCCCCGTGGGACCTTCCGACTCGGAGTACCGCCTGACGCCGGTGCGCGCTGCGGTGCAGGCGCGCGTGACGGCGCACTTCTAGGTGCAGACCTCCGTCGCCGTCTTCGACGTGACCAAGGACTACGACCTCGGCCGCACGCGCGTCTCGGCGGTGCGCGGCGTGACGCTGGCCATCGAGCGCGGGGAGTTCCTGGCCGTCGCCGGCCCGTCGGGATCGGGGAAGTCGACCCTCCTCAACCTCATGGGCTGCCTCGACCATCCGACGTCGGGCCGGGTGACCATCGGCGAGCAGGACATCGCGTCCCTCGGCGACGACGCACTCTCCGACCTCCGCGCGCGGCAGATCGGGTTCATCTTCCAGACCTTCAACCTGATCCCGGTGCTGACCGCGCTCGAGAACGTCGAGTTCCCGCTGCTCTTCCAGAAGCGTCCGGGCGGGCGCGGAGCGGGACGCGCGCGGGCGAAGCGGGCGCTCGAGGAAGTCGGTCTGGCCGATTTCGTCCGCCATCGCCCGGACGAGCTCTCCGGCGGCCAGCGCCAGCGGGTCGCGGTGGCGCGAGCGCTCGTCACCGATCCCGCCATAGTCCTCGCCGACGAGCCCACCGCGAACCTCGACTCGGCCACCG
>JANMPI010000286.1:0-1676 GCA_031369785.1 Acidobacteriota bacterium
CGACGACAAGGACAAGAAGGGGCCGATCTCGCTGGGCGCGGTGGCGACGATCACCATCACCGCGTCGCCATCGCCGTCACCGTCGCTGCTCGGTGCGCCCGCGTCGGCATCTCCGTCACCGTCGACGCCCGCTGATCCGGAGTCCGCCGATGACGAGCCCGCCCCATCGCTTCCCGGCCACGAAGGCCGTGTGGTCGCGTTCGGCGACGCGGACTTTGCCAGCAACGCGCTCCTCGGCTTCCAGGGCAACCGCGACTTCTTCCTGAATGCCGTGGCCTGGCTCGCCCAGGACGCCGACCTCATCTCGATCCGCCCCCGCGAGCCGGAGGACCAGCGGATGTTCCTGTCCCAGACCCAGCAGCAGACGATCGCGCTGCTCGCTCTCGTCCTCCTGCCCGGCCTCTTCGTGGGGCTCGGTATCTGGAGCTGGTGGTCGCGGCGGTGAAGCGGTCGCCGTTCCTCGGGACGTGGATCGCGTTCGCGGTGGCGGCGGCGCTGGGCGCGTACATCTACTTCGTCGAGAGCAAGCGCGAGGACAAGCCGGGCGAGAAGGTGAAGGAGAGGGTGTTCGCCTTCGACAAGTCGAAGGTCGAAGGCCTTTCGCTGGCCGCGACCGGGCAGCAGGAAGTGACACTCGCCCGCGAGGCCTCCGGGTGGCGGATGACCGCGCCGGTGGCGGTCGCCGCCGACGCCGGAGAAGCGGACAGCCTGGTCTCCAGTCTCGAAACCCTCGAGTCGGATGCGTCGTCGCCGAAGCACCGTCCGATCTCGCGGAATACGGCCTCACGTCGCCGCGCTCGACGGTGCGCCTGCGGGTGAAGGGCACGCCGGAGCCCCTCGTCCTCCAGGTCGGGGACAAGACACCGGACGGAAGCGCCGTGTACGCCCGCGTTCCTTCGCGCGGACGGGTCTTCACCGTGCCGTCGTTCGTCGAGGCGTCGTTCACCAAGAAGCCGTTCGACCTGCGCGACCGCAGCGTGCTCCACATCCAGCGCGACGCGGTGACGTCCCTCGACATCAAGGGTCCGGAAGGCGCGTACGCCCTGGCCAGGGATGCCAAGGGCGAGTGGGCCTTCATCCGCCCGCTGGCCACGCGGGCCGGGCGCTGGTCGGTCGACGCGCTGGTGGGCACGCTCGAAGGCCTGCGCATGGATTCCATCGCGGCGGAGACCTCGGCCGACCTTGCGCGGTTCGGTCTCGCGCCGCCCGTACGCGTCGTCACCATCGGCCAAAACGGCGGCGCCACGGTGGCCCTGGAGATCGGGAACAGCCCTTCGGAGGGCCTCCACCACGCGCACGTCGCGGGCAGCCCGCTGGTGGCGGTCATCCCCGGCGCGCTTCCCGGCGATCTCGCCAAGGGGATGAACGAGCTGCGCGCGAAGCGCCTGCTCGAGGTGTCGACCTACGACGTTGAAGGCCTCGACGTGGATGCCGCGGGCGCGCATCGCGTGTACGCGCGCACGGTGACCAAGGACGAGCAGGGCGGCGACACCCACAAGTGGAAGCGGACGGCCCCGGACGCGAAGGAAGCCGACACCAGCAAGGTCCAGGACGCGCTGTTCGCGGTGGGCGGGCTCGAGGTGCTGGGGTTCATCGACGCGCCGGCGGCTCTGGTGACGTATGGCCTGGACGCGCCCGTGCTGAGGGTGACCCTGCGGCACGCCGCCGGCCGTCCG
>JANMPI010000316.1:0-16995 GCA_031369785.1 Acidobacteriota bacterium
GCGTCGCTGGCCGCGGTGATGTCCTGCGGCCTCGGGATCTTGCGGCCGAGGGCGGCGCAGAGCTTGCGGTGGATGGACGCCGCCGCCTTGCCGGTGATCTGCTGATAGACGATCGACTCCAGGAGCGCCGCGAACGCGGGCGTCTTGTTCACGCGCAGCGGGGCCGGCCCCACGACCTCGATGATGCGTGCCAGCACGGGATCGACGCGCCGCAGGTGCGCTTCCGCGTCGATCAGCATGGCGGCGTCGAGCACGGGGCGCGTGGTCGGAATCGGGATCGCCCTCGGCACGCGCCGGAGGCTACCATAGCGGCCATGGCGGATCTCGACGAGCGCATCCGCGGGCTGGCCAAGGCCGAGCTTCACCAGCACGTCGACGGGTCGATCCCGGCCGAGGTGACCTGGGAGCTGATGCGCCACTACCGGCTGAACCCGGTGGACACGCTCGACGAGATGCGGCAGCGGCTCGAGCTGCAGGAAGGCGAGGAAGGAACGCTCCTCGCCTACCTCGACAAGATGCACTACCCCCTGTGGATCACGCAGTTCTACGAGAACATCAGCCGCGTCACGGAGGCGATCGTGGACGCGGCGGCGGCGGCGGGCGTGACCACCCTCGAGCTCCGCTACTCCCCCATCATCCACACCTTCGCCGGCCTCACCCCGCGTCAGTCGATCCGCGCCGTGCTCTCGGGGATGAACCACGCGTCCAAGCGCCACCGCATGCGCCTCGGCCTCATCGTGATCGCCATGCGCCAGCACGGGCCGCACATCGCCAAGATCCTCGCCCGCCAGGCGCTGGCCGAGGCCCAGCACCTCCACGCCCGCACCGGTGTCGTCGGCTTCGACATCGCCGGCCCCGAGCGCGGCAACCCGCCGCGTCTCTTCAAGAGCACCTACGACATCGCGCGCCTCGGCCACCTCGGCCTCACCGCCCACGCGGGCGAGGACGCCGGCGCCGAGTACGTGTGGGAAGCGATCGACACCCTGGGCGCGACCCGCATCGGCCACGGATGCTCGGCGGCCGGCGACCCCGTGCTGCTGCGGCGGATGGCGAAGGACCGCATCGTCGTGGAATGCTGCCTGTCGAGCAACGAGGACACGGGCGCCGTGAAGCGGGGCGCCCGGCATCCCATCCACGCCTTCCTCGAGGCGGGCGTGCCGGTGGCGCTGTGCTGCGACAACACGACCGTCTCGCGCACCGACCAGCAGCGTGAGAGCGTCAAGGCGGCGCTCGCCCTGGGCGTGGACGCGGTGGAGGAGATCCACCGCCGCGCGCAGTCGTACACTTTCATCAAGCCGGAGACGGCGCTCAGCGAGACGGACCAGGATCTCTGATCGCTAGCGCGGCCGAGGCAGGTCCTTCCAGGTCGCAACCCCGTAAATGTTCACCGTCAGCGACCAGGCGAAGGCGGCCAGCATCCACCGGTCGAACCGCCGGTAGGCGAAGGCGAACACCACGAAGCCGGCGGGAATGAGATCGATGATGTAGCGGTAGCCGAACTGCCGCCAGCCGCCCGCTTCGTAGGTGAAGATGCCGGCGGCGATGACCAGGATCGCGAACGCCGCCGCCGCCCTCACTGCGGGATCGAAGCGCCGCGCGACGAGCCCCCAGAACACGAACAGCAGGATCCCCTGGTTGATGTAGAACGCGGTGCCCCAGGGGTCGAAGCCGAGCGGCGGCGAGCCCCCCGTCCACTCCGGCCAGCGCAGGAACGCGTGGTAGAGGTTCCGCGGCAGGTAGGCGGCGTCGAAGATTCCCGTGGCGAGGTTCTTCGCCCAGGGCAGATAGTTGTGGCCGAACTCCGCGGGATCGCCGAAGCGCGCCCAGTTGTACCAGGCGAGCAGGAGGCCGTAGGGCGCCATCGCCAGCGCACCGGTGGCCGCCGCGCGCGGAAGGTCGCGCCCTGAAGTGCGATGGTCGAGGACCAGGAAGAGCGGCGCCATCGACAGGTACAGCGGGCGGCAGCCGACAGCGAGCGCGAGGAGCGCGTATCCCGCCGTCGGGCCGAGAGGGCCCCGCCGCGCGTTGTGGGTCACGAACGCGAGGCCGAGGATGGCGAGGCAATAGCCCAGGCTCTGCCCCTGCGCCCACACGTTCGCGCGCACGCAGGACACGTAGACGTTGGTGCCGAAGATGAAGGCGAGGCTCGCCAGCAGCGCGTCGGTGGGCGGGAAGCCGCGCGCGCGGAGCAGGCGGAACTGCGCGGCGAGGGCGGCGATCCAGAACAGATAGAGGAGCAGGCTGTTCGGCGTCTCGCGGCCGAAGAGGAGCACGAGCGGCGCCTCGAACACGCCGGGGGTCGGAGGAAAGCTGTTGTAGTAGAGGCCGTCCTTCTCCGCGATCTCGAGGTACCCGGGCGCCGACGGCAGGTCGAGATGCCCCGAGAGCCACGCGCGCGCCTGCCGTGTGTGCTGGTCGATGGGGCTGTGATCGAGTAGGCCGCGCCCGCCGCGCATCCGCATCCCGCCGTACCAGAGCGGGAACGACACCGCGATCAGGATCGCAATGGCGACGAGCCGCACCCGGCGCTCGGGCACGCCGTCCCACGGGTCCGGGCCCTGGTCAGCTATAGAAATTCCGTGGCCACGCGTGGCGGGAGAGCTCCTCGAGCAGGCCGGACGAGAGGCGCCGGCCGTCACCGGCGGCCGCGTTGGCTTCGACGCTCGCGATCCGCCGCATTCCGGGGATGACGGTCGAGACCGCGTCGTGGCTGAGGCAGAAGCGGAGCGCGAGCTCGGGCAGGGTCCGCGCTTCCTCCCCGAGCGACGCGCGCAGCGCCTGCACGCGCTCGCCGACCTGGCGCTTCCGGTCGCCGCCGAAGTACCGGTTCCGGAAATCACCGGCGGGGAACGTGGTCTCCGCGGTGACCGCGCCGGTGAGCGCGCCTTCGTCGAAGGGCACCCGGGCCAGCACGCCGACGCCCGCCGCCGCGCAGGCGGGCAAAAGCGCGCGCGCCGGCGTGGGATCGAAGATGTTGTAGATGACCTGCACGGTGTCGAAGATCCCGGACGTCACCGCGCGGAGCGCCGACGCCGGATCGTGATCGCTCACCGACAGCCCGAGGAAGCGCGCCTTGCCCGAGCGCTTCAATTCCACGAACGCATCCCGCCAGCCGTCCTGGTCGAGATACGAGTCGTGCCAGGTGTGGAGCTGCATCAGGTCGACGTGATCGCGGCCGAGGTTCCGCAGGCTGCGCTCGGCGTACTCGACGATGTGCTCGGCGGGGAAGCACTCCGACACCGGCGCCGTCGCCGACGCCGGCCACACCCGGTTCTTCGGCGGGATCTTGGTCGCCACGAGGACGGTCTCACGCCGCTCGCGTAGGAGGCGGCCCACCAGCGCCTCGCTGTGGCCGCTGCCGTAGTCGAAGGCGGTGTCGATGAAGTTGATCCCGAGATCGACCGCGCGGTGCAGCGCGCGCAGGCTCTGCGCGTCCTCGGCGCCGATCCACATCCCGCCGCCGATCCCCCACGCGCCGAACCCGATGGCAGAGACGGACAGGCCGGTGCGTCCGAGAGGCCGGTACTCCATGAACGCCATTATGGCGGCGCGACGAGGCCGCGGCGACGCAGCGTGGCCGCGAGCTCGTCGGCGATGAGCGCGTGGGCGAGGCCGTTGGGGTGGGCGTCGCGCTCGAAGCGCAGGAGCGGGCGATCTGGATCCGCGTAGTAGCGCTCGACCGCCGGCGCGAGATCGAGGACGGAGACGCCCTCCCCGGCGATCGACGCAAGCGCGCCGGAAAGGGCCGGAGGAATGGTGTTGGTGCCCCCCCGCTCGAGATACGGGATGAAGACGATCACGAGCTCGGCGCCGATCTTCGCGGCATCGGCGCGCATCCGCCCAAGGAGGAACTGGAGGCTGGCCTGGCGGTGCGCGGGATCGGGCGTCTGGACGGTCCCGCCGGCGATCCGTCGCGCGTCCGCCTTCATCGTCACCACCAGCCGCTCCGCCCACGAGCCGCGGTGGAAGAAGAACACGTCCCAGAAGCGGCGGTTGAACGCGAAAGCGTCGCGATCCGGAGGATGGAGGAACGGGCGTCCGCCGGCGTCGAAGTCCACCCAGGCGCAGGGCAGGCAGGCGGGGCCGTAGGTCGGCGCGCAGCCGGAGAGATTCCGCTTCACGTGGTCCTGGATGACGCCGTAGACGACGACGCGCGGATGGAGATCGAGGTTCCGCTCCAGCATCTGCACCGCCTGCACGGTCCCGTACGAGGAGAAGGACAGGTTCGCCGCTCGCATCCCCGTCCGTTGCGCGACGAGCGCGGTGTACGTCTCGGGGTTTTCGATGCCGTGGCCCCACGAGAACGAGCATCCGATGGTGAGCAGGTCGACGCGCGGCGGTGTCTGGTCGCCGGCGGCGCTCACCCGCGCGCCTCGGTCGCTCGTGAACAGGTGGTACGAGAGCCCGGTCTTCGGATGGCGGCGCCACGTCGACGCGTTGCGGCTGGGCACGAAGCCGATCTCGTCGTCGGCCTCGATGGGGAAATCGCCCTCGAGGACGAGGTCGAGCGCGTCATACGAGCGCGCGCGGATCGTGTAGTAGCCGATCAGGAGGCCGAGGCAGACCGCGGCGGTGAGCGCGGCGGTGATGAGCGCCAACGCCCCCGCCGAAGGTCTCCGGCTAGCGACGGCCGCGGCCTCCGCCCTGGATCTTGGCGAGGAGGTGGAGGATCTCGAGGTACAGCCAGACGAGGGTGACGAGGAGGCCAAAGGCGCCCACCCACTCCATGTACTTCGGCGCTCCGGCCTCCGCGCCGCGCTCGATGAAGTCGAAGTCGAGCACGAGGTTGAGCGCGGCGATGATCACCACGAACACGCTGAACGCGATGCCGATGGGCGAGCTGTCGTGGATGTACGGGACACGCACGCCAAAGAAGCCGAGGACCATCGACACCATGTAGAGGAGTGCGATGCCCCCGGTGGCGGCGAAGATCCCGAGCTTGAAGTTCTCGCTCGGCCGGATGAGCCCCGTCGAATAGGCGGCGAGGAGGGCGGCCAGCGTCCCGAACGTGAGCGCCACGGCGTTGATGACGATGCCGGGGTACTGCACCTCGAACATCTTGGAGATCCCGCCCAGCAGCAGGCCTTCGAAGGCCGCGTACAGGGGGGTCGTGAACGGGGCGGCGGTGCTCTTGAAGATGGTGACGAGCGCCGCCACCATCCCGCCGATGAGGCCGATGAAGATGAAGGGCGTCGCGACCGGGCTGTTCCAGACGAACGCGGCGGCGGCGAGGAGGATCAGCAGGGAAAAGCCGGTCTTGTTCACCGTCCCCTGGAGGGTCATCGCCTCTCCGGCCAGCGCCTGGGGCAGGCGGCGGAACGTCGTGTCCTTCAGGACCGGGTTGCTCGTCCTCAGCATGGCGCGCGACCTCCCGTCGCGAGCGCGATTATACTGCCCCCTTCCCCATGCCCACCGAGTTGCACGAGGCGGAGACCGACACCGCGGGCGCGGCATTCGAATGCCCGATCTGCCGGCGAGCCATGCCGCGCGGCGAGCGGGCGCCGGACGACGCCGTCCATGGCGAGATGGCGGGCCTCGTCCTCGCCAACACGCCGGGGTGGGAGCCGGGACGCGGGCTCTGCCGCGATTGCGAGAATCGCTTCCGCGGCGCGCTCGACTACCTCACCAGCCATCACGCGGCGGTGGAGACGCCGGGCGCGGCGATCCTGCCCACGCCGGTCCGCATCGGCGCCCTCGACGAGTTTCGCGGCCGCGGCGTCACCATCGCGTTCCTCGACGCCGGCTTCTACGCGCACCCCGACCTCGTCGAGCCGACCGATCGCATCCTCCATTACGTCGACATCACCAACGCGCGGCGGCGCCGCGAGGACATCGAGCGCCCGGACGACTCGAGCTGGCACGGGATGATGACGTCGGTGGTCGCCTGCGGGAACGGCCGGCTGTCCAGCGGCTTCTACCGCGGCATCGCGTCGGAGGCGCGCCTCGTGCTGGTCAAGGTCGGCCACGCGAGCCGCATCCCGCACGAGAACATCCGGCGCGGCCTCGACTGGGTGGTGAAGAACCAGAAGCGCTACGGCATCCGCATCGTGAACGTGAGCTGCGGCGGCGACTACGAGGCGTCGTTCGTCAGCGATCGCCTCTCCCAGGCCGCGGACCGCGCGACGCGCCACGGAATCCTCGTCTGCGCCGCGGTGGGAAACCAGGGGCACCTGCCCGGCCACCCCGTGCTGCCCCCCGCCTCGGCGCCGTCCGCGCTCACCGTGGGCGGCCTCGACGACCAGAACCGCCTCGCTTCCGGCGGGTACGACATGTACCACTCGAGCTACGGGCCGACCGTCGACGGCTTGCAGAAGCCGGAGGTCATCGCACCCGGGATCTGGGTCGCGGCGCCGATCCTTCCCGGCACGCCCACCGCGGCCCAGGCCCAGCTGCTGTCACACCTCGCGGGCGCGCGTGAAGGCGAGCTGAAGGCGATCATCCTGGCGCACCCGGGCATCGACTCCGACCTCGACGCCGCCGCCGCGCTGGAGCCGCAGCTCATCCGCCAGCTGATCGGGGCGAAGCTCTCCGGCAACAACGTCATCTCCGGGGCCTACAAGCACGTCGACGGGACGAGCTTCGCGGCCCCCATCGTCTCCTCCATCGCCGCTCAGATGATCGAGGCGCGGCCCGGCATCACGCCGCAGCAGATCAAGCGGATCCTCGTCCGGACCGCGCGCCGCATCCAGGGGGTCGAGGTCGATCGCCAGGGGTGGGGCGTCGTCGACGCCGAAAAGGCCGTCCGCGCCGCGCTCCTGCTTCGCTAGAAAGCGGAAGGGGCGCCTTGGGGGCGCCCCTTCTTGGGTCGGCTGAGGATGGTCCCCGGTTTGGGGGGGGAGGATGCGGAAGAGCGGGATTTATGTAGAGGTTGGAGTAGCCATCAGGAGTGCGAGAGTCATATGGCCTTTCTGAACTCTTATACGCTGCAACCTGCGTGCCGGTTGCCGGAATGGTGTCAAAGCTTGTCAAGTCTATGACTGCCATGGAGTTGACCGAGTTTGCCTTCCGGAGCCGTGCGGCGCGTTGTCCCCTCCCGTCCACATCGGGGACGGACATTCTGCCGGCTGGACACGGACTAATGCCCGCGCCCTCCTGCCGCGGGGCCGGGGAAGCCCTTCGCGCACTCGTGGCAGAGGAAGTCGTAGCCGCTGAAGATGTCGTAGACCTGGAGGCAGTCCGCGCACGCGTACCGCTCGCAGATATCGCACTGGAGGAGGGATTCGTTATGCACGACGGCCGTCCCCTTCTTGTAATGAAGGAGCTGCTCGCTCGCGGGACGGTGGCAGGCCTGGCAGGTGGTGGGCATGGCTTCCGGGGATCGTCGCCGCGAAGGGCCGCGCGCAATGGCGACGTGAAACGATTATAACACCCGCCTACGATGGGAATTCCGCGCTTTCCCGGGACGTATAATCCATTGAACGCCGTGGTCTCTTGAGGTCTCGACCCCGATGAAGATCCTGATCCGCGCTCTCGCCATCCTGATCGTCGCCCTCCCCGCGGCCGCCGCGGACAAGAGGGTCGACGACGCCATCGCGCGCGCCGAGTCGCAGCTGAAGAACGGCAAGCCCGACGAGGCGGTGAAGACGATGCAGAAGGTGGCCGGCCAGGTGCCGGGCGCCGAATCGCAGGCGGCGCTGGCGAGGATCCAGGAAAAGGCCGGCATGCTCGACGAGGCCGCGGCCAGCGCCGCCAAGGCGGCCGAGCTGGGCGCTTCGGCCACCCCGGACGTGCGCGCCGCCGCCCTCGCCACCCTCTCGGGCCTCGATCTCACGCGGGGATCGGGCGCCGATGCATTGAAGCACGCGCAGGAAGCCGTCCAGTCCCAGGCGACGGGGACGACGCTCGCGGCTCTCGCCCGGGCGCAGGCGCGGGCGCAGAACGGGACGGAGGCGGTGGCGACGGCCGAGCGCGCCATTCAGATGGAGGCGGGCAGCGCCGTCGCGCAGGCCGCGTATGCCGAAGCGCTCCTGTCCGCCGGCCGCTCCGCGGACGCGGAAGCCGCCGCGCGCAAGGCGGTCACCCTCCAGCCGACGTCGACGGCGGCGAACCTGCAGCTCGCCTGGGCGCTCCTCGCGCAGGGCAAGGCCGCGGAGGCGGAGACCATCGCGCGCAAGACCACGGAAGCGGACGCGCATTCCGGGGAGGCGTTCGCGGTGCTGGCGAGCGCGATCCTGGCCGGCGATCCCAAGAAGTGGGGCGACGCCATCGCGCAGGCCCAGCAGGGGGCGTTCCTCAACCCGCGCAGCCCGGTGGTGCAGGTCGAGGTCGGACGCATCTTCGAGGCGGGGGGCAATCTCGAGCAGGCGGTGTCGTCGTACCGCAAGGCGCTCGAGGCCGATCCCACCTATACGCCCGCGCTCCTCGGCCTCGTCAATGCGCAGGTACGGTCGGGCAAGGCCGACGACGCCTTCGCGAGCGTGCAGAACCTCGTCCGCCAGAACCCGAACAGCGCCGACGCGCAGCTGCTCCTCGGCCGCATGCTCCTCCGCAAGGGCGATTGGCCGGGCGCGGTGGCCGCGCTCGAGAAGGCGGCGGCCGGTCTGCCGCGCAACGCCGAGGCCCAGGCGCGCCTCGGTACCGCGTACCAGTTCACGCGTCGCGCGCCCGAGGCGCTGGCCGCGTACCGCAAGGCCGTAGAGCTCGATGCGAAGAACCTCGACTACCGCACGACCTACGGGATCATGCTCGGCATCAACAAGGACTACGCGGGCGGCGTCGCGGAGCTGAACAAGGTCATCGCGTCGCCCGGGTACAAGAGCCCCGACGCGTACCTGAACCTCGGCTGGCTGTACCGCAACATGGAGCCGCGGCGCGCCGACGAGTCGGTGGCCGCGTACAAGAAGGCGCTCGAGCTCGATCCCACCAACGAGCAGGCCGCGCTGGGGATGGCGTGGGCGTACTCCTACCTGAAGCGCTACGACGACTCCATCACCGCCTTCAACAAGGCGATGGAGCTGGAGCCTGATCTCGCCGCCGACGCCTACAACGGCATCGCGTGGGGCCACTTCTTCAAGAAGGACCTGCCGCAGGCGGAGGCGTTCCTGGCCAAGGCCAAGGCGGCGGGCCGCATGGACACGCGTCTCGCCGACAACATCGAGCGCGTGAAGAAGGGGCTCGAGGCCAAGGCCGCGGAGCCGATCGACGAGCCGGCGCCGGTCGCGCCCCGCGTCGCCGACCCCGGGACGCTCAACCAGATCCTGCAGTCCGGCAGCCCTTCCGCGCGCTGCAAGGCGGCGCGTGATCTGGGCAAGCTCGGCTCGGAAGGCGTGAGCGCCCTCATCGGCGGCTTGAAGGGCGACCTCGGGGTGCAGACCTGCGTGGCCCAGGCGCTCGGCAACATCGGGGGGCCGGCCAGGGCGGCGGTTCCGCATCTGCTGGCCGCCGCGGAGCGCTGCCTCACCGGCAAGGCGATCCCCACCGCCGAGGACATGAAGAACGAAGCCGCGTGCAACGCGTTCCGGAACGCGGTGCGCGATGCGGTCGGCCGCCTCCGCTAGAGGCTAGCCCGCAACTCGCGAGCCGGCCAGCCTGCCGCGCCTCACGCACGGCGGCATTGTGCGCTCGACCGCGGACTACTTCCTCTTCTTGGCGGCCTCCTTGGCCTTCGCCTTGCGGGTGAGGGCGGCCAGGGCGGCGTCTTCCTCGGCCTTCTTCTTTGCCGCGGCGGCGGCCTTGGCCTCGGCGGCCGGGTTGGGCGAGGGCTTGCCGGCGGCCAGCACTTCCATCGGCAGCGTAGGCGTCTTCACGAGATCCGCGACCGGGCGCCCCGTGATCTTGTGCGCGAGCTGGAGGAACACCAGCTCGCGGATCTGTTCGTCGGGCAGCTCCGGCCGGTACTTCATCCGCCATTCCGTCCACGACGCGCGGTAGGGCTCGGGGAAGCTGCCGGAGACGTCCTCGAACAGGACGTTCAGCTTGATCCCGCTCCGACGCATCACCTCGATCCAGTCCAGGTGCTGGGTGCGGCGCAGGGCGAGGATGGTCTCCAGCGGCTTCTTGGATTCATCGGCCATGTACAGCGCCACCGGCAGCTCGGTTTCGACCTTGCTCATGCTCTTGACGATGGGCTCCAGCCGGTCGCGCGTCATGCCGTAGTGCGTGACCACCGTATTGAGCATCCGCTGCTGGTCGTTGCCCGCCTGGGAGCGGTCGTCGAGGAACCTGTAGGGCTGGGTCGTCGTCTTGGACGGCATCAGGAGGACGCCGACGAACAGCGCGAGAAGCAGGAGCGCCGGGCCCCACGCGCGCAGGTTGAACATCACCTCTCCTTGTCGAAGTTGAATGACGCCCGGATAGGCGTCTCCCGTCCGATTTCCTGCGTTTGCAGGAAGGATGCCATCTCTATCCCGCCCACCGGGCCGCCGCGTCGCTTTCCCAGAACCCGGGCACGTGGAGCCCGCACTGCGGGCAGTCGCCGTCCGGGATCTCGTTGCGCAGGATCGTGAATCCGCGGCGCTCGATGAGAAGCGACCCGCAGTCCGGGCACCACGTGTTCTCCCAGCGGCCGACGCGCCCCGGGATGTTACCGGCGTAGACGAAGCGCAGCCCGGCGGAGGACCCGATCTCGGCCGCGCGGATGAGAGCGGCCACCGAGGTGTCGTCCGGCTCCGTCATCTTGTAGTCCTTGTGGAAGGCGGTGACGTGCCACGGGATGTCGGGCGAGACGGAGACCAGGAAGCGCGCCATCTCCGTGAGCTCTTCCTGCGAATCGTTGAAGCCCGGGATCACGAGGGTCACGATCTCGAGCCAGAACCCCTGCTCGTGGAGGGCGCGGATCGTCCAGAGCACGCGGTCGAGGGTGCCGCCGAGCTCGCGGTAGCTCTTGTCGCGGAAGCTCTTGAGGTCGACCTTGTACAGGGACACGAAGGGACGGATGTAGTCGAGCACCTCGGGGGTGCCGTTGCCGTTGGACACGTACGAGCAGACGAGGCCGGCCCGGCGTGCGTGCTTGAAGATGTCGACCGCCCACTCGCTGGTGATGAGCGGCTCGTTGTAGGTCGACGTCATGATTCGGGCGCCACGGCGGAGCGCCTCGGCGACGAGGTCCGCGGGCGTCACCTCCCTGGCCGGGGCCACCGCGCGCGGATCGCGCAGCGCCTGGGAGGTCACCCAGTTCTGGCAGTTGTGCACGGTCGCGCCGTGCACGAGGTACGTGCGGTCCTCCTCCACCTCGAGGTTGTAGACCGGCCCGTCGTAGCTCAGCACGCGGGTCTCCTCGAGGCGCCGCTTGCGGTATCCGCCCGCGGAGTTCGGCTCGAGCAGGTCGAACTCCGGCGTGATCGCGGACGCCGGAACGAAGAACGACGGCGGCGGCACGCCCCGGGCGGCGCGGGCGGTGACGAGGAACTCGTGGTCGGGCGTCGCGCGAATCTCCGTCCCGCCGACGAGGTTGATCGACATCATCGGCCCGCGGTAATGGTGGCGGAAGACGCCGCGCACGGCACGCGCGCGCCCGCGATGGGTGACGACCTCGACCTCGGGGCGGAGCACGACGGCGTCGGTCCCGGCCTCGAACATGGGACGGCCGCCGTCGAAGAGCGAATCGAGAGTGCGCGGCCCGCCCGACGTCACGACCTCCGTCCCCGGCACGAAGCAGTAACCGCAGTGATAGTCGCAGCCGAGCATCCCGAAGGACAGGGCCCGCGCGCCGGGAAGGGCGTGGAAGAACGGCTTCTTCTCCACCGGGTCGATTTGGAGGGCGCCGACGTAGCCGTGCGGCACCATCAGCGTGCCCCGTTCGTTGAACCGCACGCGGCAGACCCCGTCCTGGCCGGGGGGAATGAGGCAGCGGTGCCCGCAGGCATAGCAGCGGACGCGCTCGTCCGGGAGCTTCTCGTAAAGATCGCCTTCGCGAGTGTGGCGGGCGAGGAGATCGGCGAGCGGCGAAGGTCGCGCGGGCATGACCCTGCCCCAATATACGCGGTTGACCGCAGGCGCACGGAGCCGAAGCGAAACTGGAGCCAGGCCTGACCGGCTTCCCGATTCGCTTATCCTTTTCGGATGAGCACCGTCCGCATCGACCGGAAGGGCCGTGCCGCCGTACTGAGGCTCGACAAGGCGCGCGGGAACGCCATCGACGAGCCGCTGGTGCGCGACCTGCTGCAGGCGGCGCGCGACCTGGGCGCCGACCCGTCGGTGGGCGGCGTCCTCCTGATCTCGGCGCACCCCAAGCTGTTCTCTCCGGGGCTCGACCTCGTGACCCTGATCGAGCTCGACCGCGCCGCGATGGAGCGTTTCATGCTCCTCTTCGCGGAGATGGCGTGGGCGCTCTACGGACTGCCCAGGCCGATGGTGGCCGGCATCAACGGGCACGCGGTGGCTGGCGGATGCATCCTCGCCTTGACCGCCGATCATCGCGTCCTGCGACGCGGGGGCGCGCAGGTCGGGCTGAACGAGGTGAAGGTCGGCGTGCCGCTGCCGTGGAGCGTGACCGAGCTCCTGCGCGCTTCGGTGCCGCCGCAGGCCCTGGCCCAGGTCGCGCTCCTCGGCCGCAACTTCGCCGACGACGAGGCGCTGCGCGTCGGGCTCGCCGACGAGCTGGCCGACGCGGCGGGGTTCGAGGACCACTGCCTCCTGCGTCTCGAGGAGTACATGGAGAAGGATCTCTACTCCCTGATCGCAACCAAGGCCGCGCTCCGCCACGACGTCCTCGCCCGCATGAAGGCGCGCGAGCGGGAGCGGATCGGCGGCTGGCTGGACGGGTGGTTCTCGGACTCCACGCGTGCCCGCATGCGCGAGCTGGCCGCGGGGCTCACGAAGCCGCGCTAGCCGTCGCGGCGCGCGGCGCCACGCCGGCGCCAGATCCACACTGCGATCGCCACCGTCACCGCCACCGAGACGATGGCCAGCACTCGGTTGGCGTCGTCCAGCATGTGCCGCGCGGTCTTCCAGTTCACGCCCAGGAAGCTGCCGAAGCCCACCAGCACCGCGTACCAGATGCCGGACGCGGCGGCGGCGGGGACGAGCGCGCGCAGCGGCGACATGCCGACGATGCCCGCGAACGGAGTGACCGCGGCGCGGATCCCGGGCAGGAAGCGGCTGATGAAGATCCCGAGCACGCCGTGGCGCGCGTACGCCTTCGCGATGGCCCCCATCGCTTCCGGCGGCATGAGCTTGCTCCGCCATCCGGTCTCGAAGAACGCCCGCCCGCGGCGGCGCGCGTAGAAGAACATCGCCGCCGACGACGCCGTATTCGAGAGCCAGCACAAGACGCCGAGCACGGGAGCCGACGTCAGCCCCTGCTGGGCCAGGAACGCCCCGAGCACGACGGCGATATCGGCGGGAGCGGGCGGGAAGACGTTTTCGATCGCGGACAGCGCCATGAGGACGACGTACACCAGGAGCTCCGGGAGCTGCGCGACCCACTCCAGGAATCGGTCAAGCACCGGCCAGCGCCTCGTGCACGAGATGGACGAGCGACCGATAGGGGCGGCCGACCGCGCGCGACATGCCGATCTCGCACGTGCGGCAGGTGGAGTACAGGCCGGCGTCGGTGGCGGCGGTGATCTCGAGGACGTCCGCCGCCTCGCGCGCCGTGGCCGCCGCGGTCAGCTCGGGGACGAGAAACCCGCGGTCGCCGGCGAACCCGCAGCATTCCGCCGCCGCGGGGATGACCACGGAGTCGCTGTGCGCGCGCGCCACGCGCAGCAGGTCGGGCAGCCCGCCCTTCTTCATGAGGGTGCAGGTCGGATGGAGAACGGCGGTGCCGGGACGGCGTCGCTGCTCGCCCACCCGCGGGAGGCCCTGCTCGGCCCAGAACGCCGCGAAGTCGTACACGGCGAGCCGCCGCCCGTCCTCGGCCAGGGTCGCGACCGCGAGATCGACCAAAGCACCCGCACAGGGCGAAGCGTCGGTGACCACCGGATCCTCGCCTTCCCGTGACGCGGACCAGAGTGCGGCCCCGGTGCGCCGCGCCGCCTCGTGGGCGGCGGGCAGGAAGGCCTTGCTCGAGAACGGCATGCCGCAGCAGAGCGCGTCGATCCCGTCCGGATAGACGACGTCGAATCCGGCCATGCCCAGCACGTCCACCATCGCGCGCGCGGTCGGTAGCGCGTCCTCCCCGGGCAGCGCGCCGAAGATCCGGGTGAGGCAGCTCGGAAAGTAGACGACGCGCGGACCGCCGGGAACGCGCGTGGGCGCGGGCAAGGGCCCGGCCGCCGCGGGAAGGTGGGTTTCGTTCCGCAGCCAGGGGATCAGGGACGGGAGCGCGCGGTGCAGGGGCCGCGTCGCGCCGCTCAGCAAACGGCGGCCGGCCCGAGTGCGTCGGAACGCCGATGCGACGTGCAGGCCCGTCCGCGCCGCGGCGGCGAGGACGCCGAAATGACGGGCCGCCCATCCGGCGACGCGGCGGGCGATCGCCGACTGCGAGGACGCGCGCGTCTCCTTGACGAGCGCGCCGGTGTCGATCTTCACCGGGCACGACGTCGAGCACATCGAGTCGACGGAGCAGGTGGCGATGCCTTCGTAGTCGAAGTCGGCGCGCAGCGACGCCGCCCACTCCCGCGATTCCGCGGTGTCGAGCGCGCGCAGGCGGACGAGCTCGCGGTGCACCACGATGCGCTGGCGCGGGGTGAGGGTGAGGTCGCGGGACGGACAGCGCGGCTCGCAGAACCCGCACTCGATGCAGCGGTCGGCGAGGGGGGAGATGGGGGGCAGCGGCTTCAGGTCCTTCAGATGGATCTCGGGATCGTCGGAGAGCACCGCGCCCGGGTTCAGGATCCCTTCGGGATCGAGCAGGGCCTTGACCCGCCGCATCACGCCGTACGCGCGCTCGCCCCACTCGTCGCGGACGAAGGGCGCCATGTTGCGCCCCGATCCGTGCTCGGCCTTGAGCGCGCCGTCGTACTTCCCCACCACGAGGTCGACCAGGCCGCGCATGAACGCGGCGTAGCGCGCCACGGTGCGCGGGTCCGCGAAGTCGCGCGCGAACACGAAGTGCAGGTTCCCGTCGCGCGCGTGCCCGAACAGGATCGCGTCCGAGAAAGCGTGACGGTCGAAGAGCGCGCGCAGGTCGACGATCGCCTCCGCCAATCGTTCGACCGGGAAGACGACGTCCTCGATCACCACCGCCGTTCCCGACGGCCGCAGGCCGCCCACGGACGGAAAGAGACCCTTGCGCAGCGTCCAGTGACGCTCGCGCTCCACGCGATCGCGGGTGAACCGGGCGGGGGCGAGAAGGGTCAGGGCGCCGAGCGCGGACGTGGCGCGCGCGACGGCCGCGTCCAGCGCCGTTTCGTCGGCCTCGCGGAGCTCGACCAGCAGGGCCGCGGTACGGTCGCCGATCGCGAACGTGTACTCGCGGTCGGCGGCCTGCGAGCGCAGCGACGCCGCGTCCATGATCTCGAGCGCCGCCGCCCCCGCCGCGGAGAGCGGCCCGACCGCGGCCCCGGCCTCGTGGAGCTCGTGGAAGAAGAGGAGCGCCGTGGCCCGCGCCGGCGGATCGGGCACCGTGCGCAGCGTCATCTCGGCCAGGAAGCCGAGCGTCCCCTGCGAGCCGACCATGAGCCGCGTGACGATCTCCGCCGGCGCGTCGTGATCGAGGAAGGCGTTCAGGCTGTACGCGGTCGTGTTCTTGCGCGCGAAGCGATTGCGGATGCGCTCGGCAAGCGCGGCGTCGGCGCGGATCTCGTCGCGGAGGGCGAGGAGCGCGCGGTGGAGCTCCGGCCGATCGGAGGCGAGCCGCCCATCGGCGCCGGGGCGAGAGGTGTCGATCACCGCGCCGTCCGCCAGCACGGTGATCGCGGACTCGAGCGTGTGGTAGCTGTTCTGCGCGACGCCGCAGCACATCCCGGACGCGTTGTTGGCGACGATGCCGCCCATCATCGCGGCGTCGATGGACGCGGGGTCGGGCCCGAGGCGATAGCCGAGCGCGGCCAACCGCAGGTTGACGTACCCGCCGACGACGCCCGGCTGCGCCCAGACTCGGCGGCCGCCGTCGAGGATGCGCGACGCGCGCCACAGCGGGCCGAGCTCGACGAGGATGTCGTCGGAGAGGGCCTGGCCGGACAGCGACGTGCCCGCGGTGCGGAAGGTGAGATGGCGGTGCGACTCGCGCGCGTAGGCGAGGAGCGCGCGCACCTCGTCCACGTCGCGGGGCCGGACCACCGCCTGGGGAATCAGCCGATAGATGGAAGCGTCGACGCTGCGGGCGAGGCGATCGATCGGCCGGGTGAGCACGCGGTCGGGCGACAGGATTCGCCCGAGGTCCGCGGCCAGCGACACCGTCAGCGGCTCGCGCCGGCTACCGCCACCTCGATGGTGTGGACGGCCCCGCCCACGTTCACGGTCACGACCGCGGGTCGGCGCGTGGTCAGGCGGTCGCGCGTGCGGCCGGTGGCGTCGGTGGTGAGGATGCGGCTCGCGGAGAAGAGCGTCCCCTCGGAGGTCTGGACCTGGACCGAGACCCCTTCGAAGGGTTCCCCGTTGCGCTTCCGCGCGAGGACGAGGATCTGGGTCTGCCCGCCCGCGGGCGGCAGCTGGCGCGGCTCGGCCCACACGCGCACCACCACCGGCTCCGCGGCGCGCGTCACCGGCGGCAGCGGCGTCGGCTCGGGCGTGGGCGAGGCCTCCGGCGCTTCCGGCGCCCGCGGAGGCGAGTCGCGGAAAAGTCCGCAGGCGGGGATCGTGATCAGGAGGAGGAGGAGGAAAACGTATCGCACGCGCGCCATGAAGCTATGGTACGCGGTCGGCGGACGGTCAGCCCTTCTCGGCGCGATAGTCGTTGGTGTCCGCGGCGGTCTCGCCGATCGGGACCTGATTGACGTGCCAGCAGTGCGGGCACGCCACGGGCGTCAGGTGCTCGGACTCGCCGGCGATGGCTTCGAAGGCGACGGTGAAGCCCTTCTGGCACTGCCCGCACCCGTGGCGGTCGCGGCGCGGGCCTTCGACGGGCGTGGGACGCGGACTGACCGCGGGCGCGGAACGCGCGGCGCGCGGAGCGGGCGGAGCGGCGGCGGCCACGGGGGGCGGAGCGGATGGCGTGGGCGCGGGCGTGGG
>JANMPI010000423.1:0-3121 GCA_031369785.1 Acidobacteriota bacterium
CGCGGTGGCCCAATACCTGTGCGGGCTGGCCGCGGTCACCTCGGCCTCGCGCATCGCGTATGCCTTCGCACGCGATGGGGGCATGCCGGCCTCGGCGGCGCTTTGCCGGGTGTCCGATCGCTACCGGACGCCGATGATCGCCATCTGGACGGTCGCGGCGGCCGCCGCCCTGGCCACCGTCTACACGCCGATCTACGAGACGATGGCCGCCATCGCCGCCATCCTTCTCTATATCTCCTACGTGCTGCCCACCGCGCTCGGCCTGGTGGCCTACGGCCGGCGCTGGACCACCATGGGCCCGTGGGACCTGGGGCGGTGGTATCCGCCGCTGGCCGCGGTGAGCGTGATCGGGTGCCTGGCGCTGATCGCCATCGGCATGCACCCGCCGAACGAGAAGAGCGTCTGGATCATCGGCGGCCTCCTGCTCGCGCTGGCCGTGGTCTGGATGGCCGGGGTCAAGGATCGGTTCCCGGGTCCGCCCGTGGCCCTCCTCGGCCGCGCGCGCCGGGTGGGCTGACCGCCGCAGCGCTCAGCGGCCGCCGAGGGCGCCGTCGATCGCACCCGTCACCCCGACCATCGCGCCCGCGAAGTCTTCGCCGAGGAGCGCCGCCACCGTGGACGCGACCTGGCCCTGGGTGATCGTGCCCGCCGGCGTCCGCTCACCCAGACCCGGAGTGTCCGGGCCCATGACCGCGATCCAGATGTTCTGCGAGGCGGGGATCTTCTCGCCGTGGCTCTTCCACTCGACGGGCGCGCTTCCCCGGCCATGGTCGGTGGTGATCACGAACGTGGTCCGGCCGCGGTAGTCGTCCATGCCCTGCATCTCGCCCCAGAGGCGGCGCAAGAAGTCGTCGAAGCGCCGCGCTGAGCGCAGGTAGTTGTCGTATCGGCCCAGGTGCGCCCAGTCGTCCGTCTCGCCCAGCGCGAGGTAGAGGACGCGCGGCCTCGCCGCGCGCACGTGATCGAGGGCGGCCGCGAACGTAAAGGAGTCGTGCCGCACGTCCTCCACGAAGGGTGTGGTGTCGGCCAGGAGCTGGTTCAGCATCCCCTGTCGGGCCCGATCGCCGGCGGTTGTCACGGGCTCGAACCCGGCATTCACGAGCAGGCCGCTGCGCTCGCGGTTGAGGATCCACGGGAATACATCCCAGGAGCAGAAGGCCGCCACCTTGCCCCGGTACGCGTCGCGCGCGTTCAGCCACTCCAGCACGGTCACGTTCGGGTTCGGCTTCTTGTCGTTGCTGTCGACGCGGGGATCGGCCTTGCCGCTCAGCAGCTCGTTGTACCCGGGGTAGGAGAAGTTGTGGCCGTTGGTGACGCGCACCTCGCGGCCCCGGGTCACGTCGCCGTAGACCTGGCCCTGCTTCGCCACCACCGTCCACAGGAAAGGGAGGAGCGCCTCGCGCCGTGCCTCCGGCGTGTCGCGCCAGAACTCCTTCGCGAGCGCCGCCGGATCGGAGACCCCCGCCTCCTTCGTGAGCAGCTTCTCGTCCGCTCCGCCGAAGACTTCCTGCCAGCGGAGGCCGTCGGTGGTGATGAGCACCACGTTCCGGGTCCGCCGCGCAGGCGCGGCGAGCAGGACGGAGGCGGCGGCCACCGCCGCCGTTGCGAAGGCGAGGGTGCGCCACGCGGCGGTAATGAACTTCGGCTTTGCCGTATCGTTCCGGTGGTCGAGGATCGGGTTCACTTCCGAACCAGAGACTTTAGCGGACGAGGCCGCGGAGTGTCAACGACGCCTCGCGGGCGGTGGCGGTACACTGTGCGTCGTTTTGGAGGAGCTCCAGATGCGCATCGATCCCGGCCATTTGCATCCGCCGCTCATCGCCGCGCTGTGGTGCCTGGCCCTGGCGTCTGCGGCCGCCCCCGACGAATGGCCGGGCCTCCGCGGTCCCCACCATGACGGCAGCGCCGGCCGCGAGAGCCGCTTTGCCTCCGGGCCCGGCGCCCCGGCGCTGCGGTGGCGCGTCCCCCTCGGGTCGGGATACTCCGGCGTCGCCGTTTCCGGCGGACGCGCGGTCACGATGTTCGCCGACAAGACCAGCGACGTGCTCGCCGCGTTCGACGCCGCCACGGGCAAGGAGGCGTGGCGGATCGTCATGGGTGGACGATACAAGGGGATCAACGGCTCCTTCGACGGCCCCCTCTCCACCCCCGCCATCGGTTCTGGACGCGTCTACGCCCTCGACCCGGCCGGCCGGTTACTGGCCGCGGACCTCGACACCGGGCGCCGGCTCTGGGAGGTGGACCTGCTCGCGCGCGAGGGCGCGACCCGGCCCGAGATGGGGTTCACGTCGTCGCCGGTGCTGGCGGCGGGAATGCTGATCCTGCAGACGGGCGCCAGGGGCGGCTCCATCGCCGGCTTCGAACCGGCGACCGGCGAGCGGCGCTGGAGCGTGGGCGACGACAGCGTGCAGTACCAGACCCCGGTGGTCGTCCGCGTCGGCGCGCGCGAGGTCCTGGTCGCGGCGGGCGACGCAAAGCTCGCCGGCATCGACCCCGGCACCGGCCGGCTGCTGTTCGAGCACGCCCACGGCGGCGAGCCGGTGTGGATCGCGAGCGCCAGCGCCGTCCCCGTGCCGGCCGGCCCGGGCCGCGTGTTCGTGAAGACGCACATCGACAACTCGACGATGTACCGCCTCGCGGAGCGCCCCGACGGCGGGATCTCGATCGAGACGCTGTGGAAGGCGCCCGTCCTGCGCCAGACCTACGGGTTGCCCGTGTACCACGAGGGGTTCCTGTACGGGATGAACGGCCGCACGGTGTGGACGGGCGTGGACGCCGCCACCGGCGAGATGAAGTGGCGCACGCGCGAGCCGGGCGACGGGTGGCCGACACTGGTCGGCGACCAGGTCGTCTTCGTCACGAAGGCGGGGACCCTGCACGTCGGAGTCGTCAGCCCGCAGGGATGGAGCGAACGCGCTCGCCTCGACCTGTTCTCCGACCTGGCGTGGACCGCGCCCACCGTCGTCGGTGACTCCGTCTTCGCGCGCAGCCTCGGCGAGCTGGTGCGCGTGGATTGGAAGGCGGAGGCGCAGGCGCCCACGACCACCGCGGCCCCCGGGATCGGGTCGCCGACGCTGGCGGGCTTCCTGGCGGACGTCGGGGGCGCGCCCCACCACGCCGC
>JANMPI010000442.1:0-8050 GCA_031369785.1 Acidobacteriota bacterium
GGGGTGAAAGTGCTGCTCACGGTCGCCCGTGCGCGCGCGGTGGCGGCGCTCCTGCGCCCCCGCGTGCCGACGCTGCGGGTGGTGGCCACGGTCCGCGATCTCGCCGACGAGGCGGCGGCCTGGATGGCTCCCGAAGGGAGCGGCTCCGACCCCGCCTTCATCCAGTACACGTCGGGCAGCACGGGCGCGCCGAAGGGCGTGCTGCTGACGCACGCCAACCTGCTCGCGAACGTGATCGCGGTCGGCGCCGCCCTGCGCATGACGCCCGTGGACGTGGGCGCGATCTGGCTGCCTCTTTACCACGACATGGGGCTCATCGGCTCCTGGCTCTTCTGCATGCACGCGGGGCTGCCGATCGCGATCCAGAGCCCCCTCAGCTTCCTGTCGCGCCCCGAGCGCTGGCTGTGGACCATTCACGAGCGCCGCGCCACGCTCTCCCCGGCGCCGAACTTCGCGTACGAGCTGTGCGTGAAGAAGATCCCCGAGCGCGCGCTCGAGGGGCTCGACCTCTCCTCGTGGCGCGTGGCCCTGAACGGCGCGGAGCCCGTTAACCCGGACACCATCGACCGCTTCGTCGAGCGTTTCGAGCCGTACGGTTTCCGGCGCGAGGCGATGATGCCGGTGTACGGCCTGGCCGAGAACTCGGTCGCGGTCTGCTTCCCTCCTCCCGGGCGCGCCCCCGTGGTCGACGCCATCGACCGCAGCGTCTTCGAGCGCGAGCGGCGGGCGGCGCCGTGGACGGGAGCGGGCGCGCCGCTGCGCTTCGTCTCCGTGGGCGCCGCAGTGCAGGGCCACGAGGTGCGCATCGTGGATGACGCGGGGCGGGAGGCGTCCGACCGCACGGTGGGCCGCCTCGTCTTCCGCGGACCGTCGATGACGAGCGGCTACTTCCACAAACCGGAGGCCACGGCGGCGATCCAGGTCGAGGGCGGGTTCCTCGACAGCGGCGATCTCGCGTACCGCGCGGAGGGCGAGTTCTACGTCACCGGCCGCCGCAAGGACCTGATCATCAAGGCCGGGCGCAACCTCGTGCCGCAGGAAATCGAGGAGGTCGCCTCGACGGTCGACGGCATCCGCAAGGGCTGCGTGGTCGCCTTTGGCGCTCCCCGGCCCGCCACCGGCACCGAGGACCTGGTCATCGTCGCCGAAACGCGGGCCGCGGCGCCGGCCGAGCGCGAGGCGCTGCAGGCGGCGGTGATCGGAAGGGTGACGGCGGCGCTCGGCGTGCCGCCGGACGCGGTCGTACTGGTCGAGCCGGGCGCGGTGCCGAAGACGTCGAGCGGCAAGATCCGGCGCGCGACGACCCGCGAGCAGTTCCTCGCGGGCGCGCTCGGCAAGGGCGCGGGCACCTCGCTTCCGACGCGGATCCGCCTCGCCGGCGGCGCCCTGGCCGCCGCGGCGCGGGATCGGATGTCCGCGGTCGCGCGCGCCGCCTATGCCGCCTACGTCGGCGTTCTCGGCGTCGTCATCGTCGCGCTCTTCTGGACGCCGGTGGCCATCTTCGGCACCCAGCCCCTCGCCTTCTCGCTGGGCCGCACCGCCGCGCGCTGGCTGTTCCGCCTCGGCGGATGCCGGCTGCGCGCGGAAGGCGTCGAGCGCCTGACCGGCGGTCCGTACGTCCTCACCTGCAACCACACGTCGTTCGCGGACGTGCTGGCGCTGATGGCGATGCTGCCCCAGGGGTTCGTCTTCCTGGCCAAGAAGGAGATCATGGGCTGGCCGATCATCTCGTCGTTCATCGCCGCCGGCCGCCACCTGACCGTCGACCGGGACGACGCCGCCCACAGCGTGGCCGACGCCGGCAAGATCGGCGCGGCGCTCGCGGAAGGGACCTCGGTGCTGATCTTCGCCGAGGGCACCTTCAGCGCTTCCGCCGGGCTCCGCCCGTTCCGCCTCGGCGCCTTCCAGACCGCCATCGCCGCCGGCGTGCCGGTGGTGCCGATGGCGCTGCGCGGCGCGCGCCGCGTCCTGCGCGACAAGACCTTCATCCCGCGCCCGGGGCCGATCGAGCTCTGGGTCGGGGAGCCGATCCTCGCCAGCGGGACGGATTGGAGCGCGATGGTCGACCTGCGCGACCGCGTCGCGGCGCAGATCGCGGAGCACTGCGGCGAGCCGCGCCTGGACATCATCGCCTCCGGCCCGCCGCGACCCGGCTCCCCTTCTTGACCGCGTCCGGCCGCCTCCACGCGGACGACGTTGCCCGGGCGGCCGCGATCGTCGGCCGCTACCTCCCGCCGACGCCGCTCCGGCGCGCGTACTCCCTCTTCCCCCGCGACGCGTGGCTGAAGCTCGAGTGCTGGCAGCCCACGGGATCGTTCAAGGTGCGCGGCGCGCTGCACAACCTCGCGACCCTCGACCACGCGGCGCGCGCGCGCGGCGTGGTGGCGGCTTCCGCCGGCAATCACGCGCTCGGGGTCGCGTATGCGGGCGCGGTCCTGGGCGGGATCGAGACCACGGTGTACGTGCCGGAGACGGCGCCGCGCGCGAAGGTCGACAAGCTGCGCACGTTCGCGGTGACGCTTGCGGTCGGCGGGCGGACCTATGACGACGCCCACGACCGCGCGATGGATCACGTCCGCCGGACGGGGGCCACGTACGTGCATGCCTTCGACGACCCGCGGACGGCGGCGGGACAGGGAACGGCGGCGGTCGAGATCGCGGACGCGATGCCCCTGGTCGGCACGATCGTGGTGCCGGTCGGCGGGGGTGGGCTCATCACCGGGATGGCGGCTGCGCTCCGCGCGCGGCGGCCCGGAGTGCGCGTGGTCGCCGTGCAGCCCGAGGCCTCGCCGGCCCTCCGTGATTCCCTCGCCGCGGGGCGCGCACTCCTCGAGTACGCGGCGGGCCCCACGCTCGCCGACGGGCTCGCCGGCGGCATCGGCGAGCTGGTGTGGGATCACCGTGACCTGATCGACGAGGTGGTCACGGTGAGCGAGGCCGAGATCGAAGCCGCCATCGTCGCCCTCGTCACCCACGACCAGGTGATCGCCGAGGGATCTGGCGCCACCGGCGTCGCCGCCGTCGCCGCGGGACGGATACCCGAGGACGCGGCGCCGATCGTGGTCGTGGTCACCGGCGGCAATCTCGACGCCGCGGTGCTGGCGCGGCTCCTCCAGCCGCGCGCGTGACGCCCGAGCGCACCGCGGAGGTCCTCGCCTGGGCCGAAGCCGCGCTCCTCTGTATCGCGTTCGGCCTCGCGGGCGGGATCGCGCGCGGACCTTCGGGCGCGGTCCTGGGCGCCGCCGCGGGCGCCCTCACCGGCGCGGCCTGGATCCACCGGCAGCGCGCCCGTGCCGCGGGGCGACGGGCGGCCGTGGCGCGGCCGTTCCCCCCCCGCTGGCGCGCGATCCTCGCCCACCGCTATGACCATTACGCGCGCCTGCCCGTGGCGCTGCGCACCTCGTTCGAGGGGCGCGTGCAGGCGTTCCTGGCCGAGAAGCGCATCACCGGGGTCGGCGCGGTGGTGACCGAAGAGCTGCGCGTGCTCGTCGCCGCCTCCGCGGCCACGCTCAGCCTCGCCTGGAACGCGTATGCGTGGGATCAGCTGGCCGAGGTGCTGCTCTACGGGCAGGACTTCGACCGCGACTACTCGTTCGCCGGCCGCGAGCTCGCCGGCGAGGCCCATCCCTGGGGCACGATCATCCTCTCCGTCCCCACGCTGCAGCACAGCTTCGACGATCCCCGGGACGGGTATCACGTCGGCCTCCACGAGTTCGCGCACCTGCTGGACAAGGTGGGGACGCACTTCGAGGGCATCCTCCCCGGCCTCGACGAAGCGGACAGCCGTCAGTGGACGGCCCTCGCCGCGCGCGAGATGGAGCGGATGCGCCGCGGGCAGTCCGTGATCGATCCCTACGGCGCCGCGAGCCCGGTGGAATTCCTGGCCGTGGCGGTGGAGGCGTTCTTCGAGCGCCCACTGGCCCTGCGCGCCGGCCACGCCGAGATCTACGCGACGCTGCGCGATTATTTCGGCCAGGACCCCGCGGCGTGGGACGAGGCGCGGGGGTTGGTCCCCTGATGTAAGGTAGCGTCGCTTTCGCAATGGAACGCACCCTCCTCTACAGCGCATTCTTCCTCTCCGGCGTCACGGCCCTCGTCTACGAGGTCCTCTGGTCGAGGTACCTCACCCTTTTCCTCGGCAGCACTTCCGCCGCCCACACGATCGTCCTGTCCACCTTCATGGCCGGGCTCGCGGCGGGGAACAGCTATTTCGGCCGGTTCGCCGACCGTACCGCGCTCTCCAAGCGGCGCCTCTACGGCGCGCTCGAGATCGGAGTCGGCCTCTTCTGTCTTCTCTTCCCCACCCTCTTCGGCTGGCTGTCGGCGCAGTACCTGCCGCTCGCGGCGCGGGTCGGCCCGACCAGCGTCGCGGCCGTGGTCTTGAAGGTTCTCCTTGCCGCGGCGTCCATCTTCATCCCGTGCGCTTTCATGGGCGGCACGCTGCCCGTGCTCGCGAAATACATCGTGACTTCGCTTTCCGGGCTCGGGCGGCGCATCGGGTGGCTCTACTTCATCAATACGGCGGGCGCAGTCTTCGGCGGGCTGATCGGCGGCTTCTACGTGCTCGAGGCCTGGGGGCTCGAGGCGGGCATGGTCGGCACGTCGCTCGTCAACCTGGCCATCGGCGGTCTCTTCTACACGTTGTCGAGGACGAAAGGAGACGCCACGGGCGCCCCGGCGCCGGATTCCGCCGCGTCCGCCGTGCACGAAGAAGCGCCGTACACCGTCGCGCAGGCGCGAACGGCGCTGGTGGCGATCACCGTCGCCGGCGTGCTCTCGATGCTTTACGAGCTGGTCTGGATCCGCCTGCTCGTGCTGTCGATCGGAGGCACGGTCCACGCTTTCAGCATGATGCTGGCGAGCTTCGTCTCCGGCATCGCGATCGGATCCGCGCTCGTGGCCGCCCTCCTGCGCCGCGCCCGGAACAGCCTCGCCCTGTTCGGCCTGTGCGAGATCGGGATCGCGCTCGCCGTTCTCGCATCCGTTCCCCTGTACGAGCGATTGCCGTTCGCGTTCTTCCGGATGGCCAAGTGGATCGTGCACGACCCCGGGAACTACGGGCTCTTCCTCGCCATGCAGTGGATGCTCGCCGGCATCGTCATGTTCGTCCCCACCGTCCTGATCGGCGCCGCACTTCCGCTCGCCAGCCGGATCTGCGTCGATCATCTCGCGCGGGTCGGCCGAGGCGTGGGCGGGGTCTTCTCGATGAACGCCCTCGGCAACGTCGTGGGCGCCGCCCTCACCGGATACGTGCTCATCCCGCATCTCGGCCTCCGCGCGACGATCCTCCTCGGGGCCGCGGTTTCCGGCGCCGTCGGCGTGGCGCTGCTCTGGCAGTGGAGGCCCGCCGGCGCCTTCCGCCCGCTCGCGGCACTCCGCGACGCCTTCGCGCCCGGGGCGCCCCCCGCCGGTCCGTCGCTCTGGCCCGCGGCGGCGGCGGCGCTCGTGCTCGTCGGCGTGGTCGCCCATGCCGCCAATCCGTCGTGGGATCCCCGGCTCATGCAGACGGGCCTTTATCGCTGGGCGCGATTCGGCTTCAGCGACTGGGCCGCCTTCCGGGCCCAGCGCTCGAAGACGGAGATCCTCTACGCGCGGGACGGCACGGACGCGTCGATCCTCGTGGAGGAGGAGGGACGGGCGAACCGGACGCTCCGCGTGAACGGCAAGCCCGACGCCTCCAGCTTCCTCGACATGCGCGATCAGCTGATGGTCGCGCACGCCCCGCTCTTCATCCATCCGCGGCCCCGCCAGGTCTTCGTCGTGGGGCTGGGCAGCGGCGTGTCCGCCGCCGCCGCCCTCCGCCATCCCGGCGTGACCGCCGAGGTCGCGGAGATCCTGCCCGACGTGGTCGAGGCGGCCGAGCAATTCGAGAAGGTCAACGACGGGGTGCTGCGCGACCCGCGCATGCGGCTGTCCGTCCTCGACGCCCGCGAGCACCTCCTCCTGAGCCCCGCACGATACGACGTCATCATCAGCGAGCCGACGAACGTCTGGATCCCCGGGGTGTCGTCGCTGTTCACGCGGGACTTCTACCAGCTCGTCGAGCAGCGCCTGGCGCCGGGCGGCGTGTTCGCGCAATGGATCCAGCTCTACGGCATCGATGCGCCCATCGTCGACGCGATGGTGGCGTCGCTGCGCTCGGTGTTCCCCCACATCACCATGTGGTCGGCGACGGACGGCAACGTCGTCTTCGTCGCCTCCCGGGAGGCGCCGCAATTCGACGCCGCCGGCTTCGCGGCCCGGTTCGCGGCCGTCGCTCCCGCGCGGGGTTACGAGCATCTCGCGGCGTACATGGCGATGTTCGCCGATCCCCTGGCCTTCCTCTCGACGCAGATCGCGACCGACGAGACGGTGCGCGCGTACTGGCCGGACGGAGTCGCGCGGCCGTATCGCGACCTCTTCCCGCGCCTCGAGTTCGCGGCCGCCCGCTCGCACTTCCGGAACGCGAGCTATCCCTTGCTCGACGAGCTCGACGAGCGGGTTCGGCGGCGCGGTCCCGGGCATCTCTACCTGGAGAGCTACCTCGCCGGGCACCCGATCGATGCCGCCACGTCGCGGTCGCTGGAGGACGCGTTCCGGCTGCTGGCCGGGCCATTCACTCGGCTGTCCGACTCGATGGCCATCGGTCAGTGGATGCGGGAGGCGGATCCCGCGATCCTCGAAAGGCTGCCGGCGGAGACCGCCGCCGCCCTCGTCCTCGCCCGGGAGTTCGGTGACGTCATCGATCGCGGGGCGGGAACGCCGGAGCTGTGCGGCCGATACGTCCAGCAGGAGGGCACGGTCCTCCGCAAGTCCGCTTCCGTGTTCGTGCGCCCGGCAACGGCGCGGCTTCTGGCGCGCCTCGCGACGTGCCAGGCCCTCGCACCCGCGCCGGCCGATCGCCTCGCGCTCGGAGTCGCCATGGCGATGGCCGATGCGGACCTCGATCCCGCTCTCGGGCGGCTGCAGACGCTGGCGGACCAGGGTCGGCCGGCCGGGCTCGAGGCGCGCGAGAGGAGCGACATGCTGGCCAGCCTGGCGCGGCTTCATTTCGTGGCCGGGCGGCCCGCGGAAGCGGCGCGGTTCATCCAGGAAGCCGGCCGCCTGAACCCGACCGACCTGCAAGTCGCGCGGCTCGCGCTCGCGCTTTCGCGCCCGGCCCCCTGATCCCCGCCACGCGGGGCGGGGCGTCCGCCTCTAGAACGTCCGCCGCTTCAGCCGCTCGAGCCGGAAGCTGGCGGTGTCCGCCACCGCCATCACCGCCATCACTCCGGCCTGGATGGGATCGGTGACCACGAGGTCGGCGGCGTCGGGGACGCTGCCCGCCATGTTCAGGCTGATCACGAGGAGGCCCTGCGCCCGCACCTCGCGAACCGCGTTCTCGATGTCGCCGCCCATCAGCGCGCCGGCGAGCACGAGCACGCGCGCGCGGGGCAGCCGCGCCACGGCGCGCACCGCGTCGGCCAGCGGCCTCTCCCCCACCAGCGGGATGGTGTCCACCGAGATCCGCTCACCGCGGATGTTGTGGCGGTCCGCCTCCGAGATCGCGCCGATCGCGACCTGCCCAACCTGCGCGCCTCCGCCCATGATGATCACGCGCTTGCCGTAGATGGCCTGGAAGCTGCCCACGACCTCGACGCCGCGCACGACGGGAAGCGCGCGCAGCTCGCCGGCGAGGGCGACCGCGGCGCCGGGCAAGTCGATCTCGAAATACACCCGGCTCCCCGTGGTGCGGTGGTCGAGGATCTCCACCGAGGCCACGTCGCCGTGATGCGCGGCGATCACCCCCGTGAGCTGGTGCAGCACGCCCGGTCCCGCCGCGGTGTCGACGACCAGCCCCGTACGCTCGCTCGCCATGTGCGCGGATTCTATCAAGCCGCGCGCGCACGCTATCCTTGGCCACCGATGCCGACCGCGCGCCATCTGCCGGACCTCGAGGTTCGCGACCTGCCCGATGCCCCGGTCTCCTATCGCAGGCTGGTCGGGCCGGGGGTGGTGGCCGCTGGCGTCGGACTCGCGTCCGGGGAGTTCGTGCTCTGGCCCTACATCGCTTCCCAGGTCGGCCTCGTGC
>JANMPI010000444.1:0-3318 GCA_031369785.1 Acidobacteriota bacterium
CGGCCGAGGCCGCGGAAGCTCATGGCCATTCCGGCCAGCGGCAGGAGCTCGGCGCTCACCCGCCGATCGATGTCCGGCGGCGTCATCGAGAGCACACGGCCGAGCAGGGTGGAGATCGCGCCCAGCGCGCGGTGGAACTCGGGATAACGCTCCGCGTCCGCCGGCGCCACGCCGCGCATGTCGAATGCGGTCCGGCCCGCGTCGGCCCAGAGTGCGATGCCCGGACCGTCCAGGGACGGCGCGAAGAGGCGCGGCTCGGACTCGATGAACTTCACCGCGCGGCCGAGACCGAGCGCCTCGAGCAGAGCCGGCCGCAGCGGGCCCAGCACGTGCGCGCAGGTCGAGATCCGGTACCCGGGGTGGATCTCTTCCGTCGCGGAAGCTCCGCCCAGGATGGGACGCCGCTCCAGCACCGTCGACTTCACTCCGCCCTTCGCGAGAAGCGCGGCGGTGGCGAGCCCGTTCTGGCCGCCACCAATGATGACGACGCGACGCGCGCTCATCGCACGCGCCCCCGGCCCCAGTCCTTCAGCATCTCCAGCGCGGCGATCCGGCCCGGAGCGCCCATGATCCCGCCCCCCGGATGCGTGGCCGATCCGCACATGTACAGGTTCTTCACCGGCGTGCGGTACCGCGCCCAGCCCGGCACCGGGCGCAGGAAGAACAGCTGCTCCAGCGAGAGCTCGCCCTGGAAGATGTTCCCCTCCGTGAGCCCGAAGTCGCGCTCGAGGTCGAGCGGCGTGAGCACCTGGCGATGGAGGATCAGCGACCGCAGGTTGGGCGCATGCTCGGAGATGGTGTCGACGACGGTGTCGCCGAACGCCTCCCGCTTCTCGTCCCACGTCCCCTCGCGCAGCTTGTACGGCGCGTACTGCACGAAGCAGGAGAGGATGTGCTTGCCCGGCGGCGCCACCGAGGGATCGGTCAGCGACGGGATCACCATGTCGATGTACGGCCGCCGCGAGAAATCGCCGTACTTCGCGTCGTCGTACGCGCGCTCCATGTACTCGACGCTGGGCGAGATCGAGATCGCGCCGCGCAGGTGCGCGCCGGGCCCGGGCAGCGACGTGAAGTCGGGGAGCCCCGACAGCGCGAAGTTCACCTTCCCCGACGAGCCGCGCAGCTTGTAGCGGCGCACCTCGCCCAGGAAGTGGTCGTCGAGCACGCCGGGCTCGATCATCTTCAGGAAGGTGCGATGCGGGTCGACGCTGGACGCGACGACGGACGCGTCGATCTCATCGCCGCCCTCGAGCACCACGCCCACCGCCTTGCCGTCCCGCACCTTGATGCGCTCGATGGACGCCTGGGTGCGGATCTCGACGCCCGCCTCCGCCGCCGCGCCGGCGATGGCCATGCTGAAGGCGCCGGTGCCCCCGCGTGAGAAGCCCCACGCGCGGAACGCGCCGTCGATCTCGCCCATGTAGTGATGGAGGAGGACGTAGGCCGTACCGGGCGAGCGCACGCCCTGGAACGTCCCGATGATGCCGCTCGCGGACATCGTCGCCTTGAGCACGTCGGTCTCGAACCACTGGTCGAGCAAATCCGTGGCGCTCATGGTCATGAGCTGGACGAGGTTGTGCTGGTCGGTGCGCGACAACGCCTGGAAGCGGCGGCCCATCACCGCCAGCCGCGCGAAGCCCGGAACGTCGAACGACATCGGGTCCGGCGGCACCATGGAGAGGATCGGCTTGACGAAGCGCGCCATGTCCGCCATCGCCTTCGAGTACTCGTCGTAGGCCTCGGCGTCGAGCGGCGAGTGGCGGTAGATCTCGCGGCGCGTGCGCGCGTGGTCGCTCATGCGCCACAGGTAATTGCCGCCGGGCATCGGCGTGAAGGTTCCGTCGAGGGGCAGGATCTCGAGGCCGTGCCGGGGCAAGTCGAGCTCGCGGATGATCTCCGGCCGCAGCAGCGAGACGACGTAGGACGCGACCGAGAACTTGAAGCCGGGGAAGACCTCCTCGGTGACCGCGGCGCCGCCGAGCACGTGCCGGCGCTCGAGGACGAGCACTTTCTTCCCCGCGCGCGCGAGATAGGCCGCGCTCACGAGGCCGTTGTGGCCGCCGCCGATGACGATCGCGTCGTAGCGCTGGGGCATGGAGGAACGCGAATTCTATCGTGATCGGGTTGCGGCTAGGGCCGCGGCTTGGCCGCGACGTTCCGGCGCGGCTTGCGCGGCCCACGCCCCGGGACAGCGCCCCGGCGCGGATGCGGCGTCCCGCCCTTCGCCATCTCCTCCAGCACGCCCTTGATGAGAAGCGGCCAGACCGTGGTGGCGTCGGCGAAGACCTCGGCGAAGCGCCCGCCCTCCGCTTCCGGCACGAACTTTCCCCACGACACGCCCTCGGAGTACGTGCAGCCGGAGAGCCCGCCCCAGTGCGTCGGCTCCGGGCAGATGCGCACGGCGTACTGGAAGCGCGGCGCGCGGAGCTCGATGCCGAGGCGGTGGTTCATGATGTCGATGTACGGACCGACCTCCTGCGCCCAGTTCCGCGGCACGCCGCCCCCGATAGTGAAGATCCCGAGCTTCTTTGCCCCCAGCGCAAAGCGCGCGTAGCTGTTGAGGTCGCGATAGGGATTGAAGCGCGGGAGCGCCGCGAACAACGACATCGGATCGGCCTTCGGCGACTTCTTCTGCGCGCGCTTCATCGACCAGGTGGACAGGTCGAGCCCGAGCTCGGAGTCGGTGAAGGCGGGCACGTACACCGGCACCTTCATGAGGTACGCGCTGCGCAGCACCCCGGAGCCGCCCTTCTCCTCCGCCAGCACGCGGCCGAGCGCGCGACAGATCACCTCGCTGCTGAGCTCGGCCTTGCCGCCCAGCTCGTCCAGTGCCTTGCGCGAGAATTCCTCCACGTAGTTGAGGTTCGCCTCCATCTCCAGCGTGTCGTAGACCCGGTTGTACCCCTTCTCGAACAGCTCCTCGTCCGACATGCGCGGGTCGTGCCGGTAATGGACGAGGCCGACCGCTTCCGACAGCCCGTGCGCCATCAGCGCGCCGGTGGAGACGATGGCCTGCACCATCCCGGTGTCGATCATCTTGGAGATGACCTTGCCCATCTTGGCGATGGTCATGGCCCCGGACAGCGTCATCACGACCTTGCAGTCGGCGTCCTTCACCATCGCGGTGACGACGTCGAGCGCCTCGCCGAGGCTCCGCCCGCTGAAGGCGGTCTTCGACATCCCGCGCAGCAGGCCCGAGAACGTCGTCGCCTGGTCGAGATCGAGGCTCTCGAGGGCGATCAGGCCGTCATGGCGCCCGTCGTGGAACTTGCGCGCGTCGGACATGGAACCTCCGGAAGGCCGGGCCAGCCATGGGCC
>JANMPI010000469.1:0-13151 GCA_031369785.1 Acidobacteriota bacterium
GGCGCCGGCGCCCCGCCGCGCGCGGTCTCTCCGGCGATGGCGGTGATCACCGCCCGCCCGTCCTGGAGACCGTCCCGGACCTCGGCGTACTGGCCGTCGGTGATCCCCGGGCGGATGCGCACCGGCTCGGGGGCCCCGGACGGGTCGGGCACGAACACGAACGTCGGCCGCGCGCCGCCGCCGCCTTCGCGACCGGCGGCCACGGGATCGAAGCCCTCCGGCCGGAAGCGCAGCGCCGTCGCGGGCACGCGCAGCACGTCGTCGCGGCGATCGACGATGACCGACACCGTCGCCGTCATCCCGGGCATCAGCCGCTGGCCGGGATTGTTGACGCCGATGAGCGTCGTGTAGGTGACGACGTTCTGCACCGTGACCGGCTGCAGGCGCACCTGGTGGACCGTCCCCGAGAAGACCTCGTTGGGGAAGGCGTCCACGCGGAAGGTCGCTTCCTGCCCCGCGCGCACGCGACCGACGTCGGCCTCGTCGATCGACGCGCTCACCTGCAGCCGGCGGAGGTCGTTGGCGATGACGAAGAGAACGGGCGCCTGCAGCGACGCCGCGACCGTCTGCCCGACGTCCACGCTGCGCGACACCACGACGCCGTCGATCGGCGCCTCGATGACGCTGTGGGCCATGTCGACCTGCGTTTGCCGGACGTTGGCGGCGGCCTGGGTGACCGCGGCCTGGCTGGCCTTCAGCTGCGCGGCGGCTTCCGCGGACGTGGCGCGCGCCGTCTCGAGGTCGGCCTGCGGCAGCAGGCCCTCGCCCGAGAGTGTCTGCGCGCGAGCGGCCTTCTGCCGCGCGTCTTCCAGGGTCGCCCGCGACCGCTCGACGTTCGCCTGTGCGGAGACGAGGCCGGCCTGCGCCTGGCCCAGGTGTGCCTGCAGGAGCGAAGGATCGAGGCGAGCGAGCACCTGGCCCTTGTGGACGACGGAGTTGAAGTCCGCGTACAGCGATTGAATCGTTCCCGAGACCTGCGATCCGACCTGAACTGTGGTCACCGCCTGCAGGGTCCCCGTCGCGCCCACGACGTCGTGCACGTCTCCGCGGTCCACGACGGCGGTCACGTACTTGATGGCCGGCGTGCGCGCGCGCAGCAGGAGCGCGGCGACCGCCGCGAGCGCGCAGATCGCGACCGCGATCAGCGCGTGGGAGCGGCGGACTTTCATCAGTCGAGTCTATGTTGTCGCGCGGCGGCGGCCGCCCCCGATGACGCGGGGGGTTCGAAGCAGATCAGGAAATCGGACCGGCCGCCCATGAAGAACCGCGCGTACTGGCCGGCCAGGGTGTCCGTCCCGCGGCCGCGCTGGAGGCCCATCACCTGCGGGTACCACGCGCCGCCCTCGATGAGGAGGCGCGGTGTCGACCACGCCCGCGGATCTTCGAGGCGGTCCGCGTACGCGATGTAGATCCCGGAATTGTTGAAGGAGGAATCCGCCGTCCGCGTCATGAGCATCACGTACTTCTGGAGATGGGTGTTCCAATGCAAGGACGGCCCCCAGAACGCGTCCGTCCCCGCCTCGTGCCACGACACTTTCGCCGCAAAAGCGGGGGCGGGGATCCCGCGGCCGGTCAACCCCGGCGCGGTCCATTCTCCGGCGCGCCACTTGATGACGCGGCCGGAGGGCCGGTCGCGATCCGCCCACTTCATCCGAGCGAACACGATGCCCTGGCCGTCGATGCTGGCCGGATAGGCGCTGTAGGCGAAGTAGACGTACGAGCCCTCCTGGTCGCGCACCGCGCTGAAGTCGCCCTCGCCGCCGACGAAGTACAGGTTGTCCGTCGCGCAGCGTCGCGACCTCTGCGCCGCGGCCAGGATGATGCCGAGGTCCTCCCACGTGAACCCGTCGTCGCGCGATCGCGCGGCCCCGATCTGCGGGGCGGTCTTGCCGTCGCCCCCGCAGAGGCCGACCGGCTCGTGGTGATAGAAGCCGTAGAGCGTATCGTCTTCGGCCTTGATGACCGATTCCATCCAGCGCGGCCCGGACACTCCGCCGCGGAACAGCACCCCCACCGGGTCGTCGAGGCCCGCCAGGTTCCGGCCTTCGCTCAGGTACGGGTGGTGGAGCGAGTTGAAGACGTGGAGCAGGTCGCCGGACCAGAACGCCGGGCTGTTCGAATCGACGTCCGCGGGAAACTCGATCGGCAGGCCTTGCATCAGGATGGCTTCGGGCAGCGCGGCCGGACTGTCCTGCGCGACCGCGCCGGCGCTCGCGCCGCAGGCGATCAGGATCGTGAGTGTAACCGCTTTCAAATAGAACCTCCGGCCGGAGCCCCTGTTCGGTTGGACAGCGAACAGGGGCCGGAGGTTTACCGCTGGGGCACGAAAAGCGGCGGAACGGATCCTACTGCTGCCGGCCCGTCGACCCGACCGATCCGGTGGAACCGTTGGATCCGCTGGTCCCGGTCGACCCCGTCGACCCGACCGAGCCGCCGTTCTGGGTGGCGCTCGGCGCGATGGTGAGGCTGCTGCCGGACCCGCCGCCGCCCGCTTCCTGGACGCGCTCGAAGTTCACGACGCTCTTGCGGTAGTCGGCGACGGCGCGGAGCTCGGCGACCTCGGCGATCGCGAGGTCGCGCTGGCTCTGGGTCACGAGGAAGTTCGTCGACATCCCGGCCGCGAACTTCTTGGTCTCCGCGTCCAGCCGCCGCTCCTGCAGGACCCGGGCGGCGCGCGTGGACTCGACGCGCTTGAAGTTCGTCTCCACCGCGCGGGCCGCGCTGCGCACCTCGCCCGTGATCTGCATCTCGAGGCGGCGGATGTTGGCCTGCGTCTGGTCGCGGCTGATCCGGGCCCCGGCCGCCGCCGCGCTCGCCCCGCGGTTGAAGATCGGATACGCGAAGTTGAAGCCGAGGGTCCAGGTGGGGAAGTTGCGGCCGAAGACGTCGGACAGGGCATCGCCGAAGCCGCCCGGAATGGTCTGGATGATCGGGCCGCCGAAACCTTCGCGCTGGAGCTGCGTACCGCCGATGCCGGTCGTCCCGTAGGCGGCCACGAGGTCGAGGTTCGGCAGCAGCTGGTTCTTCGCGTAGGCGACGTTGTACTCCGCGTTCTCGAGGCGCTTCTGCGCGGCCACGATGTCCGTACGCTTGCCGAGCGCGTTCTGGATGGCGGCCGCGAGGTCGACCCGGAACGGCTCCGCGGTCGGTCGGTCGGTGGGAACGATGCGGACGTCCCACGTCGCGGGATCGTTGGTGTTGAAGATCGCGCGCTTCAGCGCGTCCTCCGCCTCCGCGACCGAGGCCTCGGCCACGATGACCGCTTCCTCGCGGCTCGCCTGCTCCGATTCCGCCTGCACCACGTCCAGGGGCGCCATGGTCCCCACGCGGACGCGGATCTGGTTCTCGCCCAGGAGCTTGGAGGCCAGGGCCAGGCTCTTGCGCTGGGCCTCGAGGTTGTCGATCGCGTACAGCAGGTCGTAGTACGACTGCCGCACGCCGGCCACGGTGTTCACCACCGTCTGCTTGAACTGGACGTCGGAGATCTCGCGGTTCTTCTTCGCGACCTTGATCTGCGTGCGGCGGGTGTCGGTCTTGAAGTTCCGCAGGAACGGCTGGTTGTAGCTGAAGTTGAAGTTCGAGTTGAACGAGGGGTTGAAGCTCTCGAACACGCTCGTGGTGCTCGTCCGCCGGTTGCTGAAGTCGACGCGGAGGTCGCCGCCGGTGGGGACGTTCTGGAAGGCGCCGAGGTTGTAGTTGAGGACGTCGGTGTCGACGCTCTGGCCGCCGGAGAAGGCGTTGCTGCCCGGCCGCGCGGCGGAGTTCTGGGTGACCAGCGAATTCAGCACCGGCTCGTAGAACGCCTTCAGCTGGTCGACCTGGAGGCCGCTCGACTCCGGATTGAAGCGCTCGACGGCGATGTCGACGTTGTTCTCGAGGGTCCGACGCACCGCCTCGTCGAGGGTGAGCTCGAGGACGGGCCGCGGGTCCGGAGCCACTTCCTGCGCGCTCGCGAATGGCACGCCCAGCGGGGCGGCCAGTACAAAGGCCGCGACCGCGCGATTTGTTCGGCTCATGCTGGAATGACCTCCGGTAAGGCGATGACTTCCGATTATAACGGCCCCAAGGCAGCGCCCCGCCGCGCAGGGGTCCCTCCCTGACCAGAACGAGAAAGGGAGGCAAAAAGATCCGATTAAGAATGAAGGGCCGAGCGCAACGGCCGCTCGGCCCTTCGATGACGGTCCGGAAAGTGCCCAGGCTGCCCTGAGCTGGTCGGTCCTACCAGAGCAGCTTCAGCCCGATCTGCATGTCGCGCGGTCCGAAGAGAGTGCTGCTGGCCTGGGTGGGCCGAAGGTAGCCGGTGTCCTCGGTCAGGTTCACGGTGACCCGGTTGGTCGCCGCGTCGTAGGTCGAGCTGCCCACGCGATACTTCGTGGTCGAAAAGACCGTGTAGTTGGTCGAGTTGGTGACGTTGAAGACCTCCCAGAGCAGCTGGACCTGACGATCGCCGCCGACCTTGAAGGACTTGGACAGGCGGGCGTCGATTGTCTTGCGGCCGGTCTGGCGATCGATGTTCCGCTCCACGAACGGGACCCGGAGGCTGCCGCCGGTACCGTTCGTCGTGGAGGTGTCCGTACCGCCGGTGGCGGCGGCTACGCCGCCGCTGATATTCGCGGTCACGGGCAGCCCGGTCTCGAAGGTGCCGATGGCTCCGAACTGAAATCCCCACAGCCACGTCGGCGCGTAGTGAAGGCTGAGCACGGCGCGGTGGCGCCGGTCGAGGTTGGAGGTGCCCTTTTCACCGTCGAGGTTCGCGGGATTGACGACGTTCATGAAACCGGAGATGAACGTAGTGGAGTTCTGCCCGTTGTCCGTGGCCTTGGACAGCGTGTAGTTGGCGTTGAAGAGGAACCCTCCGGTAAACCGCTTCTGGGCCTGCAGCACCAGGCCGTGGTACTGCGATTCGGCGATGGAGCGCACCTCGATCGCGCGGTTGATGTTCGTGTCCGGCCGCGCCCCCCGGTAGAACGGGAAGGTGCCCAGGTTCTCGGGGCCCAGGAGGTACGTCACCTCCGAGTTGGCGGCCCCGAGGTTGGTGTCGATGAAGAGGGGCAGCTTCTTGCCCTTGCTGTACAGGTACGACGCCGAGACCACGAGGTCGGAGCGGAGCGACCGCTCGAGGGTGAAATCGCCCATGTAAATCTCGGGCCGCTCGAGCTCGGACGAGAGCACGGAGATGGCGGAACGGACCCCGGGACCGGTGGGTGGCGCCCCGAGCACGTTCGGGTAGGTAGGCGCGCCCGCGGTGGTGGGGGTGAAGTTGAAGGTGGCGAAGGTCACCGCGTTGTTGGTGAGCGCGCTGAAGAGGTAGCTGTTGCTGGTCAGGCCATAGTAGACCCCGAATCCTCCCTTCAAGACGGTCTTGTGGTTGCCGCCGACGTCGTAGGTAACGCCCAGGCGCGGGCCGAAGTTGTTCTTGTCCTGGGCGATGCTCTGGGTGAGCGGATACGCGGGGTTGCCCTGCTGGGGCTGGGGGAGCTTCTGATACTCGTAGCGCAGCCCCAGGTTGAGCGTCAGCGGCCGGCTGACCCGCCACGTGTCCTGGATGTAGAAGTTGTAGTCCGAGGTTCTGAACAGGAGGTCGCCGCGGTGCCCCGGGCGCAGGTCGAACGCCTGGTTGAAGCTCGTGTAATGCTTGCCCGGGTTCGCATCGGCGAGGGGCACGCAGCCGGCGGCATCCGGCGGGCAGTCGGCGGCGATGTTCTGCAGGCTCGAGTAGCTGTACACACCTCCCCCGTTGAAGAGGTTCTCGATGTCCTCGCGCACGCGGTTGATGTCCAAGCCGACCTTGATGCTGTGCGCGCCGGTCAGGAACGTGACCGCGTCCAGGAGCTGATAGCGCGTCTCGTAGGGATACTTCAGGCGGGGCAGGAAGTTCGGCATCCCGTAGCTGAATCCGCCCGTGACCGACGTGCTGGGTCCGGGGGCGTTCGGGAGCTGCTGCTCGAAGTCGCGGCCGAGCTGGATGCGCAGCTCGTTCAGCAGGCGGGGGCTGAAGACGGAGTTCAGGGTCACGAGCCCGAAATCGGTCTTCACGATGTCGGTCCCGTTGTCGGTGCGCGCGTTCGAGTTGAGCGCCGGCGTGCGGACTCCGTTGGGGGCGTTCCAGCGATGCCGGTTGTATTGCACGGTCAGCGTGTGGCTGGGGCTCAGCATGAAGTCCATCTTCCCGAGGAAGATCCGGTTGTTCCCTTCACGGGGCACGGGGGACTGCGTCTCCTGCTGGAAGAAGCTCCGCGTCGCGGCGCAGCCCGGGGCCGTGCAGGCCTGGTCGAGGAAGGTGGCGCTCGAGGTGTTCACGAAGTACGGGAAGTTGCGGCGCTGCTGGTCGTAGTTCACGAAGTAGAAGATCCTGTCCTTCTTGACCGGTCCGCCCACGCTCACGCCGTACTGGTGCCGGCGCTCCTCGGGCTTGTTTAACGCCTTGGGGAAGAACGGCTCCTTGGCCTGGAAGGCGTCGTCGCGCAGGAAGTAGAAGGCCTCGCCGTGGAGGGTGTTGGTTCCCGACTTGGTCACCGCGTTCACGGTGCCGCCGGCCGCGCGGCCGAACTCGGCGGAAAAGTTGCTGACCCCGACCTGGAACTCCTTGATGGCGGCCTGGCTGATCGTGTAGGACGCGCGCGTGCGGCCGCGCGCCTCGGAGAAGAAGGCCTGGTTGTTGTCCACGCCGTCGACGGTGTTGTTGTTGTACAGCCCCGAGATCCCGCGGTAGCTGACCAGGCCGAAGTTGCCGTCGTTGGTGACGCCCGGGGAGAGGAGGACGAAGTTCTCCCAGCGCCGGCCGTTGATGGGCAGGTTCTGGATCGCGGTCTCGGACACGACGCTGCTGACGTCGGTGCGCGAGGCGTCGATGAGCGGCGCCTCGCCGGTGACCGTCACCTCTTCCGCGACGCCGCCGGCGTGCATGGTCACGTCCACGGTCGCGGTCTCCCCGACCTGCGCCCGCACGTTCTTGGAGGAGGCCGCGAAGCCGCTGAGGGTCGCCGAGACCGCGTAACTCCCCGGAGCCAGGGCGACGGCGCGGTAGCGTCCTTCGGAGTCGGTGATGACATCCCGCGCGCTGTTGGTTTGGACGTTCCGGATCTGGATCGCCACCCCGGGCAGGACGCCACCCGTCTGGTCGGAAACGATGCCTTCGATGCTGGCGGTGCCCGCGCTCTGGGCGGAGGCCTGGCCGGCGGCGCTCAGCGCGGCCAGGCAGACGAGGGCGATAAGTCTTCGAGTGAACATTTGTCCTCCGGACAGATTCGGGAAGCGTCGATGGTAGTCCTCGGCAAAGGGGTGAGTCAAAGACTCTGACGCGCCCGTATAATTCCCGCTCCCCATGGAGGCCGCGCGATGAAGGTTTTGCTTTCGCATGACGTAATTCAGGCCCGGATCCGCGAGATGGGGGCGGAGATCACCCGGGACTACGCGGGGCGCGAGCCGCACCTCGTCGGCGTCCTGAAAGGCGCGCTGCCCTTCATGGTCGACCTCATGCGGTGCATCGAGCTCTCGGTCACCCTCGACTACATCGCGGTCTCGTCTTACGGCGCGGCGACCAAGACCTCGGGCGAGGTGAAGCTGGTGAAGGACCTCGACCAGGGGCTCGAAGGGCGCGACCTGCTCGTGGTCGAGGACATCGTCGACACCGGCCTCACCCTCAACTACCTGATGAACGTCCTGCGCGCCCGCGGGCCGCGCACGCTGAAGGTGGCCGCGCTCCTGTCCAAGCCGTCGCGACGCCTCGTGGAGACGCCGGTCGACTACACGGGTTTCAGCATCGAGGACAAGTTCGTGGTCGGCTACGGGCTCGACTACAACGAGAAGCACCGGAACCTTCGCGACATCATGGTCTATCAGTAGACTGGCGCTGATGCGGTACGTGGTCGGGATCGACGCCGGCGGCACCAAGACCGTCGGCTTGCTGGCCGACGAGACCGGCCGCGTCGTCGCCGAGGCGCGGGGCATCGGCGCGAACCTCACGACCGACGGCGAGCTCCATGTCGAGAAGGTGTTCGACGAGATCATGGACACGCTGTCCCGCCAGCATCCCGTGTCCGCGGTCTGCCTGGGGATCGCCGGCGTCGACCGTCCCCACGACGAGACGGTCATCCGCGGGATCCTCCGCCGCCTCGGCCATCGCGAGACGGCGCGGGTCGTGAACGACGGCGCGATTGCGCTCGTGGCCGGCGCGCCGGGGCGGGTAGGGGTGGTCGTCCTCGCCGGCACCGGCTCCATCTGCTACGGGGCGGACCGGAACGGCCGCACCGCGCGCGCCGGTGGCTACGGCTTCCTGCTCGCCGACGAGGGGTCGGGATACTGGCTCGGCCACCAGTCGTTGCGCGCCGCCGTGCGCGCCGCCGACGGCCGCGGCCCGGAAACGCGGCTGCAGACCCTCATCTTCGAATCGCTCGGGGTCTCTTCCGTCGCGGAGCTCATCCCGCGCGTGTACGAGAAGGGACTGCCCAAGCCGCGCATCGCCGCCCTCGCGCCCCTCGTGCAGGTCGCGCACGACGCGGGGGACCCCGTGGCCGGCACCTTGATCGAGGCCGCCGGCCTGGAGCTCGGCCTGGCCGCGCGATCGGTGGCCCGCCAGCTCCATCTCGGCGACGAGCCCTTCCCCGTGGTGGTCGCGGGCGGCGTCTTCAAGGGCTGCCCCTCGGTGCTCGAGGCCCTCACCCGGCAGCTCGAGCTGCCCGCCGCGCGGCCCGCGCTGCTCACCGCGGAGCCGGCGACGGGCGCGGTCGCTCTGGCCCTCGATCTCCTGAAGCGCGCATGATCCCGCGCGCGACACCGCCGAAGGTCCGGGTGCGGGTGCTCGAGAACGCGGCCGCCGTGGCGCAGGCCGCCGCCGACCTCGTCGCGGAGGCGGCGCGGGAGAACCCCGAGATCGTTCTCGCGCTTCCCACTGGGCAGACCCCGATCCCGATGTACGACGAGCTCGCACGCCGCCATGCGGCGGGGGAGATCGATCTCTCGCGCGCCCGCGCCTTCAACCTCGACGAGCTGGCGCTGCCCGCGGAAGACCCGCGGACGTTCCACAGCTTCATGCAGCGCCACGCCGGTGAGCGGATCGGGCTGCGGCGCGAGCGGTGCGACATCCCGAACGGCGTCGCGCGCGACCTCGAGACCGAGTGCCTTCGCTATGAAGGGGCGATCGCCGCCGCCGGCGGCCTGGACCTCGCCATCCTCGGGGTCGGCGTCGACGGCCACGTCGCGTACAACATGCCGGGCCCGATCGGCATGGACACCCACGTGACGCTGCTGCCCGACCCGCTGGCCGCGTCGCTCGACGTCCCGAAGGCAGACTGGCCCCTGCGCGCGATCACGATGGGGATCGGGACCATCCGCGCGGCGCGGCGGATCGTCGTCCTCGCCACCGGCGCGGCGAAGGCGACGGCGGTCGTGCGACTCGTCCGCGGCCCGCAGGATTCGCAATGGCCCTGCTCGTTCCTCGCCGGCCACCCGAGCGTGGACCTGATCGCCGATGCCGGTGCGGCCAGCGGGCTGGCTCTCCGCTAGTTAGAACGTGATCTTCGCGGCCAGCTGGACGATGCGCTGCGTGTCGGCGAAGTTGGTCTGCGCGCTCGAATCCGCGCCGAAGTTGAGGCGCGGGTTGGACAGGTTCTGCTGCGGGACGAGCGTACCCACCCCGTTCACGGTGGCGAAGTTGTAGAGCGTGTCGCGCCGCGCGGTGATGTTGGTGGTGTTCAGGAGGTTGAAGGCCTCGGCGATCAGCTCCAGTCCCGCCTGCTTGCCGAGCTTCAGCCGTCGCGAGAGGCGCGCGTCCACGTTGTAGCTCGTGGGCAGGCGGTGGGAGTTGCGGCTCCCGGGCACGATGTCGTTGGCGCGGTTGCCGTCGTTGTTGAGGTCGTTGGTCACCCGCTCCGAGTACGGCAGTCCGGTCTGGACGGCCGCGATCCAGCTCACCGCCCATCCGTCGAGCAGTGCCTTCACCAACCTCCGCGAGTCGTCGAAGTAGCCCATGTCCCAGAGGCCCGAGAAGACTGCCCGGTGACGGACGTCGGCAATCCCGGCCGCCCGATCGACCTCGAAGTCCCGCGGGTTCGACGCGAAGCGCGCGTCGTCGCCGCCCCCGAGCACGACGTTGGTGGCGTCGGGAACCGTGTCCGTGACCTTGCCCAGGGTGTAGGCGACGCTGGCCTGCAACCTGCCGCGGAACGGTCTCCGGAGCTCGAGGGTCAGGCCGTTGTACCGGGAGTCGGCGGTGCTCTCGTAGCGCACGATACGGTCGAAGTTGGTGAAGGGCCGCACCGAGGGAAAGCGCTGCACGGTGAGCTCGCCACCCCCCTGGATCGGCACCGCCGTGGCCACGGGGTCGCCTAGGTTGAAATCAGCCGAGCGCGGCAGGTCGGTGCCCTTCACGAACAGGTAGCTGGCGCCAAAGGCCAGGGTGTCGGTGAGCGCGTATTCCACGCCGGCGCTGGCCTGATGCACCATCGGGTTCTCGAAATCGTTCGCGAAGACCGAGATCGACGGCTTCGGCGGGTTGGCACCCTCGGGCGGGGTGGTGAAGATGGCCGGATACGTCGGCACCTGCGCGCCCGTGAAGGTGATCGTCCGGACGTTGATCGCGTTGCCCGAGTGCGCGGTGCCCACCATGATGGACGGTGTGCGGCCGTAGAAGATCCCGTAGCCGCCGCGCACGACCGTCTTCGGGCCGGGGCTCCACGCGAAGCCGACGCGCGGGGCGATGTTGTTCTTGTCCGTGTTCATGAAGCTGGTGTCGATCCCGGCCGCCGCGAGCTGCGGGTCGGGGTTCTGCACCGGCGGCTGCTCGAAAGACTGGATGTCGTAGCGCACGCCGAGGGTCAGGGTCAGCGCCTTGTTGAGCCGCCATTCGTCCTGGAGGAATGCCGCGAGCTCCGTGATGTTGGGCGTCGTGGTGGGGCCGGTCGTGTTCAAGCCCGCGAAGGCCTGCTGGAAGCTCTCGCCGGTGCCGTCCGGACGTCCGCGGCCGAGGCTGGCCAGGGAGTTGAACGTATAGCGCCCGCCGAAATTGCCGGGGAAGAAGTTGAGGATGTCGTCGTGGTTGAAATCGGCGCCCAGCTTCCAGGCATGGGCGCCGCGGACCAGGGTCACCGCGTCCGCCACTTGCCAGCGCTTGATGGTCGTCTCGCGGGGGCTGAAGAAATTGCGTCCGAAGATGAGCAGGGTCTGACCGCCCTGGCGGGCGGTGACCTCAGGCGCGTCGCTGTTGGCGAGGCCCGGCTCCTTGTCGCGCGCGACCTGGGCGCGGAACTCGTTATAGAAGGTCGGGCTGAGGACGGACGACAGGGAGGCGTTGAAGGTGCGGGTTCGCACCAGGCTGTTGCCGCTGTGTTCCAAGGAGCCGGACGTGCTCTCGTTGTTTGCCCCCGTGAAGTTCTGGTGGTTGTAACGGAGCGACAGGCGGTGCTTCGCGTTCAACTGGTAGTCGACCTTGGCGAGGAGGACGTTCTGGTTCCGGGTAGAGGCGTAATCGGTCGTCTGCGCCCGCACCAGGGCGAGGCCGCGCTCCGTGTCCGGATCACCGGGGAGGTTGGCGGGCAGAATGACCTGGATCGTGTTCGGGATCGTCTGCCGCTGTCCGTCGTAGGAGAGGAAGAAAAACGCCTTGTCCCGCTGGATGGGGCCGCCGAGCGAGGCGCCAAACTGGTTGACCCGGAACGGCGAGCGCGGCGCGATCGGGGTTTTGATCTTGTTGTTGTAGCTGTTCGCGTTCAGGCTCTTGTCGCGGAAGAACTCGAAAGCCGAGCCGTGGAAGTCGTTCGTGCCCGATTTGGTCACCACGTTGATCACGGCGCCGCCGGCGCGGCCGTATTCCGCCGAGTACGCGTTGCGGTTCACCTGGAACTCCTGGACCGCGTCCTGGCTGAACTGGTACGGTGCACGGCCCGAGCCGGTGCGGCCCAGCGTCTGGCCGAAGAAGGTGTTGTTGTTGTCCGCCCCGTCGATCACCAGGCTGTTCAGCGTGCCCCGCTGGCCGGCGAAGCTGATGTCCCCCCCCCGCGGATCGCGGGTGACGCCCGGCGTCGTGAGCACGAAGTCGATGAAGTTGCGGCCGTTCACCGGCAGGTTCGCGACCGAGCGCTCGTTGACCACCGACGACTGCTGGGAGCGCGTGGCCTCGAGCAGCGGCGCCTCGGCGGAGACCGTGATCTCCTCCTGGGCCGAGGCGACCTTCAGCGTCACGTCCACGGTCAGCGTCTGGCCGATGTTCAGGGTCAAGCCCCCGCGCTTCGTGGTCGCGAAACCCGTCAGCGAGACGGAGACGTCGTAGCGACCGACGGGGAGGAGCGGTGCGCGAAACAGCCCGCTCGGGTCCGTCGGGCTCTCGCGCGTGAGACCGGTGGCGGAGTTCCTCACCGTGACGGTGGCCCCTGGAAGCACGGCGCCCGACTCGTCGGTGACGGTCCCCTCGATGGCGCCGCCCGCCGACTGGGACTGGGCCAGGAGCGCATGTGGCACGGCAAGGGCCACTGTTGCGAGCAACAGGCGGAACGCCTTCATATTTCTGATCTCCCCAAGTGTCCGCAGACTATTCCGGCGCCAAAGACGCTGTCAACGCCCGGCTAGACGCGCCGCGTTACCACCAGCGCTTTCCGCACGTGGCCGTTCGCGCGTCCGATGCGTTGGCGCGCCTCGTCGGCGGTCGCACCGGTCCGCGCCATCACGATCGCCGTCTTCACCTCGTCGCCGGCGGCCTCCAGCAGCCGCTCGGCTTCGGCGCGCTCGACGGCGCCCGCGGTGACGACGATGCGGATCGCGCGGTCGCGCAGCTTGGCGTTGGTCGGCCGCATGTCCACCATCAGGTTCTCGTACGACTTGCCGAGCCGGACCATGGCCGCGGTGGTGATCGCGTTCAGGGCGGCCTTGGTGGCGGAGCCGGCCTTGAGGCGCGTCGATCCGGTGAGCACTTCGGGGCCGGTGGGGATGGCGATCACGACGTCGGCCAGCCCGCGCACGGCCCGCCCCGGAGCGCAGGTGACGAGCACCGTGCCCGCGCCCTTCTCCCGTGCCGCGGCCAGCGCACCGCGGACGAACGGCGCCATCGAGGACGCGGAGATCCCGATCACGAGATCGCCCGCGTTCGCGCGCCCGCCCTCCGTCCGGCCTTCGTCCTCGCGATCCTCGGCGCCTTCGACGGCGCGGATGATCGCGCCGTC
>JANMPI010000474.1:0-3076 GCA_031369785.1 Acidobacteriota bacterium
GTCCCGCGCCGCCTCCGCCCGCGCGAGGTCGATCTGCTCCGCGCGCTCGCCGACCTCGGCGAGGATGCTCACCCGGTCCGGCAGCACTTCGCAGAAGCCCCAGAAGCACGTGAGGCGCTGGCGCGTGCCGCCGATGCCGTACGTGATCTCGCCCGCGCCGAGGGTGGTCAGGAACGGCGTGTGCCCGGGCAGCACCCCGAAGTACCCGAGATCGCCGGGGGCCACGACGTCGTCCACGTCCTCGCGCAGCAACAGTCCCTCGGGGGTCACGACCTCCAGGGTCAGCCTGGTGGGGAGTCCTTCCGCCAAACCTGGCACCTCCTACTTCTCGAACTTCTTGGCCTGCTCGAAGACCTCTTCGATGGCCCCCACCATGTAGAACGCCTGCTCCGGCAGGTGATCCAGCTCGCCGTCCACGATCATCTTGAAGCTGCGGATGTTGTCGGCGAGGTTCACGTACTTCCCCGGGATGCCGGTGAACTGCTCGGCGACGTGGAAGGGCTGGGAGAGGAAGCGCTGGATCTTGCGCGCCCGGGCGACCGCGACCTTGTCGTCCTCGGAGAGCTCGTCGATGCCGAGGATGGCGATGATGTCCTGCTCCTCGCGGTAGCGCTGCAGGATCTGCTTCACCGCGCGGGCCACGTCGTAGTGCTCCTGGCCGATGACGCGGGGGTCGAGGATGCGCGAGGAGGACGCGAGGGGGTCCACCGCGGGGTAGATCCCGAGCTCGGCGATCTGGCGCGAGAGGTTCGTGGTCGCGTCGAGGTGGGCGAACGTGGTGGCCGGCGCGGGATCGGTGTAGTCGTCGGCGGGGACGTAGATGGCCTGGATCGAGGTGACCGATCCCGTCTTGGTCGACGTGATGCGCTCCTGCAGCTCGCCCATCTCCGTCTGCAGCGTCGGCTGGTAGCCGACCGCGGAGGGCATGCGCCCGAGGAGGGCCGAGACCTCGGATCCCGCCTGCGTGAAGCGGAAGATGTTGTCGATGAAGAGCAGGACGTCCTTGCCCTCGTCGTCGCGGAAGTACTCGGCGACGGTGAGGCCGGTGAGCGCGACGCGCAGGCGCGCCCCGGGCGGCTCCGTCATCTGACCGTAGATGAGGGCGGCCTTGCTCTTCTCCAGGTCCTTCATGTTGATGACGCCCGACTCCTGGAACTCGAGCCAGAGGTCGTTGCCCTCGCGCGTCCGCTCCCCCACCCCCGCGAACACCGACACTCCGCCGTGCTCCTTGGCCAGGTTGTTGATGAGCTCCTGGATGATCACGGTCTTGCCGACCCCGGCGCCGCCGAAGAGGCCGATCTTGCCGCCGGTGACGTAGGGCTCGATGAGGTCGATGACCTTGATCCCGGTCTCGAACATCTTGAGCTCGGTCGACTGCTCGTCGAAGGACGGTGCTGCGCGGTGGATCGGGTTGCGCTTGGTGGCCTTGATGGGGCCCATCTCGTCCACGGGATCGCCGATGACGTTCATCACCCGGCCGAGCGTCCCCGAGCCCACCGGCACCAGGATGGGCTGGCCGCTGTCGATGGCCTTCATGCCGCGGACCATGCCGTCCGTGGGCAGCATGCTCACGCAGCGCACGCGGTTCTCGCCGAGGTGCTGCTCGACCTCGGTGACCACGTCGATGGGAACCCCGCCGCCCTTGCCGTCGTCCTGGATGCGCACCGCGTTGTAGATCGCCGGCACCTTGCCGTCGTCGAACTCGACGTCGACCACGGGGCCGATGATCTGCACGACGCGTCCGATGTTCTCTGTGGCCATATCCTCTTTCTCGGCTAGCGTGAGGCGCCGGCGGAGGCCCCCGACACCACCTCGATGATCTCCTTGGTGATGGCGGCCTGGCGCACCTTGTTCATGTAGAGAGTGAGCCGCGAGATCATCTCGCCGGCGTTCCGGGTGGCGGAGTCCATGGCCGCCATGCGCGCGCCGTGCTCCGCGGCCTGCGACTCGAGCAGCGCCCGCCACACCTGCACCTCGACGTGGCGGGGCAGGATGCGCTCGTAGATGTCGGCCGGGCCGGGCTCGTAGATGTAATCGAAGGCCGGCGCGGCGGCGTCGACCGGCGCCTCCGTTTTCGCCGGGCGCGGGATGGGCAGCAGCCGCTCCACGGTGATCTTCTGCTGGATCACGCTCTTGAACTCGTTGTACAGGAGGTGGATCTCGTCGACCTCGTCGGCGACGTAGATCCGCATCAGGTCCTTCGCGATGGCCTGCGCGGTCGGGTAGCGCAGGGCCTGGAAGATCCCGACGTGCTCGGTGCGGATCTTGTGCTCGCGACGGCGGAAGTAATCGCGGCCGCGGCGGCCCACCACCTCGAGGGAGAGGTCGCTCCCCGCGCGCTGCTCGAGGAACTGCATCCCCGCGCGCAGGATGTTGGCATTGAACCCGCCGGCCAGCCCCTTGTCCGCGGTGACCACGACGAGCAGGATGCGGTTGCCCTTGCGCTCGGCCAGCAGCGGGTGCGAATCCGGCTTCGCGCGGGCGGCCATGCTGGAGAGGACCTCGAGCATCCGGCGCGCGAAGGGGCGCGCGGCGAACATCGCCTCCTGGGCACGGCGCAGCTTCGCCGCCGAGACCATCTTCATGGCCTTGGTGATCTGCTGCGTGTTCTTGACGGACTTGATCCGCCTCCGGATGTCGACGATGGCCGGCATGGGCCCTAGGCCGTGGCCGCCGCGGGGGCGGGCTGGAAGACGGTCGAGAATTCCTGGAGGACGCTCTTCAGGCGGTCGGTGAGCTCGCCCTTCAGGTCCTTCTTCTCCGCGATGTCCTTGAGCACCGCCGGGTGTCGCGTCTCGAGGAAGGTGTAGAGCTCCTCCTCGTAGCGGCGCGCCTCCGGCACCGGGAAGGCGTCGAGGTAGCCGTTGGTGGCCGCGAAGAGGATCGTGATCTGCTTCTCGACCGGGAGCGGGGAGAACTGCTTCTGCTTCAGGATCTCCACCAGGCGCTGGCCGCGGGCGAGCATCGACTGCGTGGCCTTGTCGAGGTCGGAGGCGAACATCGCAAAGGCGGCGAGGTCGCGATACTGCGCGAGGTCGAGGCGCAGGCGGCCCGCGACGCCCTTCATCGCCTTCAC
>JANMPI010000511.1:0-2555 GCA_031369785.1 Acidobacteriota bacterium
CTCGTGAAGGCGGCCACCGGCGAGGAAGTGACCGCCGAGGAGCTGGGCGGCGCCGATGTTCACACGCGTATCAGCGGCGTCGCCGACCACCTCGCCAACGACGACGAGCACGCCCTCGAGATCGCGCGCGACATCGTCGGCCACCTGACCGCGCGGAAGGACATCCCGTGGGACGTGCGCGACCCCGAGGAGCCGGCCTACGACCCGAAGGACATGGGCGGCGTCATCCCCGTGAATGTCCGCAAGGCCTACGACGTGCGCGAGGTCATCGCCCGCATCGTCGACGGGAGCCGCTTCAGCGAGTTCAAGGCCCTCTACGGCACGACGCTCGTCACCGGCTTCGCGCACATCATGGGCTTCCCGGTCGGCATCCTCGCCAACAACGGCGTCCTCTTCTCGGAGAGCGCGCTCAAGGCGACGCACTTCATCGAGATGTGCTCGATGCGGCGCATCCCGCTCGTCTTCCTGCAGAACATCACCGGCTACATCGTGGGCAAGGAGTACGAGCGCCGCGGCATCGCCAAGGACGGCGCGAAGATGGTGCACGCGGTCGCCAACGCACAGGTGCCGAAGTTCACGGTGGTGATCGGAGGCAGCTTCGGCGCCGGGAACTACGGCATGGCCGGACGCGCGTACCAGCCGCGGCAGCTCTGGATGTGGCCGAACGCGCGCATCTCCGTGATGGGCGGCGAGCAGGCGGCGTCGGTGCTCGCGCAGGTAAAGCAGGAGCAGCTCGAGCGCGCGGGCAAGAAGATGACGGCGGAGGAGATCGACAAGGTCAAGGCTCCGGTCCTCGCGAAGTACGAGGAGGAGGGAAGCCCGTATTACTCGACGGCCCGGCTGTGGGACGACGGCGTCATCCCGCCCGCCGACACGCGAACCGTGCTCGGCCTCGGGATCTCGGCCGCGCTCAACGCGCCGATCCCGGAGACGCGCTTCGGCGTGTTCCGGATGTGACGATCGACGTCATTCTCAAGCGCTTCGAGACGCCGGACGAGGTGCGCGTCTTCGCGAAGGGCGGGCTCGAGATCGTGCGCATCGGCGGCCTCACCATCGGACGCGCGTCATACGAGCCGGGCTGGAAGTGGTCGGTGGACGTCGGACCGACGGTCGGCGTGACGCGGTGCGAGGTCGAGCACGTGGGCATGGTGCTCTCCGGCACGGCGACGGTAGCCTTCGACGACGGCCGGGTCATCGAGCTCACCGAAGGATCGCTCTTCCACGTCCCCGCGGTCGCCCACGACAGCTGGGTGATCGGCGACCGGCCGTACGTCTCGCTCCACTTCATGGGCGCCGATACCTACGCGAAGCGTTGATCCGTGACGCGGGTCAAGGTTTGCTGCATCGCCTCCGTCGACGAAGCGCGGATGGCGATCGCGCATGGCGCCGCGGCCATCGGCTTGGTGTCCGAAATGCCGAGCGGGCCGGGCCCGATCGCCGAATCGCTGATCACCAAGATCGCGGCCGCGGTTCCGCCGGGAATCGACACCTTCCTGCTCACGTCGCGCCAGACCGTGGCGGGCATCGTCGAGCAGCACGAGCGCACGCGGACCACCACCATCCAGGTCTGCGACGACCTGCCGGAGGACGGGCTCCGCGACCTGCGCGCCGCGTTGCCCGGCGTGTCCATCGTGCAGGTCGTTCACGTGGATGGTGAGGACGCCGTCGCCCGCGCGCGGGCCGTCGCCCCGCACGCCGACGCGATCCTCCTCGACTCCGGCAATCAGAAGCTCGCGGTCAAGGAGCTCGGCGGAACCGGGCGCCGCCACGACTGGGCGATCAGCCGCCGCATCCGCGAGCACGCAACCGTCCCCGTGTATCTGGCCGGCGGCCTCACCGCGACCAACGTGGCGGAGGCGATCGCCGCCGTGGGCCCGTTCGCCCTCGACGTGTGCAGCGGGGTGCGCACGGACGGCCGTCTGGACGCCGCGCGCCTGGCCGCGTTCTTCGCCGCCGTGCGCGCCGTTGGCACAACCGGCGTCTGCTAGGATTCGAAGGAAATGGCGCTGGAGCGGCTCGAGGTCCAGTTCGACGGGCCGGTGGCGCGCATCTGGCTGAATCGCCCCGACGTGCGCAACGCCTTCGACGGCCTGATGGTCACGGAGCTGCGCACGACACTCTTCGACATGCGCACCGACGATCGCGTGCGGGTGATCGTCCTCGGCGGCCGCGGCGCGTCGTTCAGCGCCGGCGCCGACCTGCAATGGATGAAGGCGATGGCGGGGTTCTCGCGCGAGGAGAACCTGCGCGAGGCGCAGGCCCTGGCCGACCTGTTCTTCACCGTGTACGAATCGCCCAAGCCGGTGGTGGCCCGCGTCCACGGCGCCGCGCTGGGGGGAGGCGCCGGCCTGGTTGCCGCCTGCGACATCCCGGTGGCGGCGCTCGGCACGCAGTTCGGGTTCACCGAGGCGCGGCTGGGGATCCTGCCCGCGGTCATCTCCCCCTATGTCGTGGCCAAGATCGGTGAGTCCGCCGCCCGCGAGCTGTTCCTGACCGGCGAGCGATTCGAAGCGGTGCGCGCGGGCGAGATCGGCCTCATCCGCGCCGCGGTGCCG
>JANMPI010000518.1:0-2813 GCA_031369785.1 Acidobacteriota bacterium
AACTGGGCCTGCCTTCACCCCCGCCGACCTCGAGCGCCACACCCGCGAGCTCGCCGGCCGCATCGCGCGCGGGATGAACACCCATGCGGTGGCGGGCCTCGGCGTGGGCGCCGCGGGCGTGGTCACCGGCGGTCCGCTGACCCAGGCGCCGCACCTGCCGCGCATAGAGGGGACGAACGTGGCGGAGATCATGGCCCGCGCGATGCCCGACTGCCCGGTGCGGGTGGAAAACGACGCGCGCTGCTTCACCCTCGCCGAGGCGCGGTATGGTGCCGCGCGCGGAGCCAAGGACGCCTGCGGCCTGGCCCTCGGCACCGGCGTGGGGTGCGGGGTGATGGTGGGCGGCCGCCTCCATCGCGGCGCCAGCGCGCAGGCCGGAGAGGTCTGGCACATCCAGCTGCGCGGGCAGAGCGTCGAGCACTTCGTCGCCGGCGCGGGGATCGTACGCGGCTACGTGGCGGCGGGCGGCCGCGGCGAGGACGGGCTCGACGCGGCAAAGGTCGCGGCGAAGGCGCGCGCCAACGACGCCGCGGCGATCACGGCCTGGCGCTCCTTCGGCGAGGACCTCGGGTTCCTGTGCGAGGCGATCCTCGCGCTGCTCGACCCCGAGCTGATCGTCATCGGCGGCTCACTCGCCCGCGCGAGCGATCTCTTCCGTCCCGCGCTTCATGCGCGTCTCGGCACGTATGCCTCGCGCATCGTGGAAGCCCAGCTCGGCGCCGCCGCGGGCGTCATCGGCGCCGCGGCCTTGAACATCGATTAGCGTCAGCGCTTCGCTTGTGCGCGCGCGAGATCGCTCCACTTCACGAGCACGAACCCCTGCGCCTTCAGGAAGTCGCGGAACCGCGCGCTCTTCACGAGCTCGAAATCCTGCTGGCGCCAGGCCGCGCCCCAGTTCGGGTGGTCGCCGGTCGCGCCGCGCATCTCCTCCTCGTCATACGCGAGGTGCAGGATCAGCTGATAGACGCCGGGCGGAAGCGGGGCGAGCATCTTCTCGTAGGCGTCCGCCCAGCCCGCGGCGGTGGGCCCGGGGCTGATGGACACCACGCGGTCCACCAGGGCGTCCTCCTGCGGGCCGACCGCCCACGCCGACGCCGCGCCCCCGCGCTCGCCGAGGCGCTCGATGAGGAACGGCACACCGGCTTCGGTGCCGACCTTGCGATAGATGGAAAATAGCTCCGGCGTCCGGAAGAGGGTGGCCATGTGCGAGTCGACGTGCGAGATGCGGATGCCCGCCGCGCGAGCGCGCGCGAGCTGCGCGCGGAGCTCGGCCTCGATGTCGGCCGGCTTCGCGTTGGCCACCACGGCCGTCTCCAGCAGCGGCATGTAGCCGTCGGGGTCCGAAAGGCTCGCCGCCCCGGTGAGCGAGGGCCAGCGATAGGTCGTCCACTCGCTGTTGAGCGCGAGATGAATGCCGAGATCGGCGTCGGGATGCGCTTTCGCCCACTTCGCCACCTCCGGGAACCACGGGCACGGGACGAGCACGCTGGCCGACGTTATCCAGCCCTTCTCCAGCGCCTCGAACGTCGCGCGGTTCACCGAGCGCGACATCCCGAGGTCGTCGGCGTGCAGGATGAGAAGCCGCGCGCTCGCCGGATGTCCGAGCCGCTCCGGCACGCTCCTGGTCTGCGCCGCGGCCGGCAGGGCCAGCATCACGAGACACGCGCCCATCGCCATCGATCGCATCGTCGCCTCCTTCATTTCGCCGCCCTCTCGTCGCCCAGGCGGAGCCGCACCTGCTTGCGCGCCTCCGTCGCCGCCACCAGCAGGCAGCCGCACAGCGGCGCGTCCTTGCCGAGCGCCGACACCACGAGCTCGACCGGCGCCCGTGCCAGCCGCTCCACGACCTTGCGCACCGCGGCGACCAGCGGCCCGCCCTGGGCCATGATCGCGCCGCCGAGGACGATCAGCGACGGATCGAGGACCGCGGCCACGTTGGCGACCGCGATGCCGATGAGGGTCGCCGTCTCGTCCACCGCCCGACGCGCTTCCGCGTCACCGTCCTCGGCGGCCGCGAACAGGTCCGCCATCCACTGCGCGGGATCGCCCCGCGCGCCGCTCGGCCATCGGCCGGCCAGCGCCTGCAGCCCGGCCAGCGTCTCCAGGCCTCCGCGGGTGCCGTAGTCGACGCCGACGAACTGCGGGCCCATGCACATCACCGCGATCTCGCCGGCCATGAAGCTGTGACCGCGATGGAGCGCGCCGTCGATGATGATCCCGGCGCCGATGCCCGTTCCCACGAACACGAACGCGCAGGTGTCGTGGCCGCGTGCGGCGCCCTGCCAGTACTCGCCGAGCACGGCGAGGTTGACGTCGTTCTCGACGAGCACGGCGGCGCCCAGCGCACGCTCGAGGATGTCGCGCATCGGGACCTTCGTCCAGTCCTTCAGGTTCGGCGCGAAGGAGACGGTGCCGGTGATGCTCTCCACTGCGCCCGGCGCCCCCGCGCCGACCACGATCAGGCGGTCCTCGGCCGCGCCCGCGTCGCGCATCAGCACCTTCAGGGCGGCGGCCATGCGCTGCAGGAGGACTTCCGGCGCAACGCCGCTGGGCGTCTCCACGATGCGATCGGCGATGCGCGATCCGCGCACGTCGGCCACCGCGAGGCGGGTGCGCGTCGGCCCCACGTCGATACCGGCGACGTACCAGTGCCGGGCGTTCAGCTCCATGAACAACGGGCGGCGGCCGCCGCTCGAGGGACCGGTGCCCAGGTCCTTGTCGACGCCGATGCGGATGAGATCGGCGGCCAGGGTGCCCACGGTGGTCGCGGAGATCCCGTTCGCTTCGATCATCTCCGCACGCTTGAAGGTGCC
>JANMPI010000532.1:0-2360 GCA_031369785.1 Acidobacteriota bacterium
CAGCGCACGAGGCGGCGGTGCGCGGTGGCGATCTGTGCCGCGGCCAGCCGGTCGAGATCCACCGCCTGGGACTTTCCCGCGACGAGGCCCGAGTTGTAGATCGACTCGAACTGCAGGTTCCACAGCGCGAGCACCGCGAGCGCCGCCGCGATGGGAACCAGCGGTCGCCGGCGGAGCGCATCGATGGAGGCGGCGAGGCCGAAGGCGAAGAGGGGAGTGAGCGCCAGCATGCGCCGTTGCCCGAAGGAATCCGAGGACCACCAGTCGGCGGTGGTGCTGTTCACGAGCACGGCGAGGGCGAAGGCGGCCATGCACGAGACCGCCAGCCGCCGTTCGCGGCGAGCGAGAATCAACCAGCCCGCGATGGCCAGCGCGTACAGCGGCGTCCAGGTGACCATCCCATGGCGGGCCGCGAAGAGGAAGTCGAGGACGTGCGGCTCGACGCCGGCCACCAGGTTCTGCTCGCGAACGACGGTCGCGAACCCCGATCCGTACATCGCACCCCACACGCCGAGCTGGGCGAGGCCGAGGACGAGCGGCGGGGCAACGAGCCCGACGAACGAGCGCAGGCGCGGCGCGCCACGGCGGAGGAGAAGGTCGAGGAGCGGGACCGCGAGAAGAATGGCGTCCGGCGGACGGACCAGCGCGGCCAGCCCGCCGGCCAGCCCCACGAGCGCCCAGGCGCGCGGTGAGTCGAATGGCCGGGCCCGGAGCCATAGCCACACCATCGCGGTGGCGGCGAACACCGACACCGCATGCGACATCGACGGGTTCGCGGTCATGTAGAAGTGCAGCGGCGTGGCCAGCCAGATGGCGAACACCACGATCAGCGCTACCGCGCGCGACGTCCGCCGCCGCAGCATCGCCTCGATCAGGGCGAGGGCGGCAAGCCCATAGAGATAGGACGCGGTGGTGACGGCGGCCTGGTACAGCGGCCCGAACCCATCCGCCGCGCCCAGGCCGGCGACCGACAGCGCGTGGGCGAGCAGGAACGGCGGCGCCCAGAAGAGCGGCACGCCCATCGCCACGCGGCTCGTGATCTCGCCCCGCGGCGAGAGCACGGGACGCGCGCCGAGGCCGGCGAAGTCGTTCACGAAGTCGAGATCGCCGTCGAGCACCGGCGAGCGCAGGAGCGCGTAGTACTCGTACCCGTCTCCGCCCACCGCCTGGTAGACGGAGCCGAGCACGAGCAGTCCCATCCCGGCCAGCGCCAGGCGTGGACCGTCGAGCCAGACGCGGCCGGCGGGGGCGGCGAGAACGGCGACGACGCCACAGGCGATGGCGAGCAGCGCCGCGGTCAGGCCCCACGAAGCCGGGGCTCCGGCACCGCGGAGAACCGTCGCCAGCATGGCCCCCGCCGATGCGGCGAAGAACGCGCGCTCGGCGAGGCGGGCGACGCGCGAACGATCGGCGGGCGGGGGCGCGTCCAAGGCGCCCGAGGGTACCATCGAGCGAGGAGCGAGAACGCGACTCCATCGTGGTCCGGGACGAAAGGTGCTCCCCCCCCTCCGCGGCCCCCCAAAAGGGTTGATCGGGCTAAACCTCTGGTAGACAATGTATTGTTGGGTCCGGCAGCCGACCCACAACATGTTGGGGATTTTTCTCTTGACACCACTGCCCAGCGGGCGCATATTCCCGCGTACTTCACCAACGCGGCAGGGGGGCGATCGCGGCCGCGGGTGGCCATCGCTCGCTCCGTAGATTCTGAAACCGGAAACCGGAGGCGCACCGATGTCCACGACACCCGTCGACAGCACCAAGCCCGAGCCGCGACCCAATACCGCGGCTACCCCGAAGCGTCACGGGATGACCTTCCGGCGCTACTTCACCAAAGCGGGCAAGCATCCCTACGACGACGTCACGTGGGAGATGCGGTCGGCGGTCATCAACGACGAAAAGGGCCAGCCGGTGTTCGAGCAGCACGACATCGAAACCCCGGCGTTCTGGAGCCAGACGGCGACCAACATCGTCGCGTCGAAGTACTTCCGCGGCCAGCTGGGCGCGCCCGATCGCGAGCAGAGCGTCCGGGGGCTGATCTCTCGCGTCGTGGACGCGATCACGGGCTGGGCCGACACGCAGGGCTACTTCGCCACCGCCGACGACCTCGCAGCCTTCTCGGCCGAGCTCACGCACCTCCTCCTGCACCAGAAGGCGGCCTTCAACAGCCCGGTGTGGTTCAACGTCGGCATCGAGAAGCATCCCCAGGCGTCGGCCTGCTTCATCAACTCCGTGAACGACACCATGGAGTCGATCCTCGGCCTGGCCAAGACGGAAGGGATGCTCTTCAAGTTCGGTTCGGGGACGGGGTCGAACCTGTCCTCCATCCGGTCCTCGCGCGAGCCGCTGGCCGGCGGCGGGAC
>JANMPI010000567.1:0-8496 GCA_031369785.1 Acidobacteriota bacterium
GCGCGAGAAGACTCCGCGCGTGTTGCCGAGCGTCTCGCCATCGTCCTCGTAGAGCTGCCCCGCGCCACGGTCGCCGTAGACCCCGACGATGAGCGGCTGCCCCGGCATCTCCCCGGTGTGCTGGACGACGGGCTGGCGGAAGACGACCGCGCCGCCGCGCACGTAGACGGGGATGGTGTCGAGGCCGACGGGAACGTCCATCGAACGTCCGCCGGCGTGGCGCGTCCCGGTCCAGAAGTCGAACCACTCCCCCGCGGGCAGATAGACCTCGCGCTTGCTGGCCGCTTCGCGGAGCACCGGCGCCACCAGCAGATCGGATCCGAAGAGGAACTCGTCCTCGCGGCCGTACACGCTCTGGTCCGCGGGGTATTCCAGGAGCAGCGGACGGAGCGCGGGGATGCCGGTGCGGCTCGCCTCCTCCATCACGTTGTAGATCTGCGGGAGGAGCTCGTAGCGCAGCTCGATGGCGCGGCGGTTCAGCTCCTCGTGGCGGAGGCCGTAGGACCACGGCTCCTGGTCGGGCGTGCCGAAGGTCGTGTGCACGCGCATGAAGGGATAGAAGACGCCCATCTGCAACCAGCGCGTGAAGAGCTCCGGCGTCGGCGCATCGGCGAAGCCCCCGATGTCGGCGCCGAGGAACGCGAGGCCGGAGAGGCCCATGTTGGCGAACATCGGGATGGTGTCGCGCATCGCGGTCCAGTCGGAGACGTTGTCGCCCGGCCAGATGGCGGCGTACCGCTGGCCGCCGGCGAACGTCGCGCGGGTGAGGACGAACGGGCGGGCGTCGGGGCGGATCCGCTGCAGGCCCTCGTACGTCGCGCGCGTGTTGAGCAGGCCGTACACGTTGTGGATCACGCGGTGCGAGGTCGGCTCGCCCTCGTTGTCGAACACGACGTCGAGCGGCATCGTGCCCGTCGGGGTCTTGAAGACCGCCGGCTCGTTCATGTCGTTCCAGATCCCGGCCACGCCGACGTCGGTCAGGATCTTGTACAGCCCGCCCCACCACTCGCGGGCGGCGGGCTTGCTGAAGTCCGGGAACGCGCTCGGGTTCGCGTCCTTCTCGGCTTCCGACGGCCACACCGGGGCCAGGAAGACCGAGCCGTCCGGGTTCTTCGCGAAGTGATCGCCGGCGAGCCCGGTGTCGTACGGGACCGTCCCCTTCTTGGCTTCGGGGTGCGCGTCGAGGATGGTGACGGTGTGGAACCCGTCCGCGCGGAGGTCGGAGATGAGCCCCTTGGGATCGGGGAAGCGCACCGGGTCCCACGTGAAGGGCGCGAAGCCATCCTGGTAATGGATGTCGAGCCAGATCACGTCGGCGGGGATGCGCCGCTGGCGAAAGTTCTCGGCGATGAAGCGGACCTTAGACTCCGGGTAGTAGCTATAGCGGCACTGGTTGAAGCCGAGGGCCCAGCGCGGCGGCATGGGCATCCGCCCGGTGAGCGTCGTGTAGCGCTCGACGACCTGGCGCGGGGTCGGCCCGTAGAGGAAGTAGTAGTCGAGGTCCCCCTCCGCGGCCCCGAAGGAGAGCAGTGACTGCGACTCGCGGCCGACGTCGAAGGTCGTGCGCGACGTGTTGTCGAGGAAGATGCCGTGGGTGCGACCGTTCCTGAGCACGAGGAAGAACGGGATCGAGGCGTAGATGGGATCGGTATCGCCCATGTACCCGAAGGTGTCGCTGTTCCACATCGTGTACGAGTAGCCGCCCATCTTGTTGCCGCGCTTGTCGAGGCGCCCGTTCTTCTCGCCGAAGCCGTAGACGTGCTCGTCGTCGCGCAGGCGCTTCCACACCCGCGTGCTCTTCCCGACGATCGCGGTCCCCCGCTCCGCGTCGTCTTCGTCCAGGGATTCGCCGGCCGCCGTGGCAAAGGCGATGCGGAAGGGGTCGTGGGTGATCGTGACCCTGAGCGCGCTGGTCGTGATCACCGATCGCGCCGGGCTCATGTCGAAGGTGGCCTGGGTCGACCCCAGCGCGCGGCTCACCACTGCGTACGAGTGATCGCGCCCGAATTCCTTCGTCGGTGCGAAGCGCACGCGGATGGCCTCCGGCCCCAGGACGGAGACGGACACGATGGCCTGCGTTCCCTTGAAGACGAGCGCGTCGCCATCGCGGGTGGGGGCGGCGACCGCGCCGACGGAATTCCACCCGGCGTGCGCACCGGCGGGGACGAAGGAAAGGACGACGAGGAGGGCGGCGAATCGGGCGTGGCGCATGCCCGGATTCTATCGTCAGGGCGAGATTGCGCGCGGTGATTTACGACGGACAGCCGTAACGTTGACACCCCAAGGGTGTAGGCGCACTATAACCCCTGGGGTGATAAGCGCGATGTTCATCGCCTGAGGGCCAGCACCGATGGATGTCACCTTCAGGACCAACGAACTCCGGGAGCGATACACATCAGAGAAGAAGGCCCGGCGTGCATGGGGCGCCTCCGTGGCAAAGATGTACCGGGACCGGATCAACGTTCTATATGCATCGACGGATCACAGGACCCTCGCCGCACTGAGCTATCTGCGATTCCATGCGCTCAGGGGTGATCGTCACGGTCAGTATGCAATCAGCCTGGGAAGGGACTACCGCCTGATCGTCACGTTCCAGAACGAGCAGTTCACCGTCGTTCGCGTCGAGGAGGTGACGGATCATTACGGCGACTGACCCCGCCTCGCGGGTCAGGTACGATGATGCCCCTGCGACGGGGCGGAGCGAATGGGCAATGAGTACGAACAGGGCGTGGCCGGATGTGGCCACTCCGCCAGGCGAAACGTTGGCCGAGGAACTGGCGGCGAGAGGACTCACGCAAACGGCGCTCGCGCGGCTCATGAAGAGGCCCGTACAGGTGATCAACGAGATCATCAACGGATCCAAGGCGATTACTCCTGAGACGGCCATCCAGCTCGAAAAGGTGCTGGGAGTGCCCGGCGATTTCTGGGTGCGCTTGGAAGCAGACTATCGGTACAACAAGACCCGGCTCGAGCAAGCTCGGCGCGCCTCGACACGGGCGCGGAGTGCAGCCACACGTCGCGTTTCGCAGCGGCGTGTAACCACGCGGAATCCGGCGAAGGACTGATCAGCGCTGCCGCGAGGCGGCCGCCGGTCGACGGTTGGCCGCTTCCAGGCCGGCGAGCAGATCGAGGAACGCGCCGTTGGTCCAGCCGAAGCCGACCTGGTTCGCCGAATAGCCGAACTTGATCCCCGCCGAGACGTCCGACTCGCGCCGCTCCAGGTCGTACTTCTCGACGATCGCCGCGTGCTCCTCGAACTCCTTGGTGACGAGGCCGATGAAGCGCCGCGACAGCCGAGACGCGTCCTCGTCGTACCCGTAGTTGCGGAGCCCCGTCACCGGAATCATCTGCAGCGGGGCCCACCCGAAGGGCGCGTCCCACTGGTTGCCGGAGACGGTGTTGCTGGTCCGAACCCCGCCCGGTGCCTCGAAGCGCGGGAGGTTCGCGGCCACCCGCGCCGCCTGCGCCGGCGAAGCCGAGCCGGCCCACAGCGGATAGAACGTCGTCGCGAACTCATAGTGCCGCCGCTTGCGGGTCTGGAAGTCGTAGTCGTAATAGAGGCCGTCCTTCTCGTCCCACAGATAGCGGTCCATGGCCGCGCGCCGCGCCGCCGCCCGCTGCTCCCAGACGAGGGCCTTCGGCCCCAGGCCGAGGATGGAGTCGATGTCCGCCGCGTCGCGCTCCATCTTGTAGAGGAGCGAGTTCAGGCAGACGGGGACGTAGTGGATGATGTCCACCGCGAAGGGGCCGAAGCGGTTCGACGGGTCGAAGCCCGACTCGCGCATCGAGCGATCGCCCTTGTAGAAGAGCGGGGTCAGGCGATCCGCCTTCGCGTCGTAGTACATCCGCTCGTCGTAGTCGGTGACGTCGTGCGTCTTGTAGTACTCCCGCACGCGGTCGTAGTGGGTGCGCCCCTCCGCGTCGCGCTCGTCGCTCAATACCTCGGGGGCGGGCCCGTCGCCGAGGTCGTAGTAGCGCGAGAGGCCCGTCGATGCGACGAGGTGCGGCGCGCTGGTCCAGAAGCGGTAATAGCGGTCGATGGCGGGCAGCGTCGAGCGCAGCCAATCGCGGTCCCCCGTCTGTTCGTACACGCCGAGGATCATCCGGGTCAGGAAGGGGGGCTGCGAGCGGCTCAGGTAATACGTGCGGTTCGCATTCAGGATCGTGCCGTACTGGTCGATCTCGTAGAGGAAGTTGTCGACCATGTCCTTCGCGCGCGCGGTCTCGCCGTCGCGCAGGAGTCCGACGAGGATAAAGTAGCTGTCCCAGCCGTACATCTCGTTGAAGCGGCCGCCGGGGACGACGTAGGGCCGGGGCAGGTAGAGGAGGCCGTGCTGCGTCACCTTCCCCGTCGCGGGCAGCGTGCGTAGCTCGATCTTGGCGACGTCGTCCGCGGCGAGCGCGGTCAAAAGCGCCGCCTGCACGCGCGCGCGGTCCTCGCGCGCCGAGACGTAGACCGGCCAGCGCGCCCCCGGCGCGAGGTGCATCTTCGGATCCGGAGCCGCCTTCAGGAGGTCGCCGTTCGACCGCGTGAGAGTCGTCCACCCCCTCTTGATGTACTCGCGGACGGCGGCGATGCGCTCCGGCGAGGGGAGGTCGGCGTCCCCGGCGCGGGCGGCGGTGGCAAACGCGGCAAGCAGGACGAAACTGACGAGGCCGCGGTGGTGGAGCTTCATGGGGGCCACACTAGCATGCGGCGCGGGCGCGTCGCCCGCTCGACGAGGATAGAATTCCGGTGAGGGAATCAATGAGAATGAAGCCATTCGCCGTGCCCGTGCTGGCCGTTTGTGCGATCGCCGCCGGCGGTCCCGCCCGGCCCGATTCGGTCTGGCTCGCCTCGAAGGACGACCGTGTCGAGGCCCTTCTCGCGCGCATGACGCTCGACGAGAAGGTCGGCCAGATGACCCAGGGCGACATCGGATCGATCAAGGACCCTGCCGACGTCGAGCGCTTCTTCATGGGCTCCGTGCTGAGCGGCGGCGGCTCCGATCCGAGGACCGGCAACAGCCTCGTCGACTGGACGAACCTCTACGACGAGATGCAGTCGCACGCGCGGAAGACGCGGCTCAGGATCCCGCTCCTCTATGGCGTCGACGCGGTGCACGGGCATTCGAACGTCCTCGGCGCGACCGTCTTTCCCCACAACATCGGCCTCGGCTGCACCCGGAACCCCGCGCTCGTGGAAAAGGCGGCGGAGGTGACGGCGTCCGAGGTGCGTGCGACGGGCATCCAGTGGACCTTCGCGCCCATGGTCTCGGTCGTGCGCGACCAGCGCTGGGGCCGCACCTACGAGGGGTTCGGCGAGTCGACGGAGCTGTCCCGCGACCTCGGCGTGGCCGCAGTGCGAGGCTTCCAGGGGACGAGCCCGCGCGACCCCCACCGCATCCTCGCCTGCGCGAAGCACTACGTCGGCGACGGCGGCACCACCTTCGGAACCGGGTCCCCGAAGGGCGAGAACCCCAAGGAGAACTGGCCCCTGGACCGCGGCGACACGCGGGTTACCGAGGCGGACCTCCGGCGGCTGTTCCTCCCCCCCTACGTCGCGGCCGTCAACGCGGGCGTGGGGACGATCATGGTGTCCTACAACAGCTGGAACGGCGTGAAGGCGTCGGGCAGCCGTCGGCTGATGACCGAGATCCTGAAGGGAGAGCTCGGGTTCAAGGGGTTCCTGATCTCGGATTGGAATGCCCTCGACGAGCTGCCCGGCGACTATCGCAGCGACATCGAGACGTCGGTCAACGCCGGAATGGACATGGTGATGGTCCCGGACAAATACGCCGAGTTCTTCACCACCCTGAAGTCGCTGGTGACGGAGGGCCGCGTTCCCATGTCCCGCATCGACGACGCCGTGCGGCGGATCCTGCGCGTGAAGGCGGGCATGGGTCTGCTCGACGAGGGCGCGAGCGTGATGGCGGATCGGCGCCTCCACGCGTCCTTCGGGTCGGCCGAGCACCGCGCGGTGGCGCGCGACGCCGTCCGCCAGTCCCTCGTTCTCCTGAAGAACGAGCGCAAGGCCCTCCCGCTGGCGAAGACGGCCGCGCGCATCCACGTGGCCGGCCGCGCCGCGGACGACATCGGCAACCAGTGCGGCGGATGGACCGTCGAGTGGCAGGGGAAGAGCGGCGCGGTGACGACCGGCGGCACGACGATCCTCGACGCCATTCGCAAGGCCGTCTCCCCCACGACCCAGGTCACGTTCGCGGCCGACGGCTCGGGCGCGGCGGGGGCCGACGTCGTGGTCGCCGTGATCGGCGAAACGCCGTACGCCGAGATGCTGGGCGATCGTACCGACCTCGCGCTCGATCCCGGAGACGTGTCTACCGTCCACGCGCTGAAGAAGGCGGGCGTGCCGCTCGTCGTGGTCCTGCTGTCCGGTCGTCCGATGATCCTCGAGCCCGTGCTGGCCGACGCGGACGCGATCGTCGCCGCGTGGTTGCCCGGCACCGAGGGACAGGGGGTCGCCGACGTGCTGTTCGGCGACTACCGGCCGACTGGAAAGCTGTCCTACTCCTGGCCGCGGTCGATGGCGCAGCTTCCCTTGAACGTGGGCGACTCCCGCTACGACCCGCTGTTCGCCTTCGGGTTCGGCCTGACTTATTGAGGTGGGAGTGCGCTCCCGCGCGCGCATGGCAGTGCCATGACACGCATGTTGCCGTCGTCGAAGACGACGCGCCGCGAGGGGTCGGGGCGAGAAGTCTCGGGCGGAAGCCCGAGCGAGCGAATGGGCGGGGGCGGCGCGGCCCCTTCGACCGGGGCCAGGGCGTGCGTGATGTGGAAGCGGCCGCAGACCTCGTCCCAGCGTCCCGCCCAGGCCGCCTTGGCGATGAGGCCGTCGCGCTCGGCCACGCTCGCCGGGATGCGCGAGATGTAGCCGAAGGCCATGCGCTTCTGGTGGCGCGTCTGCCAGAGCAGGGCATGGGAGAAGCTCGAGTAGCCGTCCAGCAACGCGGTGGGCTCGGGAAGTGAAGCCAGGAACGAGACGTAGGCCGGGGTGGGCAGGCGTGTCGTGGGAACGGGCCGCGGCAGGAGCTCGAAAGCGGCTCCGACCACCAGCAGCGCGGCCCAGTATCGTCGGCGCTCTCGGCTCACGAGCGCGGCAAGGCCCCCGGAGGCGAGGACGGAGAGGGCGAGTTGCGTCATCACGATCATGCGTACGGGCATCCCGCTGAGCCGGAGCGGTGGCACCGCGGTCGTGAGCCAGGCATAGGGCAGCCATTCCCCGGTGATCTGGCGGCCCACGACGTGCAAGGCGGGCCCCAGGCTCAGCACCGCGAAGACCGCCGCGACCAGCACCCAGGCGCCGAAGTACCGCCCGCCCGGCAGCTCATTCCGGCGCCGCACCGCGTAGGCGGCCAGCACGAGGGCGGCGAGGCCGACATGCATGCTGCTCTCGTCGATGTTGCCGGGCAGCCTCGACCAGTAGGTGGCCGTCCATTCGTGGAAGCGCCAGTGGCCGCCGGGGATGAAGGGGGCCAGGAGGTCGAGCGAGAACTCGGTGGCGGGGTGCGCGCCGAGGAGCGGGTCGTGGCGCGACGTCCACCAGATGGCGGCGAAGAGCGGCGCCACGGTCACCGCGCACACCGAGGACAACCCCAGGAGCGCGCGGAGATGTGAGCGGGTCAGGCCACCGGCGGGGCGCTTCACCATCGTCCAGAGCACGATCAAGGCCAGGGCCAGGCCGCAGAAGAGGGAGTAATAGAGGTCGCAGGTGGTGACGAGGACGAGGGCAAGACCGGCCACGAGGCCGCGGCCGAGCGACGGCTTCTCGAGCGCCCGAAAGCTGAGCAGCAGGAAGAAGGGGATCCATTCCAGCGAAACGAGATTCAGGTGGCCGTCGGCGTGGGCGAAGTGGTAGCTCGAGAACGTGAAGAGTGCTCCACCCACCAGGCTGGGTCCGTAGGCCCGGGTGCAGTGGAACGACAGCCAGAAGGCGGTCATGCCGCCCATCACGAACGAGAACACGAGCGCCGCGTTGTACGCCTCTTCCAGGGTGAGCAGGTCGCGAAGCGGGAAGACGAGCAGCCCGTTGAACGGCAGGGCCATCACCTGGGGCAGGAGGGTGATCCCGTGCGGGAAGTGGAGGTAGTCGGTATGCAGGGGAAGGTGGTGGACGTCCGTCAGTGCTTTCTCCACCCACCAGATGCCCCAGAGGTTGGCGAGGGCGTCCACCTCGTTGCCGAACAGATGTGTCCTCGACCGGAGGACGAGGGGGAAGGTGAGCGCGAGGAAGAGCGCCAGGTAGAGGCCCAGGGGAAGAAGGGCCATGCGCAACAACCTCACGGCCGTGGGGTCGAAGCGGGCCACACCAGTTCCCTCGCCTCGCGCGTCCCCTCGCGGATGAGGTAGCGGCGCCGCGACTGCAACCCGTCCACGCGCTGGGTCTCGCCCGATGCCGGCCAGAACACCTCCACCCATTCCACCGCCCGCGCGTCGCCCAGGCCGATCTCTTGCCGCAGCGGTGCGCCGCCGAAGCTGCCGCCGCTGCCGACCGTCCGG
>JANMPI010000588.1:0-4391 GCA_031369785.1 Acidobacteriota bacterium
AGACCTTTAAGAAACTTGAACCGGAGGCCGATCCATGAGTAACCGGCTCGCACTGGCTGCGTCCTTCGTTCTCGTGTTCGCGGTCCCCGCGCTGGCCCAGCGTTCCACGGCCACGATCCGTGGCGTGGTGAGCGATCCCACGAGCGCGGTGGTTTCCGGGGCCAAGGTCACGATCAAGAACGAGGAAACCGGTCTCACCCGATCCGGTACCACCAACTCGTCGGGGATCTACAGCTTCACCGACCTCCCCGTGGGAAGCTATCGCCTCGAGGTCGCGATCCCCGGATTCAAGTCGGAGGTCCGGACCAAGATCCTCCTGAACGTCGCCGACAACCGCTCGCTCGACGTCCAACTCGCGACGGGCCAGATCAGCGAGGTCGTGGACGTGGAAGCCTCCGCGGTGTCGGTGTCCACGACGGGCGGGGAGGTGGCCGGCCTGATCACGGGAGAGCAGCTTCGAGAGCTTCCCCTGAACGGCCGCAACTTCCTCCAGCTCGCCACTCTCATGCCCGGCGTCAGCGCGCCCGACGCACTGAACGTGAAGGACAAGGGACTGCTCGGGGGCTCGGATCTCTCCGTGAGCGGCGCGGCCGTGACCGCGAACCTGTGGACGGTGGACGGCGCCAACAATAACGACGTGGGATCCAACCGCACCATCCTGGTGTACCCGTCGGTGGAGGCGATCGAGGAGTTCAAGATCCACCGCAACAGCTATGGCGCCGAGTTCGGCCAGGCCGCCGGCGCTCAGATCAACATCGTGACCCGCGGCGGCACGAACGAGTTCCACGGCAGCGGCTTTTACTTCGGCCGCAACGACGCCCTGAACGCCAAGAACTATTTCCTCGAGAAGGCGGGCAAGGACAAGGACCAGCTCAGCCGGCACGACTTCGGTTGGACCTTCGGCGGCCCGCTGATCAAGGACAAGCTGCACTTCTTCGCGTCGCAGGAATGGAACCGGGAGAAGCGTGGCACCGTACGCACCGCGTTCGTGCCCACGGCCGCGGAGCGCGGGGGGGATTTCAGCGGGCCCGCCATTGCCGGCTGCACGAACCCGACACCGGTCGATCCCCTCACCGGCGCGCCGTTCCCCGGCAACCGGATCCCCGCCAATCGGCTGAGCCCCGGTGGCCTCTTGTACCTCCAGCTTTATCCGCTCCCCAACACCGCGCCGGGCGCCGGGAGCTGCAACAACTGGCTCGACTCCCTGAACAGCCCGATCAACTGGCGCCAGGAGAACGTGCGACTCGATTGGAGCATCAGCGACAGGACGCGGCTGATGTTCCGTTACACCCAGGATTCCTGGACGAACAACTCGCCGAGTGTCAACTCGAATCTCTGGGGCGACGACGCGTTCCCCGCCGTGGACTCGAACTGGCAACAGCCGGCCAAGTCGCTCATGGCCCAGCTCAACCACACCGTCGGGGCGAAGGGCACCAACAGCCTGACCTTCTCCTACTCGGGCAACAAGATCATCATCGATCGGGGCGGCACGAACCCCGGCTTGAACAGCCAGATCCTCGCCGCGATCCCCTCGATCTTCCCGTTGAGCGAGAAGCAATACGGCGACCAGACCGGGCATCCCGTCTTCTGGGGCGGGGGCGGTTACCAGACCCTCTGGAACGAAGCGCCCTTCCGGAACAACCAGGATCTCTTCATCCTGAAGGATGACTACTCGGCGGTCTTCGGCAAGCACTTCGTGAAGGCCGGCATCCTGGGCAGCCGGAACGCCAAGAACGAAGACTCGCAGGGCAACGGCTCGAATCAGAACTCCTCGTTCTGGGGCTCCGCGGGGCTGAATGGCTGGGGCGCCAACACGGGGAACATCCTGTCCGACTTCCTGCTCAGGGACATGACCTTCGGCTTCTCCGAGAGCGCGGGCTTCCGGCAGGTGCCGACGCGCTGGAGCGACGCCGAGATGTACCTCCAGGATTCCTGGAAGCTCGCTCCGCGCGTGACCCTCGACTACGGCGCGCGCTATTCGCTGCTGTTCAACTACTACGCGAACGACGACAAGCAGACGAGCTTCGTCCCGTCTCTCTTCGACCCCGCCCTCGGCAACGATCCCTGCAACGGCCTCCTCGAGGTCCCGGGGACGAGCCCGTGCCAGACGGCCGGTTTCCGGGGGGGGACGGAGGGACCCAATCGCTCCTTGCAGGACCAGAAGTACGATGCGATCGCGCCGCGCCTCGGTATCGCGTGGGATGTGTTCGGGACCGGCAAGACCGCGTTGCGCGGGGGAGCGGGCCGGTTCTTCCTGCGCGAACGCCTGAGCGGCGGATTGTCGTTCCCGAACAACCCGCCTTTCGGACGATCCCAGAGCGGGCTCCGATTCCTCGACAGCAACGCCGAGCCGTGCGGCGGCTGCTTCGGCCTCAGCGCCGGCGCTCCCTCGAGCGGACGCGATCCCAACGCGGTGATGCCGAGCACGTGGCAATGGAACCTGAGCGTCCAGCACGAGGTCCGTCGCAACTCGACCCTCGAGCTCAGCTACGTGGGCAGCCGCGGCAAGGACCAGCTCCTCTTCTACGATGCCAACCAGGTGGGGACCGGCGACCTCAACCACAACGGGGTCACCGACCGATTGGACTTTTTGAGGGCCGGCGGCGACAGCGGTCTGGCCGCGGCCGTGCGGCCGTACGGGATCTTCGGGAACAACCGGATCATCATCTGGGGCCACGGGGGGACCACGAGCTATCACTCGCTGCAGAGTCAGCTCGTCAGCCGATTCGGGCGCGGGTCGCAGTTCCAGGCGTCCTACACCTGGTCGAAGTCGCTGGGCACGGTCCCCCTGGACGATAGCGGCGGCATCGGCAACGAGAACAGCATCACCGACCTCGGGAACCTGGGGCTGGATCGGGGGCCGACCAGGACCGACCGCAGGCACATCTTCAACGCCAGCCTCGTGCTCGCCCTTCCCGCCTTCGAGGATAAAGCGACGGTCGTGAAGAACGTGCTGGGGGACTGGGAGATCGCGGCCATCGTTGCCGCGGCCTCGGGTCAGGCGGTTTCGGTCTACACCACCGGCGGCCTCAACGGGCTGAACGGCGGGCCGGCAGGTACCGGCTATAGCGACAACAACCGCCCGAACAGGGTCCCCGGCGTGTCCTGCCGGGCCTCGGGCGGGCCAAAGGAGCAGATCCTCAACCCGGCTGCTTTCACGCTGACGGGCTTCCAGCTCGGCACCGTTGGCGACGCCGGCCCCGGCATCTGCGAAGGTCCGGGCATTTCCCAGGTGGACTTGTCGCTCTACAAGAACATCGCGGTCAGCCGGAGCGTGAAGGCCCAGCTCCGCTTCGAGGTCTTCAACATCTTCAACCACGTGAACTTCCTGAGCAACCAGCTGAACAACACTTTCAACCCCTCGAGCATCACGTACGACACCGGCGATCCGGCCACCGCGACGCGCATCACGGGCTACACGGTCCCGGCCACTTTCGGCCAGTCCACCGCCACCCGCGACCCCAGGCAGGCGCAGTTCGGGTTGAAGCTGATTTTCTAATCACGCAGGGGGGTGCTTCGTCCGATGCACCCCCCTACGCGCTTCGCGCTCAGCGCGCGGCGATGTCACGCGCGCGCGTGAACGACTCGCGCTGCTTGAGGCGGGCCCCTCCGACCTCGTCACGCACGTCGAGGACGAGATCGTAGGCGCCTTCGTCCATCCCCTCGAGCGAGAGACCGACCTGCCGGACCACGCGGCCGCTGCTGTCCGTCGTGATCGCAGTGGGATCCACTCTGCGGGCGAGCCGGCCGTTCGCGTCCCAGAGCTCGAGTCCCGCGGTCACCCGCGGCCCTCCCCGCGCGTGATCGCGGGCGGCGCCGAAGACCTCGAACTGGACGTAGAGGCCGCCTCCCGGGGGAAACACGCGGTGGACGGCCAAGGCGAGCTGCGGGCGTCCGTCGGCGCTCTGCGCGGGCTCCACGCGGTCGGTGATGATGGGTGTCGAAAGGCGCAACTGTCCCGGCAGCGGGACCTCGAAGCGCTGCGAGACCGAGCCCATGGCGCCGCTCGTCGCGTCACGCACCACCACGTGCGCCTGGGTGACCCCCGCCGGGAGCTCGAACTCGCGGACCAAAGCACGCCAGCCCGGAGTCTCTCCCGCCGGAAGCGGCAAAGCGATCGTGTCGTCGTGCCGGAACCCGCGGCCGGAGTCGCGGCTGACGGCCACGACGCTCACGTCGATGCGCGCGACCGGGGCGCCCGCCTTGGGCTGGACGGCCAAGCGGCTCGCGTCGAGCTCGATGCGAGCCGCCTGGCCGTCCAGTCCCGTGCCGGCGTGCCGGGCGCGCTCCTCGACGTGAGGGTCGCGGCCGTCAACCGCGATTCCGGCCGCGGGTTCCGGCACGACGACACGATCGCTTTGCCGCTTCCGGCGGGAGAGACTCCGGGCTGG
>JANMPI010000034.1:0-3038 GCA_031369785.1 Acidobacteriota bacterium
CGACCATCCTCGACCGGTACGTGGCGCGCGAGATCTGGCCGCCCACCGCGCTCGGCCTGCTCCTCTTCACCTTCATCCTGATGCTCGACCAGATCACGAACCTCATGAAGGTGCTGGTGTCCCGCGGCGCCGACCTCGCCACCGTCGCCCGCGCCTTTGCCTACCTGCTGCCCAGCATTTTCTCGGTGACGATCCCCATGGCGTTCCTCATGGGCGTGCTCCTCGCGTTCGGACGGCTGGCCAGCGACAGCGAGATCGTGGCCCTGCGCGCCAGCGGGATCAGCCCCGCGCGGCTGCTGCGGCCGGTCGTCGCCCTGTCCGCCATCACCGGGATGCTGACCTTCTACATCGTGGCGGTCGCGCTCCCCGCCGCCAACCAGGCCTACCGCGAGATCATCTTCGCGCTCATCGTCAGAAGGCGCGCACCGGCGTCACCCCGCGCGTCTTCAACGACGACCTCATCCCGGGCGGGAACATGGTCCTCTACGTCTCGGACATCCCCGCGGAAAGCGGTGAGTGGCGGGACGTCTTCATCTACGACACCAAGAACCCGCAGCAGCCGCGCGCCATCCTCGCCCGCCGCGGCCGGCTGGTCATCGAGCGCGAGCGGGCCAAGGTCGAGCTCGACCTCAAGGACGGCGTCATCTACACGTTCAACTCCGCGTCCCCGGAGCAGATCGACGAGGATCGCTTCACCGCGGGACAGTTCCCGATGCCCTACGACGACTTCTTCCCCAAGATCCCGCTGGCCCGCGGCGACCGCGAGATGGACCTCCCGACCCTCACCACCGAAATCCACAAGCTGAAGGCGGAGGGAAAGGGGCGGAAGGAGTACGGCCGGTTCGAGGTCGAGTACCACAAGAAGTTCGCGATCCCGTTCGCGTGCGTCGTCTTCGGCTTTCTCGGGCTGGGCCTGTCCCTGGGCAGCAAGAAGGAAGCACGGTCGGCGGCCTTCGGCCTGTCGATCGCGGTCATCTTCATCTATTACGTGATCATCCGGCTGGGCGAGCAGGCGGGCGATACCGGGCTCATGCCGCCCATCCTCGCGATGTGGGGGGCGAACATCATCCTCGGCGCCGCGGCGCTGCTCCTCCTCTGGCTCAATCACCGCGAAGCGGCGTTCGACCCCCTCGATCCCTCGCACTACAAGGTGCTGCTCCCCCGCATCCGCTTCCGGAAGCGCGCGGAGCCGGCGGAGGTCGCGGTCGCGACGCGGCCGGGCCGCCGGGTCGTGGTCGTGCGCTTCCCGCGGATCGGCTTCCCGGTGCCCGGCATCCTCGACCGCTACATCGCGCGCAACTACTTCGGAAATTTCGGCCTGGTGATCGCGTCGTTCTGGGCGCTGTACGTGCTGGTGAGCTTCATGGACCTATTCGACGACGTCCAGCACAACAAGGTGAAAGGCGCGGTCGTCTTCCACTACTACACGTTCTCGAGCACCGAGATCGTCCACTTGCTGGCCCCGGTCGCGGTCCTGGTGTCGGTCCTCATCACCTTCGGCCTGATGGCGCGCCAGAACGAGATCACCGCGATCAAGGCCGCGGGAATCAGCGTCTATCGCGCGGTAGTGCCGGTCATCGTCATCGCGGCCCTCACGGGCTTCTTGATGTTCGAGGCCGCGGAGTACATCCTTCCGCCCCTGAACAAGATCGCGGACCGCGACTACAACGTGATCAAGGGACGCCCGCCGATGGCGTCGACGCTCAACCAGCATCGCTGGATCCTCGGCAGCGACGGGCGCTTCTACAACTACGACTACTTCCAGCTCGCCGCCAAGGGCTCGCCGGAAACGCTTTACGGGCTCTCCGTCTACGACGTCGACCTGAAGGCGTGGCGCCTGCGCGACCGGCTGTACGCGGCGCGGGCGGTGTGGGACGGCCTTGCGTACGACCTCGAGCGCGGCTGGCGCCGGACCTTCGGCCCCGGGGGCACCTTCACGCCGTTCCAGCAGGCCCACCGCACGCGCGAGATCGAGCCGCCGAGCTACTTCAACCGCGAGGAACGGGCGTCGGACACCATGAGCTTCGCGGAGCTGACCCGGCACATCGCGTCCCTCGAGACGCTCGGCCTCGACGTCACCAAGCTGCGGGTCGAGCTCCACCGCAAGCTGTCCTTCCCCACCGTCGCGCTGGTGATGGCGCTGCTGGGCATCCCGTTCGCGTTCGTGGTGGCGCGGCACGGCGCCCTGTACGGGGTCGCCATCAGCCTGATCATCGCCATCGTGTACTGGGCGGTGCTGGCGATGTTCGAGACCCTGGGCAACAACGCCTACCTGCCCGCCGCGCTCGCGGCCTGGGCCCCGAACCTGCTCTTCGGCGCCACCGGCCTGTACTTCCTCTTCACCCTCGAAACCTAGCCTCCCTGGCCGGGGCCACGGAACTTCCTTGCCTTCCGCACCGTATCGGTGTATTAAGACATCGATACACCATGTTCAGCGTCAACCCCCGGAACCCGATGCCAGTATGGAAGCAGATCGAGGACGGCATGCGCCGCCTCGTGGCCACGGGCGCGCTCCGCGCGGGCGGCCCGGTGCCCTCCGTCCGCGAGCTCGCGCGCGATTTGAGGGTGAATCCGATGACGGTCTCGAGGGCGTACCAGCGATTGTCGGAAGAGGGTCTGCTCGAGGTCCGGCGCGGCGAGGGCACGTTCGTCGCCACCGCCACTCCACAGGTCTCGCGCGCGGAGAAGGCGCGCACCCTGGAGGATGCCGCCGGCCGCTTCGCTTCCGTGGCGGTGACCGTCGGGGCGACGATCGCCGAGGCGACGCGCGCGGTTTCCGCGGCGTGGAAGTCGCTGCGGATGGATGGGGAGAAGCGATGAGCGCAGAGAGCGTGCTGTCCGTCGACGGGCTCACCGTGCGTTACGGACGCCGCACGGTCCTGGAGGGCATTTCCCTCGACGTGGCGCGCGGCTCGGTGTTCGCCCTGCTCGGCCGCAACGGGATGGGAAAGTCGTCCTTCGTGCGCTGCGCGCTCGGGCAGCAGAAGCCGGCCGCCGGCACCGCGCGTCTCTTCGGTCGCGATGCCTGGACGTCGCGC
>JANMPI010000089.1:0-2773 GCA_031369785.1 Acidobacteriota bacterium
GTCGTCTACTACTACTACAACATCGCGCGCTCGCTCCGGATCCCCCTGCCGCTCTCCGCGTGCTTCCTGATGGTCCCGCTCTGCTCCCTGGTGCAGGCGCTCCCCATCTCCTTCAACGGCTGGGGCGTGCGCGAGAGCGTGTTCATCCTCTACTTCGGCCAGGTCGGGCTGCCGCGGGAGAGCGCCATGGCCTTCAGCCTCGTGGGCGCCGGGCTCATGGTCCTGATGTCGCTCTCCGGCGCCGTGGTGTGGACCTCGCGCGGCGACGCCGCCCCGGTGGCGGAGACGACGCCTAGCTGATGGCGGGCGTACCGGTCCTCCACGTCTGCGACAAGTTCGGGGTCGCGGGGTCGAGCATCCACGGCGTCTCGCGGCTCTTCTCCTGGTGGTTCCCGCGCTTCGACCGCGCGCGCTACGACGTCGCGCTGGTCGGGCTGAAGAGCCCGGAGCCGGCATCGCGGCTTTTGGCCGAGGGCGGGATCCCCGTCCATCACCTCGGCCGGTCGAAGTTCGATCCCCGCATCACCGGCGATCTCGTCGACCTCGTCCGCGCCCGCCGGGCCCGCATCCTCCACGTGCACGGATACGCGGCGGCCGACTTCGGGCGCATCGCGGCCGCCATGACGGGAGCCGCCCTGGTCCTCCACGAGCACTTCGCCGATCCCCGGATGCCCGCCTATCAGGGCCTCGCCGATCGCCTGCTCGCGCGCTTCACCGACCGTGCGATCGCGGTCTCCGGGTCCACGCGCGACTTCCTGGTGCGCGAGCGTCACGTCCCGGCGGAAAAGGTCGCGCTCATCTGGAACGGCGCGCCGCTTTCCGAGTTCGCGGCGCCCCCGGCCGCGGTCCGGCGCGCGGTGCGCAAGGAGCTGGGCATTCCCGCTGACGCGCTGGTCATCGGCTCCGTCGGCCGCCTGTCCGCGCAGAAGGCGCACGACGTTCTTCTCGCCGCGGCGGCGCGCGTCCTTCCCACGCGCCCGCGTGCCTGGGTTCTCGTGGCGGGAGACGGCGACCGCATGGAGGCGCTGCGCGCGCAGGCCGACTCGCTGGGCATCAAGGAGCGTGTCGTGTTCGCCGGCCATCGCGCCGACGTCCCCGCGGTGCTGGGCGCCATCGACGTCTTCTGCATCTCGTCCGACTACGAAGGGACGCCGCTCGCGCTGTTCGAGGCGATGGCGTCGGGCCGCGCCATCGTCTCCACCGCCGTCGACGGCTGCCGCGAGGTCCTCGAGGACGGAAAGACCGGCCTGCTCGTTCCGCCGCGCGATCCCGAGGCGCTGGCCGCCGCCCTCGCCCGCGTCGTCGACGACGACGCGCTGCGCCAGCAACTCGCCCGCATGGCCCGCGAGGCGTCGCGCCGCTACGATATCGGCGAATGCGTGCGACGGATGCAAGCCCTCTACGACGACGTCCTGCGCGGCCGGCCGCAGTCCGGCTGACGTGAGGCTGGCCCGGATCGTCCGCCAGGCCTGGGAAGCGTGGGAGGTGCCGCGCGATCTCGCCCTCGGCCGCTATCCCGAGTTCGTGCGCGGCGGCGCGCTCCCCCGCGGCCACGTCCCGGTGTTCGTCTTCCACAGCCTCGAAGAGCCGTCCTTCCGCCGCACCCTCGAGTACCTGAGCGCGAACCGTTACGTCACCCTCTCCGCCGCCTCGTACTTCGAGTTCCTGATGGGGACGCGGCCGGCGCCGGATCGCGCGATCGTCCTTACCTTCGACGACGGCCGCGCGAGCCTCTTTACGGTGGGCGCGCCGCTGCTCCGCCGCTACGGCATGACCGGGATCGTCTTCCTGATCCCGGGGCGCACGGTCTCGCGGCCGGGCCCGCTGCCGCCGACCATCGACGCCGGCCCGGTGGCGCCCGTCGCCGACGAAGGGCTTCTCTCCTGGGAGCAGATCGAGGCGCTGGCACGCTCCGGTCCCTTCGAGTTCCAGAGCCACACCCTGACCCACGCGCGCGTGCACGTGCGGCCGCGGGTCGTGGGCTTCGCGACGCCGGAGGCGCGCCGCGGGTATGCAGGCCTCGACCTTCCATTGATTCACGCCGGCGGCCGCGACCTCCTGGGCGAGGAGATCGAGCCCGGCACGCCCCTCCTCGCGTCCGAGCCGCGGATGGGCGAAGGGCGGCGCTTCTACGAGGACCCGGCCATCCGCGCGGCGGCGGTGCGCGTGGTGGCGCAGGGCGGCGGCGACGCATTCTTTACCCGCGAAGACTGGCCGGATCTCCTCCGCGCCACCGTGCCGCGGCGCATTCCCGGCCGATGGGAGACGGCGGCCGAGAAGGAGGCCGCCATCCGCCGCGAGCTCGTCGAGTCGCGCCGCGTGATCGCGGAGCGGACGGGCAAGCCGGTCATTCATCTCTGCCACCCGTGGCACGTCGCGGGCCCCACCGCGCGCCGGCTGATGCGCGAGGCCGGCTATCGCACCGCCTTCGCGGGCAAGGTGCGCGGGGTTCCGATCACGATGGCGGGGGGCGATCCGTATTGCATCGCGCGCATCGGCGAGGACTACGTGACGCTTCTCCCCGGGGATGGCCGCACCACGCTCGGCGACGTGCTGCGGCGGAAGTGGCGGCGGCGCATGGGCGGGGCGGGCTGACCTAGTGCACGGTTACGGTTGAACTGATACCGCGAATACGTCGCTTTGGATTGGAATACGTCCAACGCATTGGCTTCGGAGCGCGTTGTGGTGCTTGATCGTTACTCAGCCCTCGGCTCGTCGATCGTCAACCCACCTGTCCGTCCCCGTTCGTTTCGCATCCGACTCACCGGAAATC
>JANMPI010000112.1:0-2069 GCA_031369785.1 Acidobacteriota bacterium
CTCCCGACGCTGGCCCGCATCGAGTCGCCGGTGGAGCGCGCGGCGTGGGTGCCCACGATCGTGGAGACGGGCGGCCTCGACACCATGGCCGCGCGGGAAGAAGTGCGGCGCGCTCTGGCCCATCGCGCGTCGTCGATCGCGGCCTCCCACGAGCCGATGCCCGCGGCGGCCATGACCCCCCGCGCCCGCCGGCGCCTGATCCCGGCCGAGAAGCTGCTCATCGGCCTCATCCTGTCCGACGCCCCGGGAATAGCGGAGGCGCTGGAAGCGATCGAAGAAGTAGACCTGGCGCCGCTGGGTGCGGCGCAGATCCTGCGTTCCGCGCGACAACTTGCCCTCGAAGGCCGGCGGGTCACCCTGGCCGAGCTCGAGGGAGTGCTGGAAGAAGACGACCGGCGAGTGCTCAGCGAGGCCGCGGTCGAGGATTCGCCCGTGAAAGGCATCACCCCCGCCGAGTGCGTCCTCGAGCTGAAGACCTGGCCCCTGAAGACGCGCATGGCGCAGATCCAGAAGGACTTGCCGAAAGCCAGCGGAGAGGCCCAGGAGGCCCTGCTGGCCGAGAAGCTGGAATTGAAGAGAAGGCTCACGACGCCCTTCGCCGCTGTAACCATAGCGCCGGTGGAGCGTCTAAATGAGCCGGAGTTCCGCATGAACGCCGGCGCACGCGAGAGGGAGTAACCGAATTTGGCGCTTTCGATCGAAGAAAAATACGACGAAGTCCGGCAGCTCATTCACATGGGCAAGGAGAAGGGATACCTCCTTATCGATGAAGTGAACGACATGCTGCCGTCCGAGATCGGCTCGGCCGACGACCTGGACGACATCTTCTCGATGTTCGGGTCCATGGGCATCGAGGTCGTCGACTCGGAGCAGCGGATCCGCGAGCCGAAGGAAGGCGAGGAAGGGCAGGAGCTCGACCTCACCCCCGGTGCCTTGGACAAGACCAACGACCCCGTCCGCATGTACCTGCGCGAGATGGGCACCGTGCCGCTGCTCACGCGCGAGGGCGAGGTCGAGATCGCCAAGCGCATCGAGCGCGGCAAGAAGGCCGTGCTGAAGGTCATCACCCGCACGCCGATGGCGTCGCAGGAAGTGGCGCGCCTGGCCGAGCGGCTGTCCCAGGGCGAGATCGGCGTCCGCGAGGCCGTCATCTTCGTCGAGGAAGAAGTCACCGAGGAGAAGCTCGAGAACAAGAAGCGCCAGACCCTGAAGCTGACGGACAAGGTCGCGGCCGCGCACGCCGAGTACCTGAAGCTGCGCGAGAAGTACCGCGAGGTCGGCAAGCGCGATCCCAAGTACTTCCGCGCCCGGTGGCGCCTGGGCCGCCAGCGCATCCGCGTGTCCAAGGCCATCACGGGCATCGAGTTCGCGGAGCCGGTCAAGCGCCGCCTGGTCGAGAAGCTGCGCGAGTCGGTTGAGCGGATCTACGAGGCCGACGACAAGATCGCGCGCTACGAGCCGAAGCTCCGCTCGAAGGTCTCGGACGAGTACAAGAAGGTGATCCGCAAGTCGATCTCCGAGCAGAAGGAAGTGCTGAAGCAGGTCGAGGAGGAGTTCGACACCCCGTCCTCCGAGCTGAAGAAGACGCTGCTCACCGTCATCCAGGGCGAGATCCAGGCCGAGCAGGCGAAGAAGGAGCTGGTGGAAGCGAACCTCCGCCTCGTCGTCTCCATCGCGAAGAAGTACACGAACCGCGGCCTGCAGTTCCTGGACCTGATCCAGGAAGGCAACATCGGCCTCATGAAGGCCGTGGACAAATTCGAGTACAAGCGCGGCTATAAGTTCTCGACCTACGCGACGTGGTGGATCCGCCAGGCCATCACCCGCGCCATCGCCGACCAGGCGCGCACCATCCGCATCCCGGTGCACATGAAGGAGCTCATCTCCAAACTCACGAAGGTGACTCGCCGCTACCGCCAGGAGGTGGGCCGCGATCCGACGATCGAAGAATACACCCGGCATCTCCATATCTCCACCGAGAAGGTGAAGAACGTTCTTAAGATCATGCAGGAACCGATCTCTCTGGCGACTCCGATCGGAGAGGAAGAAGATTCCTACCTCGAGGATTT
>JANMPI010000190.1:0-3467 GCA_031369785.1 Acidobacteriota bacterium
CGCCCGCCGGGCGCGGGATGCCTGGCGGCGGATCGCGGCGTCGGATCCCGCGGGGCCGCGCGCCGACGACGCGCGGGTCCGCATGATCGAGGCCGGAGTCGAGGCCTACCGTCTGGGCGGGGACGTCGCCGATCGCCGGCAAGCCCTTCGCGACGCCGAGGCCTACCTCGCCCGACCCGACGCGCCGCAAGCCGAGCGCGTGCGCGCGGCGCTCCGCCGTCTCGACGACCGCCGCTAGGTTCCGGGATCGCCCACGCGTACGAGCCGGCTGTTCCGGTACCCGTACGCGAAGTAGACGACGAGGCCGACGACCATCCAGACGCCGAAGCGAACCCACGCCGTGGTCGGCAGGCCGGTCATCACGTAGACGCAGGCCAGCGCGCCGAGGGGGGCGACCACCCACACGAAGGGCACCCGGAACGGCCGCGGGCGATCGGGGTCCTTGATGCGGAGGGCGAGGACGCCGAGGCAGACCACCAGGAACGCGAATAGCGTCCCGATGTTGGTGAGGTCGTAGGTCTCGTCATCGTCGAGGATCGACGAGCCGAGGGCCACCACGACTCCGGTCCAGATGGTCGTCCCGAACGGCGTGCCGAATCGGGGATGGATTTTCCGGAACCATCCCGGCAGGAGCCCGTCGCGACTCATGGAGAAGAAGATGCGCGTCTGTCCGAGCTGGAAGACGAGCAGCACGGCGGTCATCGAGATCACGGCGCCTAGCGCGAGGGTGAAGTGCATCCAGGGCACGCCGCGGAGCTCGAAGGCCCGGGCCAGGGGATCCGACCCGCGAAGCTCGGTGTAGGGGACGAGACCGGTGGCGATCCCGCCCACCACGACATAGATGACGGTGCAGATCGCCAGCGACCCGAGGATGCCGATGGGCATGCTGCGCTGCGGGTCCTTGGTCTCCTCGGCCGCGGTGGACACGGCATCGAAGCCGATGAAGGCGAAGAACACGATGGCCGCGCCCTGGTGGATGCCCTGCCAGCCGTTGGGCGCGAACGGATGCCAGTTGGCGGGATCGACGTAGAAGACGCCGACGCCGACGAACAGCGCGAGCACGATCAGCTTCAGGATCACGATCGCGTTGTTGACCCGGCTGCTCTCCCGGATCCCGATCGCGAGCACCCAGGTGATGGCGGCAATGATGATCGTTCCCGGGATGTTCACCGCGACGCGGTGCCCGAAGAGCAGCGGCAGCTCGCCGAGCCGGGCGGGATAGGAGATCGCGACGTTGCGATAGCTGGTGGTGAGCCAGTACGGGATCTCGAGTCCGAACACGCGCAGCAGCGACGTGAAGTAGTCGGACCACGCGATGGCTACCGCGACGTTCCCGACCGCGTACTCGAGCATCAGGTCCCAGCCGATGATCCAGGCCACGAGCTCGCCCAAAGTCGCGTAGGCGTAGGTGTAGGCGCTGCCGGAAATGGGGATGAGGGCGGTGAGCTCGGCGTAGCAGAGGCCGGCCAGCGCGCACACCGCGCCGAGGAGCACGAAGGACAGGACGAGCGCGGGACCGGCGCCGAGCCTCACGCCCGCTTCGCCGACCGCGGCCGTGCCCAGGGTCGAGAAGATCCCGGCCCCGATGACCGCGCCGATGCCGAGCATGACGAGGTCGAACGCGCCCAGCGTCCGCTTCAGCGACGGGCCCCCCTCGGCGGCCGCGGCGTCGGCGGTGCGCTGGATCTCGGCGACGCTCTTGGTACGGAAGAGGGACATCGTGGCCACCTCGCGGGCGGCGCATCTTAGCACTTACAATGGAGGGTCTTTCGTCACGAGGAGGGGGCCCGACGTGCTGGTGGTAATGCGCAAGGACGCGACCGCGGAGCAGATCCGCGGCGCGCAGGACGCGATCGAGGCCCGTGGCTACAAGGCGCACCCGATCCCCGGCGGACAGCGGACGGCGATCGGCGTGACCGGGAACAAGGGCGCCGACGAAGCGCCCGCGCTCGAGGCGCTGCCCGGCGTCCTCGAGGTCATCGCCGTCACCCACGCCTACAAGCTCGTGTCGCGCGAGGTGAAGGCCGAGGACACGATCGTCCACGTCGGCGGCGTGGCGGTGGGCGGTCCCGAGCTCGTCCTCATCGCCGGTCCCTGCGCGGTCGAGTCCGTCGCGCAGACCCTCGCCATCGCCCATGCCGTCAAGGCCGCGGGGGCCCACATCCTGCGCGGCGGCGCGTTCAAGCCGCGCACCAGTCCTTATTCATTCCAGGGACTGGGCGAGGCCGGCCTCAAGATCCTCGCCGAGGCGCGCGAGGCCACGGGGCTTCCGGTGGTGTCGGAAGCGATCGACGTCGAGGGCGTCGATCTCGTGGAGAAGTACGCGGACGCGATCCAGATCGGCGCCCGCAACATGCAGAACTTCTCCCTGCTGAAACGGGCCGGAAAGGCGAAAAAGCCGGTGCTCCTGAAGCGCGGGCTCTCCGCCACGCTCGAGGAGTTCCTGATGTCCGCGGAGTACATCCTCTCCGAGGGGAACTACTCGGTGATCCTGTGCGAGCGCGGGGTCCGCACCTTCTCGGATTTCTCCCGCAACACGCTCGACCTCGCCATCGTGCCCGCGGTGAAGCAGATCAGCCACCTGCCCATCTTCGTGGACCCGTCCCACGGCACGGGCCGGCGGGACAAGGTAGCACCCCTCTCCCGCGCCGCGGCCGCGGTGGGCGCGGACGGGCTCATCATCGAAGTGCACAACGATCCCAACCGCGCGCTCTCCGACGGACCGCAGTCGCTCACGCCGGAGATGTTCGCGGAGCTCGTCACCGACCTCCGGAAGATCGCGCCCGTCATCGGCCGCACGCTCTAGCCCTCACTCGGATGCGTGGCGCGTCTGCGCCTGCCGCGCTGAAGCCGCCGCCCCGGCGCGGCTATGGCTTGCGCAGATCGATCACGCCGCGCTCCAGCAGCCGCGCGAAGGTCATGAGCGCAGAGAGCCACCGATCTCTCGGGTGTGGCACGCAGCTTGCTTCTTGGGAGGGCCAGGGAACCCGAGACCACTGCTGACGACGGCGAGACACACAGCCAGACCAACATGCGGCCCGCGCCTCGCGGGCCATCTAGCTCTGATTCTTTTCGGTGTGACCCGTCTCGTTATTGGTTATCGGTCAACCTACTATGAGGCTCGTCAATGGAGTATGGTCAGAAGTATCTCACCTCCTGTTTGCGTGCGATCCCGGCTGTCGCTACGTCCTTCACACGAAACGTCAGGGGGAACCTAGGGGTTCGAGCGAGTACTCTCCTCCGACGTACGGCCCGCCTCGCTGTCATCGTCCCGTTCGCCGCGCTTCTTTACGACCCCTCCCCCGCATTGGCCCAGGTATCACTGGGGTCGGCGCAGAGCTTTGCGGTCCTCGGCGCTTCGACGGTCACCTGTACAAATGCGTCCGCCGTCACCGGCGATGTGGGGGTCAGTCCCGGCACCGCAATCACGGGTTTCAATCCGGATTGCACGATTACGGGGACGATTC
>JANMPI010000212.1:0-17020 GCA_031369785.1 Acidobacteriota bacterium
ACCGGCCTCCCGAAGCACATCGCGTCCAGCAGGCTCGTCCCCAGCCCCTCCATCTTCGACGACAGGCAGAAGACGTCGAAGGCGGGGATCAGCTGATCGAGGTCCGCGCGGAACCCCGCGAAGATCACGCGGTCGCCGATCCCGAACGAGGCCGCCTGGGCGACGAGGGCCGCGCGCTGCTCGCCGTCCCCGACGATGACGAAGTGCGCGCCCGGGACGCGGGTCACGGCGGCCAGCAGCGTGGGATGGTCCTTGTGGTCGGTGAGGGCGGCGACCGTCCCCACGACCAGGGCGCCCGCGGGCACGCCGAGCGCCAACAACGCCGCGCGTCCGTGCGGCTGGGGCGGGCGATCCGGGACGCCCTCGTACACCACGCGCACCCGTTCCGGCGCCATGCCGCCGCGGCGGAGCACGGCCGCCACCGCGCCGCTTACTGCGAGGATTCGCCGGCAGCGCTCGTACTTCCAGCGCGAGGCGCGGCCCTTGAGCGCGAAGTCCACCCGGCGGCTCGCCACCCGCGGCGCGCCCGCGGCGAGCGACGCTGCCAGCGCATGGGGATCGTGCGCGTGGACGACCGACGGCCCGAAGCGGCGGGCGACGCGCCAGAGGCCGAGAGCGGCGGTGGGTGACCAGTCGCCGCGAAATGGAAGCGCGTGCACGTCGAGCCCCGCCGAGAGCGCACGGCCTTCGAGGATCCCGCCCGCCCGACAGGCGATGGCGACGGCGTGCCCGCGCGCCGCCATCCCGCGCGCGGTCAGCAGGACCTGGTTCTGCCCACCGCGCCACCCGGCGGCGGTGTCGACGTGGAGCACCCTCACGCGCGTCGCGCGAGCTCGCGCAGCTTCACCATCTTGGCGTACGTGTAGTACGCGTTCAGCGTAGAGACGGTGAGGCCGGCTTCGCCGAGGAGGAACCCGCGCTTCAGGACGTAATTGCGGACGAAGGCCCACGAGGACGCGACGCACCCGTCGAGCACGCCCGCGCGCCGGCCCTCGGAGTGCGCCTGCTGCGCCCAAAGGGTGGTGTAGCGGTCGATCGTGGACAGGTGATCCGAGATGTCGTCGTAGCTGTAGTGCTGGAGGTCGTTATGGAGGCGGCCGACGGGGCCGTCGACGCGGACCGACTCGTGGATGAGCCCACCCGTCCACCGCCCGCGGCGACGATCGAAGAGACGCAGCTGCGGATCGGGATACCAGTCCGTGGCGCGGATCCATCGCCCGAGATAGAACGCGACGCGCGGGATGCGGTACCCGGCATGGGAAAAGCCGCTCGCGCGCAACGCTTCGATCTCCGCGCGCAGCGGCGGCGTCACCCGCTCGTCCGCGTCGACCGCGAGCACCCAGTCGTGCCGCGCTTCGTTGACGGCGTGGTTCCGCTGGGCGGTGAACCCGTCCCAGGCGTGCACGAGGACCCGGGCTCCCGCGCGCTCCGCGATCTCCCGCGTGCGGTCGGTGGAGCCCGCGTCCACCACCAGCACCTCGTCGCAGAACTGCACGCTCGCGAGGGAGTCGGCGATGCGCGGCTCCTCGTTCAGTGTGATGAGAACCGCGGAAATCGGGGTCACGCGAAGGAGTATACGCAGGCTTGCCGCTGCCCCCTGAACTCACTAGAGTCGATCCCGTGACCGACCCGATCCTGTCCCTGTTCATGGAGCGCGGCGCCCTTCTCGAGGGCCACTTCCTGCTGTCGTCGGGCCTCCATTCCCCGCGCTACCTGCAGTGCGCGCGCGTTCTGATGGATCCGGTCATCGCGACGCGCCTCGGGGGTGCGCTCGCGGAATCGCTGCGCGACGCGCTCCGCGGGGCGCGGCCGTCCGCGGTCGTGGCCCCGGCCCTCGGCGGCGTCCTCGTCGCCCACGAAGTCGCGCGAGCGTTCGGAGTCCGTGGCCTCTTCACCGAGCGCCAAGAAGGCGCGATGAGCCTGCGGCGCGGGTTCACGCTCGACGAAGGCGAGCCGATCGTCGTGGTCGAGGATGCGATCACGACAGGCCGCTCGACCCGCGAGGTCCTCGATGCCGTCACCCGGACCGGCGCGCGGGTCCTCGCCGTGGGAAGCCTGGTCGACCGCAGCTTTGGCGACGTCGACTTCGGCGTTCCCCGCCGCTCGTTGCTGCGGCTCGAAGTTCCCACCTACGAGGCCGCGTCCTGCCCCCTGTGCGCCGCGGGCTCGCGGCCCGTGAAGCCGGGCTCGCGCGCTTGAATGCGTTCCGGATCGTCGTGGCCTACGACGGGACCGATTTCGCGGGATGGCAGACCCAGGCCAAAGGCTCCCGGCGCACGGTCCAGTCGACACTGCAGGACGCGCTCGGCCACCTCGCCGACGGCGCCCGGGTGCGCGTGGATGGCGCCGGACGCACCGACGCCGGGGTCCATGCCGAGGGCCAGGTCGCGTCCTTCCTGCTCGATCGCGACATCACCCCCGACGCGCTGGCCCGCGCGCTGAACGGACTGCTGCCCGACGACGTGCGTATCCTCGCCGCGGCACGCGCGGCGGACGGCTTCCACGCGCGGCGCAGCGCCCGATCGAAGCTCTACCGCTACGCGCTCGACACCGGGCCCGTCCAGATCCCCACCCGGCGCCGCTACGCCGGCTACGTCCCGTGGACGCTGGATCCCGCGCAGGTCGAGGCCGCGGCCGGCCTCGTCCGGGGACGCCACGATTTCGCCGCCCTCGCGTCGTCCGGCGGGTCGGTGACCACCACGGTGCGCACCGTCAGCAGATCCGAGGCCCGTTTCGACGGCGCCACCCTTGTCTACGAGGTCGAGGCGGACGGCTTCCTGCGCAAGATGGTGCGCAGCATCGTCGGCGGCCTCATCGCCGGCGGGCGCGGGGCGGCTTCCGTCGAAGATCTCCGACGCGCGCTCGAGGCGGGGGACCGCGGCGCCTGGCCGGCCCCGGCCGAGGCCCGCGGGCTGACCCTCGTCCGCGTCGAGTATTAAGATAGCTGTCCAAAGCAGCGTTCCCAGAATGTCACTCCACGATCTCCTCGAAGTCGTCCCTACCGGGTCGGAGGAGCAATCCCTCCTCCGCTCGATCGATTTCGAGCGCCTGCCGCGCCACGTCGCGGTGATCATGGACGGAAATGGACGGTGGGCGAGCCTGCGCCACAAGCGTCGGGTCGAAGGCCATCGCGCGGGGATCGCGTCGGTGCGCGACGTGGTCGAGACCTCGGCGCGGCTCGGCCTCCAGGTCCTGACCCTCTACGCCTTCTCGGTCGAGAACTGGAAGCGGCCGCGCACCGAAGTGAGCGTGCTCATGGGGCTGCTGAAGCGGTATCTGCGCATGGAGCTGCGGACGCTGCTCGACAACAACATCCGCTTCCGCGTCATCGGCCGCATGGCCGACCTTCCGCCCGATGTCCAGGAAGAGCTGAACCGCGGGATCGAGAAGACCAACGCCTGCACCGGCCTGCTGTTCAACATCGCGCTCAACTACGGCGGGCGCGCGGAGATCACCGACGCCGTGCGCCGGCTGGTGGCCGACGCGCAGCGCACGAGGACCGATCCGGCCGCGATCGACGAGGCGCTGCTCGCCTCGTACATGTACACCGCCGGCCAGCCCGATCCCGACCTGCTCATCCGCACGAGCGGCGAGATGCGCATCTCCAACTTCCTGCTCTGGCAGATCGCGTACGCGGAGATCTGGGTGACGGACGTGCTGTGGCCCGACTTCCGGCGGCGACACCTGCTGCAGGCGGTGGCGGACTACCAGAAGCGCGAGCGCCGCTACGGGGGCATCGCGTCCGTCTCGGAGAGCCGCTGAAGCCGGGCTTCGCGTCCGATCTCGCGCGCCGGGTCGGCACCGCCGCCATCGCGCTGCCCCTGCTCGTGTTGCTCCTGTTCAAGGGGCCGCCACTGGCCACCGTCGGGCTGGTCGCCATCGCCTGCGCGATCGGGCTCGTCGAGCTCTTCGCGATGCTGGCCGCGGGCGGCATCGTGCCCTTCCGCATCGCCGGCATGGCCTGCGCGGCGGCCCTGTTCCTCTCCATCGCATGGCCGGGGATCGCGCTGGCCCCGGTGCTCCCCGCGATCACGGTCGTCCTCGCCGCCGCCGCCCTGCAGCGCGCGAAGGAAATGGCCACCTCGGTGCCCGCCGCGGCGGCGTCCTGGTTCGCCGTCGCATACCTGGGCGCCCTCGGCGGCACGCTGGCCGCGCTGCGCACGTTGCCGCCCCACGAGGACGGCGCGTGGCGGGTCACGCTGCTGCTCGCCATCGTGATGACCAGCGACTCGTGCGCGTACTTCGCGGGGTCCGCGTTCGGCCGCCACAAGCTGGCGCCCCGCGTCTCACCGGGGAAGACCATCGAAGGGCTGGCCGGAGGGCTGGTCGGGGGCGTGATCGCCGCGCTCGTCGTCCGCCGCTTCGGACTGCCCGGCGTCCCGCTTTCGGCGGCGATCGCGCTCGGCATCGTCGTCGCCGCATTTGGCGTCGTGGGCGATCTCGTCGAGAGCCTGCTGAAGCGCTGGTCGGGAGTGAAGGATTCGGGACGGCTGTTTCCCGGCCACGGAGGCATGCTCGACCGCCTCGACAGCTTGCTGTTCGGCGCGCCCGTCCTGTACTATTACTTCCTGTACGCGCGGTGAACGGCCCCCGACGGGGGCCGTTTTTGCTTCATTGAGAAAAGGCCTCTCCATTCTCGGTTCGACGGGTTCGGTGGGGAGCAACGTCCTCCGCGTCGTGGACTCCTTTCCCGACCGCTTCTTGGTCCAGGGCCTTGCCGCCGGCGGGAACGTGGAGAGACTGGCCGCGCAGATCGCGCGTTACCGCCCGCAGGTCGTGTCGGTGGCGACGGCCGGCGCGGCCGCGGATCTCGCACGCCGGGTGGATCTTTCTGGGGTCGCGATCGGGGTCGGCGAGGCGGGATCGGTCGCGGTCGCGACTCATCCGGACGCGCGGCTCGTCGTCGCGGCGGCGGTGGGCGCGGTGGGCCTCGTGCCGACGTTCCGGGCGCTCGAAGCGGGAAAGGACGTCGCACTCGCGAACAAAGAAACCCTGGTGATGGCCGGCGAGCTGATGGTCGCGCAGGCGCGCGCGCGCGGGGGGCGGCTGCTGCCCATCGACAGCGAGCACTGCGCGCTGCACCAGTGCCTCGACGGCCGCGCGCCCGCGGAAGTGCGGCGGCTCGTGCTCACCGCTTCCGGCGGTCCCTTCCGCACGCGCGCGGCGGATACGTTCGCGGCCATCACGCCCGCGGAGGCGCTCAACCATCCGACGTGGTCGATGGGGCGGAAGATCACCATCGATTCCGCGACCCTCATGAACAAGGGGCTCGAGGTCATCGAGGCGCGCTGGCTTTTCGACGTGACGCCCGACCGCATCGACGTCCTCATTCATCCCCAGTCGGTCGTCCACTCGATGGTGGAGTTCGTGGACGGAACCGTCCTCGCCCAGCTCGGCGTCACCGACATGCGCCTGCCCATCCAGTACGCGCTGTCGCATCCCGAGCGGTGGGAAGCGGCCATTCCCGGGATGGACTGGGGCAAGGCGATGCGCCTCGAGTTCGACGCGCCCGACCGCGCGCGGTTTCCCTGCCTCGGCCTCGCCTACGAAGCGCTGCAGCGCGGGGGCACCCTGCCCGCGACGCTCAACGCCGCCAACGAAGAGGCGGTCGCCGCATTCCTGGAGGGAAGCGTGCCCTTCACCGCCATTCCCGAAGCCATCCGCGAGGTCATGGACGCTCGCCCGGGGGCGCCTATCGCCTCCCTCGGCGACGTGCTGGACGCCGACGCCGAGGCGCGAAGCGCCGCTCGCCTTGCCCTGGCCCGCCGCGCCCGCGTCCCGCTGCGCGCGCATTGACGACTTCCCTACGGTAGGAAAGACATGGAATTTCTGACCAACGCCGCCGCGTTCATCGTCGTGCTCGGCCTCATGATCTTCTTCCACGAGTTCGGCCACTTCATCACCGCCAAGGCTTTCGGCATGCGGGTGTTCGTCTTCTCCTTCGGGTTCGGCAAGCGATTGCTCGGGTTCAAGTGGGGCGATACGGACTGCCGCGTGTCCGCGATCCCGCTCGGCGGGTACGTGAAGCTCGAGGGTGAGGCGGACGACGTCATCAGCCCCGACGTGGAGGCCAGCGGCGACCGTCCGGCGGGCGGGGACGCGCGCGACTACACGGCGCGCCCGCGCTGGCAGCGGTTCATCGTCTACCTCGCGGGGCCGGCCATGAACGGCCTGCTCACCGTGAGCGTGCTGACCGTCCTCTACATGAACGGGTTCGCGGTGGACGATGCGGCGCTCTACGACAAGCCGGTGGTGGGCGCGGTCGAGCCCGGATCGCCCGCCGCCGCCGCGGGCCTCTTGCCGGGCGACGAGATCCTCGCCATCGACGGCAAGCCGCAGCCGACCTGGGAATCGGCGCAGACGTCGGTGATGCTCCGCCCCGAGCAGGACCTCCGCCTCCGCGTCCGGCGCGCGGGCCGGGAGCAGGACGTGCCGGTGCGCACCGTCGCGACGCCCAGGGAGAAGATGGGGACGATCGGCGTCTATCCCCTCGTGCGGGTCGGGGAAGTCGTGCGTGGCGGCGCGGCGGAGGCGGCGGGGCTGCGCTTCGACGACGGCGTGGTCAGCATTGCGGGGCGCGCGATCCGCGCCTTCGGCGAGATCCCCGAGGTGCTGAAGGGGACGGGCGGCCAGACCCTGACCTTGCGGATTTTCCGCGGCGGGAGCATGGTCGAGGTTCCGGTGACGCCGCGCGAGGAAGGCGGCGCGGTGCGCATCGGGATCGCGGCCAAGCGGATGGGCACCAAGCTCACCTTCCCGAGCGCGGTGCGCGAGGCCTGCCGGTGGACGGCCGCGAACGTGCGCCTCACCTTCCGCGCCCTCCACGGCCTGTTGACCGCGCAGCTGTCGCCGAAGACGATGATGGGCCCGCTGGGGATCGCCCAGGCGTCGGGCGACGCGGCGCGGCAGAGCAAGGCCGCCGTTTTCTTCCTGGTGGCGGTGATCAGCCTCCAGATCGGGATCATGAATCTCTTCCCGCTGCCGCCGCTCGACGGCGGCCACCTGGCGATACTCGCCGGCGAGAGCATCCTCCGCCGCGACTTCAGCGCCGCGGTGAAGGGGTGGATCATGAACGCCGGGGCGATGGTGCTCTTCCTGCTGATCGGAGTGGTGCTCTACTCCGACCTCAGCAAGACCAGCCTGCTGGGCCGCTTCCTGCCTTAGGAGAGCGGCCCCCGGCGGCTAGCCGCGGCGGTGCCAGGCGGGCATGAACGAGGGATCGAGCTCGTACGCCTTGGCGAAGTGCGCGGCCGCTTCCTGCTTGCCCGGGCTGTTCGGGCGCTTCGGCTCGGCGATCTTGTAGATGGTGTAGCCGAGATAGAAGTGCGCGGCGGCACTGTCGGGGTTGGCGTCGACCGCCTGCTGGAAGTGCGTGCGCGCAGCCGCGAAGCGCTTCTTCCGGAACGCGGCGAGGCCGGCGGTTATGTGCTCGTCCGCGGAGCCCGCGGACGCCGTGGTCTCGGGCGCCGAGACTTCGGGCGCTGCGGTCTGCGCCGCGGGGTCTTGCGCCGAGGCCGGCATCGAGAGTGCGGCGAGCAGAGTCAGGGTGGCGATCATTGAGCCTCCTTGGCCGGCATGTTACTCCCGGACCCCGCCGGGCCGGGCGTGCGCCCCCGCACCAGCGTGCCGCGATGTGCGCTCCGACACCTCAGGGCTGGCCGCCGGCGGCGGTGCTCGGCGGCGCGGGCGGGACCATCAGGTGCAGTCCACCCGTCGGTGACGCGGCCAGCAGGCGATCCGGCGCTGCGGGGTCGACGGCCAGCGTCCAGATCCGCTCCGACGCGAGCCCTTCCGCGGGCATCCGCTCCCAGGTCCCCCCGGCGTCGGTGCTCCGGAACACCCCGCCGCGCGAGAAGTCGCTCGCGTACATGGTGCGGCCGTCGGGATGGATGGCGAGGCCGGTGATGTCCGTCCACGGGATGCCGCCCATCGCGCGGCCCCACGTCACGCCCTGGTCGCCGGAGCGGAAAAGGCCCTGCGGGGTGGCTGCGAACAGGATGCGATCGTCGGAGGGAACGAACGCGATCGAGTGCACGGTGACGTCGCCGAGGCCGGACGAGATCTGCGCCCAGGTATCGCCGCCGTCGGCGCTCCGGAAGATGCCCATCGGCGTGGCCGCGAGAACGAGGTCGGCGTCGCGCGGCGAGACGACGAGGGTCGAGATGCGGTCCGAGATGCCGAGCGGCGTCCGCTGCCACGTGCGCCCGCCGTCGATGGTGCGGAGCAGGCCGCGGGACGTGGCGGCCAGCACCTTGCGCGGCGAGAGTGCGACGACCTCGCTCACGCGCGGGTGGGCGTCGACGCCATCGACGATGGTGGTGAGCCGCGACCACGCGCCGTTGGCGCCCGCGGAAAGGAAGAGGCCGTCGTCCGTGCCGGCGATGACCTCGTTGCCGATGAGCGCGAGGGACAGCACCTCGCGCCCGTCGAGCCCGCTACCGAAGCGGTACCACGGGCCGCGCGCGCTGCTCGCCGCGAACACGCCGCCGTGCTGGCGGTCGCCCCAGATGCCGGCCAGCACGCGCTGGCCGACGCGGTCGAACACCATGCGGGAGACGAACCGCTCGGAGAAGCCGGCGTTGGACGCCACCCACGAGCGGCCGCCGTCGATGCTGCGCACGACCCCCGCGCCGTCGGTGCCCAGCAGCACGAGGCCGCCGGGCAGGGCGACGATGGAGTTGACCACGAGCTCCTTCTGCGTCGCGAGGCGCCACGTGACCCCCGCGTCCTCGCTCATCCAGAGCCCTTCGACGGTGCCGGCGAAGATCAGCCCCTGGGTGTCCGGGCTCTGCGCGAACGCGCGCGTGCGCCGGCTGCTCGACGGAATCCCGCGCACCTTCGACCATCGCATCGCGCCGTCGGTCGAGCGGTAGATGCCGCTGCACGCGGTGGCGAACACGTTCTGCGGGTTGGCGCGGTCGATGGTGAGCGTCATGACGTCGGAGTCGTCGATCATCCCCGTGCTGATCTGCGACCACGACCGCCCGCCGTCCGTGCTCTTCCACGGGAGGTGCCACGTGCCTGCGTACAGCACCATCGGATCCGTGGGATCGACGGCGACGGAGTCGATGTTCTTGAGGTCGGGATGCCCCTCGGGCGTGAGACGCGCCCAGGTGCGGCCGCGATCGGCCGAGCGAAAGACGCCGCCGATCGTGCCCGCGACGATCATGTCCGGGTTCGACGGCGCGAGGGTCAGGCCGCGCACCGGATGGCCGTCGATGCCGGGCAGCATGGTGAAGGTCTTGCCGCCGTCGACGCTCTGCGCGATGCCGCCCTGCGTGCCGCCCACTTCCCAGAATCCAACCAGCACCGTACCGCGCGGATCGACCACGATGTCGTCGAGGCTGACCCCGCGCCGCGGGAAGCCGGGCGTCATGCGATGCCAGCGCGCGCCGGCGTCGTCGGAGCGATAGAGCAGGCCGTTGGCGGTGCCGAGATAGATGCGGCGGGGATCACGGGGATCGGCGGCCAGCGCGCGAACGTCGCCGCCGGGAGGCCCGACGGGAACCCAGGTCTGCGCCGGCGCTAGCACCGGCAGGCCGGACAGCACGAGGACGGCGGTGATCAGGTGTGCGCGACGGAGGGTCATGTGCACCATGGGGTCGTGGTCAGTTTAAACGCCAAGTGGCGAGGTTCAAAGGTTTTATTCGCGTCCGCCCCAGTCGGGGATCATCGCTCGGGACTTCCGGGTGGGATCAAAGCAAAAGGCATACCGGGTTGCGCAAAAACAAAAAGGCCGTGGGGTTGTCCCCACGGCCTACGGCTTCCTAGTTGGGAACGGCTTTAGCTAGTCCATCTCGGGAGCGGTTGCTCCCTCGGGGACGAACCAGATCTCGACACGGCGGTTGCGGGCTCGTGCTGCGGCATCAGTGCCGGTGTCGAGGGGCTTCGTGGCGGCGGCGCTGCGAACCGTGATGCGGGTCTCTTCGACGCCACGCTCTCGAACGAGATAGTCACGAACGGCTTCGGCGCGCCTGCGGGCCAGCACCTCGGGCATCCGCTCGCCGGCGTCGGCATGGCCGACGACGATGACACGGCTGCGCGGATCGCCCTTCAGGCGGGTCGCGACGTCGTCAAGGCACGCCTTGTCGACGTTGTTCAGGCGGGCCAGGTTGCGCGGGAACCCGCCGGCGCTGCAGGAGACGGCTTCCGCACGGACGACCGCGGGAGCGTTCATGCGCACGGCGCAGGTGCCCTCGGCGTCGCCGCCGCGGCCGTCGGTCACGCGAACACGGATCGTCGAGGACGCGGGCGGCGTCATGCCCGTGGACTCGAAGTTGACCGTCGCGCCCGTGCCGGAGATGCGGCCGGCGGTCGCACTCCACGAATAGGTGAGCGCGTCGCCGTCGGCATCGGATGCGATCGCGCGGACGCGGGTGCTCTCACCCGGCATCAGCGTCGTGCGCTCGATCTCGCAGCTGACCGTCGGCGTGCGGTTGGACGGCGGCGGCGGCGGCGGCGGCGCGGCGACCGCGATCTCGCGGCAGCCCCAGCCGGGGTGGTAGCCGATGGAGATGTGGCGGCCGGTCCAGCTCTTGCTGCTCTGGTTCAGCCCGCGGTCGTCGAAGTTGAGGTTCCAAGAGATCGCGGGACGGATGAAGAAGCCGGGCTTGATCCAGAGGACCGGGCCGACCACGAGGTCGAGCGGGTTGGTCTGGTCGAAGCTGCCGCTGTCGCCGTACTTCGTCTTCATGATCTCGGCCTGGAGCTGCAGCCACGTGCACGCCGGGATGTTGATGCCGGCGGCCAGCTTCAGCGCGTTGGCGAGCTCGACGCCGTCCGGATCGCCGTTCACCTGGTAGCCGATGGAGCCGTGGATGTCGGCCTTCTGGGCGAGGCTCTTGGACAGGATGAGGTCGCCGCCCCACGACACCTTGCCGGTGCCGAGGCCGAGGTCTTCATCGGCGGTCGGGATCTTGACGAAGCCGCGCAGCGCGAGGCCGACGCCGTCGCCCTTGTAGTCGTTCAGCAGGCCGAACTTGATGCCGACCTTCATGTCACCGCGTCCGGTCTCCCACGGGGTGGAGACGAACGGGTAGTCGTTCACGTAGCCGGGCTGGAACAGCGCGTCGGCGTCGAGGCGGTTCTGGAGCCCGAAGTTCCCGTAGAGCTCGACGCGGCTGGTAAGGCCGAATCCGAGCGAGACGCCGTGGATCGAGATGTCCTCGTCCTTGGGGTCACGGTCGAGGTTGTCGCGGAACAACTGGAAGGAGAAGCGTCCCTTCGGCAGCGTATAGGCCGTCGGCATGTGGAACAGGCCGGTCGTCCCTTCGTACGACGGGGTGGCCGGATGCACTTCCCACTCCCTGCCGTCAACCTCCATCGTCCACGTCTTGACGTCACCCCTCTCGACGGTATGCATGTGCATGTCGCCGTCGTGGTCCTGGGTGATCACGGTGGTATCGGTGGTCCCCTGCGTCCTCGTTCCCTCTTCTCCGGCCGGGGGCACGCTCTGTGCCCACGCCGGGGCTGTGAGGGCGAGGAGTCCCCCGAACAGCCAAGGTGTCAATGCTCGTCTCATTGGAACGTCCTCCTTTTTACTGGCCTCTGCACGGCATCTAAAGTGTTGCTTCAAGTGTAAGTCCTTAAGGCTGAATAGTGACAGAATTTTCGACGGGCATGCGGGCGGCATCCCTTGCCACCAGGGCAGCAAGGTCCTTCTCGGCCGCCGTCCGGACCCGACCGGCCAGCAGCAGGCGTCCACGGTCTTCTCGAACGGTCAACAGGTAACCGGCGAGGCTCTGGTTGGCGGCAAGGGCGGCCTGGGCGGCCCTTGCGCGCTCCGGCAACGAGTCGCCGGAAGGCGCCGCGGTGCCCGGAATCCCTCCCACGGCGGCCCCCGCGCCGATCTGGTCCCGCACGGCGCCGACGCCGGGGGTGTCCCGCGCGATCGCGAGTGCTCGCTGCTTCTGCGGCTCGCCCGTCACCGATCCGCTGAGGGTCACCTCGCGCTTGAACGCGGAGACCTTGATGTCGCTTCCCTTGAGCTCGCGGTTCAGCGAGAACGCGGCGCTGACCTTCGCTTCCAGCGCGCGGTCGTCGAAGCTCTCTCCGACCGAACGGCTCCCGCTGGCGTCTGCCGGCGCAGTGTTCCCGCCGACGGTGATCTCGTTCCGAACCTGCTTGACGTCGGGGACATTGGCCGCCGCCCGCTCCGCCGCGCTGCGCAGATCCTGGGTGGGGACTTCGCCCCGCAGGACGACGGTCTCCTTGTCGGTCGAGACGTCGATGGGATACGGCTGCAGCGATTTGCTGAGCTCGAGCGCGGCCTTCACCTGGCCGGTGATCTTGGTGTCCCGGAACTGGTTTCCGACGCTCTGGCCCACCTGTCCCAGGCGGGTTCCGACGTCCCCGAGGCCGTCGGCGGCGGCGGTGCGCGCGCCGGCGTCGGTGCGGCGCCAGTAATATAGGCCGGCGACGACGAGGCCGATCAACACGATCAGCGCAAGCAATCGACTCACCGGCCGCACTCCAGTTTGGGACAAATCATTCTATAGGCTCGACCTAGACGCCTCGGCTATGCAAAACCCGTGCGCATCACCGCCGGACGTGTCATTCAACTCCCTCGTACCGGCTACGTTCGTCGCACGACCCAACAGGTTCCTCCTCCTCGCCGACATCGGCCGGCGGCGGGTCCCTGTCGCTTCGCGCGACCCTGGGCGGCTCGAAGGGATCCTTGTTCCCGGAGCGCAACTGATGCTGGCCCCGTCCTCGACGGTCGGCCGTCGGACGGCTTTCACGCTTACCCTGGCTCGCCAGGGCGACGTCTGGGTCTGCTTGATACCGGCCCTCGCAAGTCGAATTGTACATTTTGCCGCGGCGCGCGGTGGGCTCGAGGGTCTGAAAGGCGCGAAAGTGATCCAGTCGGAAGTAGCTTCGGGCCGGAGCCGTATCGATTTCCGGATGCGCTACCGGGGCCACGACCTGCTGGCGGAGGTGAAGGCGGCCGTGTTCGTCGAGAACCGCCGCGCGCTGTTTCCCGACTGTCCCACGGTAAGGGGGACCCGCCACGTCGAGGACCTGACCGCGGCTCGCCGGGGCGGCGAGCAGGCCGCCATCATCTTCATCGTGCACCGCGAAGACGCGGATCGGCTGTCGCCGTGGGCGGCCATCGATCCCGCCTTTGCGCGCGCGCTCCGCGCCGCGGACCGGCAGGGCGTGCGCCTTCTCGCCTACACCTGCCGCGTGACGCCCGACGGGTGCACGCTGGCACGGCGGATTCCGGTGGCGCTCGAGTGAACGCGCTCTCCGTCGCGCTCGTGGCCGTGCTCGCGTCGCCCGCCGTGGCGGCGCCTCCGCCGACGAAGTACCGCACCGGAGACGCGGGCATCGACGCGCTGCAGGCGCTGGTGGCGCAGACCCTGGACGCGAACCGGAAGACCTTCGTGGGGCGCACGGGAACGGTGAGCGGATTCGGGGCCGGCACCGCGTATCCCCAGATCTGGATCCGCGACAGCGCGACGCTGCTTCCCCTCACCCGGTGGCACGTCGACCGCGCGCATCTCCAGTCGTGGCTCGAGGAGCATCTCGCGCACCAGAACGCCGATGGCTCGCTGAACGACTGGGTCGCGGCGGGGGAGGTGGCGCGCTTCCGCGCCGACGCTCCCCGCGCGCGCGAGGCGTACCGCGCGCCCAGCGTCGTGCTGACCGTGGACCGGAACACGACGGAGGCGGACCAGGAGTCGAGCGCGGTCGTTGCGGCGCGCACGATCCTCGACGCCACCCGCGACGCGTCCTGGCTCCGCAAGCCCATCGCCGGCCGCGCCGTCATCGCCCGGCTGGAGGCCGCTCTCTCCTTCATACACGCGCGGCGCCTGTCCGGCGGCCTCGTCACCGCCGCCTTCACCGCGGACTGGGGCGATGTCAGCCCCACCTACGGCGACCAGCGCGTCATCTACCTGGACGACGCGACCCCGGTGGTCGCTTCGCTCTACGCGAGCGCCTTCTACGCGAGGGCGTCGCGGGCGCTGTCCGAGATGCATCGCGCGGTCGGCGATCGCGCGTCCGCGGTGCGATGGGCTTCGCGCTCGGACGCGACGGCGGCGGCGATCAACGCGCGCCTGTGGCAGCCGCGCCGCGGGTTCTATCGGATGCACCTCCTGGTTGGCGCGCCCGCGGGCTGGTCCGCTCCGGACGATGCCGGCATCTTCGCGCTCGGCGGCAACACGCTGGCCGCGCTCTACGGCATCGCATCCTCGGCGCGCGCCGCGCGCCTCGTCGACGTGGCGGAAGCACGGCGCCGCGAGCACGCGCTGGCCACCATCGGGGGCGTGCTGCTGCCGCCCTATCCCTCCGGGTTCTTCAAGCACCCGATCCTGCGCGAGCCGTTCACGTACCAGAACGGCGGGCAGTGGGACTGGTGGGCGGGACGCTTCGTGCTGGCCGAGTTCGAGCGCGGGCACGCCGTCCGCGCGATGGAGCATCTGCGCGTGCTCGCGGCTACCGCGGCGGCGGAGCGCGGCCTTTACGAGTGGCGATCGCGCGACGGCCGCGGGCAGGGAAGCGCGCTCTACGCGGGGAGCGCGGCGGCGCTCGGGGCGGCGGTGCTGCAGGGCCTCTTCGGCCTCGAACTCGGGACGGGTGGGCTCGCGGTTCACGTCCGCCTCGGGGCGCGCTCGGGCGAGGTCTCCGCGCAGGAGCCGGCGACGGGCACGACCATCGCCTACCAGCAGGCGTATGACGCCGGCGCGCAGACGCTGAAGCTCGCCTTCGAGACGAACGCGCGTGGCGCCTCGAGGCTCGAGGTGCTGCTGCCGCCGGGTGCTCGTCCCACCGCGCTTCGGCTCGACGGGCGCCGGCACGCCTTGCCGTCCGTACGAACGGTGGGGGAGGACCGCTACGCCGTCGTAGCGCTCGACGGGGCATCGCACACGATCGAGATCGTGGTCCGGTGATCGGCGCCCTCCTGCTCCTGGCGCTTCCCTTCGGCGCCGGCGAGCGGATCACGATGCGCGTGACCTACGCGCGGATCGTCGCCGGCCACGCGACGATGAGCGTCGAGCGGGGCGACCAGGGCGGCCGTCCCGTGCTGCGATTCATCCAGGACGTGAAGAGCGAAGGTGTCTTTGCCTGGCTGTTCCGCTATCGCGTGGACAACCATCTCGTCGCCTGGTGGGACCCCGCGACCGGTTGCTCGTACGGCATCGAGAAGAAGCTGCGTCAGGGGACGTTCACGCGCGACCAGCGGGTGCGCATCGATCCCGCGGGGACGGTGGAGGTCGTGGACCGCGGCGGGCCGCCGGTCGCCTTCAAGGTTCCGCCCTGCGTGCTCGACGTGCTGTCGGCCTTCTACGTCGCGCGCGCCCGCGGGGTGCCGGCGGACGGGACGCTCGCGGTACCCGTCTACGACGCCGGCCGCGTGTACGACCTCGTCTTCCGCGTGGTCGGCCGCGAGGTGCTGGACCTTCCTGCGCCGCTCGGCCGCGGCGTGGCCACGACGATCGTGGAGCCGCTGGTGCCGAAGGGATCGGGCCTCTTCGCCCAGGAAGGCGACCTCAGGCTGTGGGTGACGGAGGATGCGCGGCGGATCCCGGTGCGGGCGCGGACCCGGGTGGCGGTCGGCTCCGTTTCCGCCGACCTCGAGAGCTACGCGGCGGGCGCCTTCACGGCATCACCTTTCGATGCCGCGAAACCTCTTCCTCGTAGTATTTCCGGTACATCACTTCCCACTCGTCCGAGCCCTCCTGGATCGCCCGTTTCTGACTCTCGATCTTCGTCCGCACCAGGGCGTCGATAGCCTCGTCGGTCCGCATCTCGCCTTCGATCATCCGGTGGATCTCGCCGCGGATCTCCTGGACGTCGGCGAAGAACTCGACGCCGTCGTCGTTGTTGAGCGCGTGCAGGATGAGGTGCGACATGCGGAGGGTCTTCTCGCGGGAGAGCTTCACAGGATGATGCCCTTCTCCTTGGCGAGCTTCTTCTTCGCCATCTTGAACATCTCGGAGTAGGACATGTTCGAGCGCTCGATCTCCGCCGAGTGCTGGAGGAGAACCTCGCGGACCTCTTCGTTCAGGCGATCTTCGACCGCGAGCTCCTCGGTGATCACGTGGGTGAGGAGCTCGATGATTCGCGGCTCGGAGTCGACCTCGAGCTTGCCGGACCCGACCAGCGTCTTCACGATCTTGCGGGCGATGAACTCGATCTCGTCGGCGGCAAGGCGCATGGAGAGGAAAGTATATCAGCGCCCCTGCTCATGCTATCGTCGCCGGCCATGCCGCTCCACGTCGTGCGCCATCCCCTGGTGGAGGACGCGCTGGGACGGCTGCGCAACCGCTCCACTCCCTGCGACGAGTTCCGCCGCCTCGCGCGCCGGGTGAGCCTCTTTCTCGCCGTCGAGGCGACGCGCGACCTCGCGCTGTCGGACGTCGCGGTGCAGACGCCGCTGGAGCAGACGGTCGGCCGCTGCGTGTCGTCACGGGTGGTCGCGGTCCCCGTGCTGCGCGCGGGGATCGGGATGCTGGAGGCCTTTCTGGAGCTGGTCCCCCAGGCCGAGGTCGGATACTTCGGGCTCGAGCGCAACGAGGAGACCGCGGCCGCGCGGCGCTACTACGAGAAGGTGCCGAAGGACCTCGGCCGCGCCACCGTCTTCCTGCTCGACCCCATGCTCGCCACCGGCGGCTCGGCGGCGATGGCGGTCGAGGGACTCGCCGGGCTGGGCGCGACACGTGTCCGGCTGCTGTCGATCGTGGCCGCGCCGGAAGGCGTCGCGCACCTCGAGGCGGTGGTCCCGGACGCCATCATCTATACGGCCGCCCTGGACCGCCAGCTGAACGACCGCAAGTACATCCTGCCAGGGCTCGGCGACTTCGGCGACCGCCTTTTCGGGAGGTATTTAAGCGGGGGGGTGCTGCTTGTGCCGGGCCTTGGCTGGCCCGGCCGCCGCACCCCCCAGACCCCCCGCGCGCTTCGCCGGAGAGACTCCGGCTCGCGCGCCGCTGTTTCCTGCAGCTCCGCGTCGCCGCCCTCCTGACGCGCATCGTCATCAAGCCATCACCGGCGCGGACGCGTCCGCCGCTGAAGG
>JANMPI010000237.1:0-7724 GCA_031369785.1 Acidobacteriota bacterium
CGGCCCTTGCGCTCGGACTGAGCGTGAGGCTCGCAGGCTGTTCAGGCGCTAGAAGTGACGAGGTCCCAGAGGAAGCCCGGGCCGAGGGCGGTGCGTGCGGGGACGAAGTCTCCGGCGATCCCGACCAGGCGATCGGCCAGGTCCGGCCGCCGGGCCAGACGGCGGGCGACGCCATTCGCGACCGCGGGCCAGGCCACCACGCGCTGGAGCAGGCGGTTCAGGCGGAACTTGTCGCGCGTCGCCGCGTCGCGACGGCGGTCGTACTCGCGAAGGTCCATTGCTCCATGCAGCCAGCCGTCCGCGACCTCGGCGAGAATCTCCGCGCCGCGCAACGCGAGCGTGATGCCCTCGCCGGTGAAGGGATCGTAGAACCCCGCCGCATCGCCGACGAGCGCGGCCCCGGGCGCGGACACGCGCCGCGCCACGAGCGCGAGCGGACCGATGGCGCGCGGCGGCTCGGTGAGCGTGGCGCCGGCGAGCCGTTCCGTGATGCGCGGCCAGCGGCCCAGGGTGGCGCGATAGAAGGCCTCGAGGTCCCCGCCCGCCGGGTGCATCTCCGCGCGGTCGACGACGAACGCGACGTTCGCCTCGCGCGGGCCGAGCGGCGCGATCCCGCAATACCCGCCCGCGATGACGTGCATCTCGCCGTGCTCGCCGAGGCCCTCGACGCCGGACCAGTAACCGCGCACGGCGTACTTGCGCATCCGCCGATGCTCGCGGAGCAGGCCGAGCTGGCGCGCCACGACGCTCCGCCGCCCATCCGCGGCGACCACGAACCGGGCATCGATGGAGACGTCGCCGTCCTCGCTCGACGCGACCACGCCGGTTACGAGCCCGTCGCGATGAATGACCTTGAAGACGCGCGTCCCTTCGCGCACCTCCGCGCCGGCGTGCCGCGCGGCCGTGAGCAGGCACGCGTCGAGCTCGCGTCTGCGTACCGCGAAGCCCGTGTCTTCGACGCCCCGATACAGCCCGCGGAATCGCGTGCCGTCCGGCGATGTGAGCTCCATCCCGCGCAGCGGGTGGGGGCGCAGAGCGCGCACCCCGTCCGCGGCGCCCATCGCGCGGAGCAGGCGCCACGCTTCCGGCGACACGCCTTCGCCGCAGACCTTGTCGCGTGGGAAGCGCGCCTCGTCGAGCACGAGCACGTCGTGGCCGCGCTGGCGCAGGAAGGTGGCCGTCGCCGATCCGGCCGGACCGCCGCCGACTACCACGACGTCGCGCGACTCCATCAGCCCGCGGCGGGGCGCTCGGCCACGGCGATCAGCCGATAGGGGAAGGTCCGGCGGATGCGCACGTCGGGAATTCCCGCGGCTGCGAACGCGTCGGCGAGCTCCGACGGATGGAACGCGCGGCGGATCGACACCAGCCCATCGGCCACGCTCACCGGCGAGCGGAAGAGCATCTTGAAGAACGCGCGGCCGAACACGTAGGGGACACGGGCGCGGCGGAGGTCGTTCACCACCAGCGCCCGGCGCGCCAGGGCGTACAGATCGCGGAGCACGGCGGGCAGCTCCGCCGCATCGAAGTGATGGAGGAACAGCGACGTCACCACGACGTCGAAGCTGCGCGGCGGGAAGGGAAGCGCGTGGGCATTGGCGACGACACGCACGATGTCGGCCGGGGCCGCGGTCAGGTGCAGGAACTTCAGGTCCGCGCCGACGGCAAGGATGCGGCCGCCCGCGGCGCGGCGCAGCCCGGAGAGCACGTCACCCGACCCGCAACCGACATCGAGGATGCGCGCGGTGCCGTCGAGGTAGGGAAGGACGGCGGAGCGGAACGCGCGCCGGTTGCCGAGGTACCGGTCCACGAAGCGGAGATCGGCAAGGCTGCGCAGCGCTTCCGCATCGGGGACGCCTTCGTCGAGCATCTCTCCTTCGGTGGCGCGGCGGGAGAGGTCGATCACGCCATCACCCGAACTCGACGAGGGCGAACTCGGCGCCGAATCCCGGCCCGAACGCCCCCAGCAGCCCACGCTCGCCGGCGCGGGGCCGCTCGCAGCGCAGGATCTGGTCGAGCACGAAGAGCACCGTCACCGAGCTCATGTTCCCGTGCTCGGACAGCACGGCCTCCGTGGGTGCTAGGTCCTTCGCCTCGAGGCCGAGCCGCTCCGCCATGACCTCGATGATGCGGCGGCCGCCGGGATGCATCACCCAGCGCGTGATGTCGGAGCGCTTCAGTCCCTGTCCGGCGAGGAAGGCGTCGACGCCCTTGGTCACCTCGCGGCGCACGAAGGGGGCGAGGTCCTTGTCGAGCAGGATGTGCAGCCCCGAGTTGCGCAGGTGAAAGCCCATGAGGTGGGTGGTGGCGGGGAAGAAGATGCTCTCCGCGGCGACCAGGCGGGCGAGGCCGGACCCCGCGAGTGGATGTTCGGCCCCGACCAGCACGACCGCCGCGCCCCCGTCGCCGAAGATCGCGGTGGACACGACGTTGGTCGCGGACTTGTCCCCGCGCTGGAAGGTCAGGCTCGAGAACTCGAGGGCGAGCACGAGGGCGGTGCGGGTGGGATGCGCGGTCAGGAAGTCGAGCGCGCGCGCCAGCCCCACGACACCGCCCGCGCACCCGCTCTCCGTGATGGGGAGGCGGGCCAGCCGCGGCCCCATGCCCAGTGCGTCCGCGACATACGCGTCGACGGCGGGAATCATCAACCCCGTGCAGGAGACGCTGACGATCAGGTCGACCTGCGACGGGGCCAGTCCGGCCGTGGCCAACGCACGGCGCGCGAGGTCGATTCCGGCGCCACGGGCGACCTCCGCGTAGCGATCGCTCTGTCCCTGCAGATCGCCCGGCCGAAAGACATCTTCGATCGGTACGACGCTGCCGCGCGTCCTCACCCCGGCCGACTCGTACACGCGCAGGAGACGGGCCGCGGGGGCGCCGCCGCCTTCGTTCAGCCAGTCACGGACCCAGCCTGCGACCTCGGCCTGGTCGTAGCGGTAGGGCGGCAGGTACCTTTCGACGGCGAGGAGCGAAGCCAGCGGAGACCCCCGGTGCTCAGGCGGCCCGCCCGCCCTTCTACCACGCTATCAGAACGGCACGTCGTCGTCGGAAACCTGGAAGTCATCGGGCGGAGGAGCGCCCGCGGGGGTGTCGGTCTGCCCGCCACGGCCGCCGCCGCCGCCACCCGGCCCGCCGCTGCCGCCGTCACCCCGGCTGCCCAGCAGCACGAGGCGGGACTGCGGGCCGCTCACGCGGATCTTGGTGGTGTTGCGCTTGTTGCCGTCCTTGTCCGTCCACTCGTCGTAGTGGATGCTGCCCTCGAGGTAGACCTGCTTGCCCTTCTGGCAATAGTCGCGCACCACCTGCGCGGTCTTGCCGAAGACCTCGACGCGATGCCACTCCGTCCGCTCCTGCTTGTTGCCGTCCTTGCCGGTCCACTTCTCCGTCGTGGCCAGCGAGAAGTTGGCGATCGGCTCACCGGCCTGGGTGTACCGGATCTCGGGGTCGCGCCCGAGGTTGCCGATCAGGATCACTCTGTTGACGCTGGCCATTCCCTGTTTCCCCTATGGACCGCGGGGTGTCCCCGCGGCAAACGTGACGGCCGCGAGCGGCCCTCACTACTGCTGTGGAGTGAGCCTCTCGCGCGCCTTGCGGCCCGCCTCGGAGTTCGGATAGCGATTGGCGACGGCGCGGTACTCGATGAGGGCCTGGCTGCGGCGGCCGAGGCGCTCGAGTGCCGTGCCTTTCTTGTAGCGGGCGTCGGGGAGCTTGTCGGACCCGGGATAGCGGCGAAACAGCTCGTCCCAGGCCGCGAGCGCCTCCTCGTATTTCTGCTTCGAGTACAGGCACTCGCCGATCCAGTACTGCGCGTTGTCGGCGAGGTCCGTCTCCGGAAAGGCGCGCAGGTACTCCTCGTACTCCTGGATCGCGAGGTCGTAGTTGCCGCGCGCGTAGTCGGCGTAGGCCTGGCTGTACAGCTCGCGGGGGGCGGGTGGAGCGGGCGCGGGTGCGCGGGCGCCCGGCGCCTCGTCCGCGGGAGCAGCGACCGCCACCGGCGGCGCCGCCTCGCGCGCGGTGTGCATTCCCTGGATCTGCTCCGCGATCTCGGAGAGCCGCTCGCCCGTCTCGCGCAGCGACGTGCTGATGGCCTCGTCCTGGAGGCGGCGATCCTGGACGCTCTTGCGCAAGAAGGCGTTTTGCTCCGCCAGCGATTCGTTCAGCCGCTTCAACTCGCGGAGGGTGTCCTCGGCCGTCTGCTCCATCGAGGAAAGCTGGCTCTGCAGCGCCGCCACCTGCACCTGCAGGCGCTCGATGTCCTTGTTGGCGCCCAGGGCGACGCCCGGGATTCCCGCGATCAGTACCGCCGCCAGCCACCTCTGCGACAACGCCCACCTCCGCGCCCCACCGTCCAGCGGCCATGATACACGCGCCGCCGGACGGCGAGGTCCGGGCGAAAGGGCGGGGCCTACCGCGTCACGAGAAAGTGCGCTCGGCGGTTCTTCGACCAGGCCGATTCGTTGCTGGCGGGGTCGAGCGGCCGCTCCTTGCCGTAGGAGACGGTGGTCAGCCGGTCGCCGGCGACGCCGAGGCTCACCAGGTAGTCGCGCGTCGCGCGGGCGCGCTGCTCGCCGAGGGCGAGGTTGTAGTCAGTGGTCCCGCGCTCGTCGCAGTGCCCTTCGATCTGGACCTTCGCCGGGCGATGGTTCTGCATCCAGAGGGCGTGCTTTTCGAGGATCGCGCGCGCAGCGTCCGAGAGGCGCGCCTGGTCGTAGTCGAAGAAGACGTCGGCCAGCGGCCCGCCTTCGCCGGTCGTCGCGTCGTTGACGGAGAAGTCTTCCGACCGCGCGGCGTCCTCGGGCATCGGTTGCACGTCCGGTCCGGCGTCCACCGGGACGTCGGGCCACGGCGGGGGCGTGGGAGACGGCCGCGCCGGCGCCGGCATCCGCCCGGCATCGGTGGTGACGGCGGGCGGGCGCTTCTTGCCCCCGCAGCCGGCGACGAAGGAAAAGGCAGCGATGACGGCGAGAAGGGCGGCGGTCGCGGAGCGTGAGGTTCGCAGCATGCGGTTCAGGGTCTCCTATCAATGAAGGGCGTCACGGCCCCCAGTCCGGCTGGACGTTGTTGCCGGGGCCCGCGCCGAGGGTCTCGATCATCGTGCCGTCGCGGTTGGCCACCGTGATCTGCCACGTCGGGCCGCGCTTGCAGGAGAACACGAGGTGGCGCCCGCTGGGGGCCCACGACGGGTACTCGCAGCTCCCGCGCCCGGCCGTCACCTGGCGCACCTGGCGCGTGGCCACGTCGATGACCGCGATGTCGAATCCGCCCGCCTCCAGCCGCGCCGTGTACGCGATCTCCGGGAATTCCCGGGAGGGATTCCACGCCGCGGCGTCGTTCCAGTTCCCGACCGTGGTCAGCCGCCGCACGTTCAGCCCTTCGCTGTCCATCACGTAGATCTGGGGCGAGCCGGTCCGATCCGACGTGAACGCGATCTCGTTGCCGGTCGGGCTCCACGAGGGCGCGGTGTCCGCGGCGGGGCTCGACGTCACCTTGCGCGCGCCGCTGCCGTCCGCATTCGCGATCCAGACCTCCATGTTGCCGCTGCGGCTGCTCGCGTACGCGATGCGCTTGCCGTCGGGGCTGAACGACGGGGCGAAGGACTGTCCGGCCCCGCCGGTCAGGTTCGCGCTCTTGCCTTCGAAGATGGAAGCGCGGAAGACGTCGGGGACGCCCTGGCGATAGGACACGTAGGCGAGCGAGCGCCCGTCCGGGCTCCACGCGGGAAGTATGTTCAGCGAGCGGTTGACGGTCACGCGGCGGGGGTTGAAGCCGTCGTAGTCGATGATGTACAGCTCCTTCGAGCGGTGCTCTTTCGTCGCGTCGCGGTCGGAGGTGAAGGCGATGCGCGTCCGGGCGACGCCGCGGTTCTGCGTGAGCGCGGTGACCTCGTCCGACGCCTGGTGCCCGAACATCCGCGGGTTGTCGGCGCGGCCGGTGTAGCGCTTGGACGCCATCGTCTGCCCGGTGCCGACGTGGACGACCTTCAGGTCGACGGCGAGCTCGCCGCCCGTCACCTGCGTGCGCGTGATGACGAGGATGGTGGCCGCCACCGACTGCCAGTCCGCGAGGCGCGGCGCGTCGGGGTCGAGGGCGGGGAGCGCCTCCATGAGCGACGGCTCGACGAAGCGGAAGAGGCCCTCGAAGCGCAGGTCGCGGCGGAGGACCTCGGTGATGGTGCGGCAGGCGACGCGGCTCACCTCATCGCCGGCGCGCGGCACGCAGGCGGGAACCGCGAGGCGCTCCGCGTGCAGGTCCTGGATGACGATCTCCGGCGTCGCGGGGGCCTGAGCGCGCACCGCCACCCCGCGGGCGGCGAGGAGGAGCACGACGGCGATGGGGGCGGCGCGGACGGCCGAGCGCGTCATCATCTATGTGCCCGGACGGAAGACGGCGCGGATGGTGAGACGGTTCGTTCCATAGCTCCTGGGCAGAGGCGAAAAAGGGGCGGCGGTGTAGACGGCCCGCTGCGCGGCGGCATCGAGCGCGGCGAGCCCGGCGCTCTCCACGACCCGCACGTCCTCGACCGCGCCGGTTTCCGTGATGGTGAGGGTGACCGCCACCGGTTCCGTGAACGCCGGCTTCACCTGTCGCGTCCAGATCATCCAGATCTTCCGCTGCACTCCGGCCAGATACCAGTCGCCGCTCGCGTCGTTGCCGCCGGGGACCCCGGGCCCGGGCGGGGCCTGGATATCGAGCCCGGGCAGGGAGGCGGCGCCGGCGCCGCCCCGGGATGGAGACGCGGCCGCGGGCACGGGAGCTCGCTCGACCGCTTTCGTCTTCCTGCTGTCGAGCGCGGGGAGGCCGGCGCGCGGCTCTTCCTTCGGCGGCTTCAGGACCTTGGGCGGCGGCTCCGGCTTGGCGATCGGCGCGGCCGGCGCTGGAGCAGGCGGGGGAGCGACCACCGGCGCGGGGCGCGGCTGGACCACGCTCGGCCCGCCGCCACCGCGAGGCAGTGCGACCGCGAAGCCCGAGACCTCGCGAATGCGCGGCGCGCGCCCGCCGATCCAGGCCGCGAGGAGCGCGAGCCCGACGAATGCCGCGTGGCCGAACATCGACAGCGCGAGCGTCGCCCCGAAGCCGCGGTCGAGCGCGGCCCGTTCCTCGAGGACCCGGTCCACGGCGTCGATCATCGGGCCTTCTCCCCGGGCAGCACGTACACGAACCCGATCTGCTCGACGCCCGCCTTCTTGATGGCGTCCACCACCGCGATCACCCGCCCATACCGCAGCGACTCGTCGGCGCGCAGGTACACGACCTTGCTCGTCCGCCCCTCCATCATCGCGCGCAGCTTGTCCTCGAGCATCGGCGCGGTCACGAGCTGATCGCCGATGTAGATCCGCTCGCTGGCGCTCACGCTCACCGACACGCGCTCCTCCTCGTCGGTCTTCGGCTGATTGGCCACCGGCAGGGATACGTCGATGCCGCGGCTCATCATCGGCGCCGTCACCATGAACACGAGGAGGAGCACGAGCACGACGTCGACCAGCGGGGTGACGTTGATGTCGGCCATCATCGTGCCGCCCGCGCGCGAGCGATGGGTGCGATAGGTCGCGGCCGCGCCCACGGCGCCGGGTCCCGCTTCCTGGCCGCCGGTGTTCATGAGGGGAGTATCGCTCCGCCGCTTACGTGAAGTGCCGCTCGACGATGTTCAGGAACTCGAGGGCGAAGTCGTCCATCATCGACGAGAGCACCTTGATGCGGCTCGTGTAGAAGTTGTAGAAGAAGGC
>JANMPI010000255.1:0-7760 GCA_031369785.1 Acidobacteriota bacterium
TGGACGCGCTTCAACGAGGACAAGTTCTGGAAGCGCAACAACTGCATCATCGTGCAGGGCGGAGGCCAGCCTCCGCGCGGCGTGCGCCGCCTCGTGCAGCGTCTGCACAGCGAGCTCAAGCTCCCGGTCTACGTCCTCGTCGACAACGACCCGTGGGGCTTCTACATCTACAGCGTCATGAAGCAGGGCTCGATCAACCTGGCCTACGAGTCCATGCGCATGGCCGTCCCCGACGCGCGCTTCGTCGGCCTGTCCTCCTTCGACAAGGACAAGTACCAGCTCCCCACCAACGTCTCCATCAAGATGGACGACGGGGACAACAGCCGCGCGAAGCAGATGCTCGCGTACCCGTGGTTCAAGCAGGCGCGCTGGCAGCGCGAGATCCAGGAGATGGTGAGGAGCGGCCTCAAGTTCGAGCTGGAGGCCCTGTCGCGCCGCGGGATCAGCTTCATCACCGAGGAGTACCTGCCGAAGAAGCTCAAGGACAAGGATTGGCTGGAATAGCCGCACTCGCGCTGGCCCTCGCGGTCCGCGCGGCCCCGGCCGTCGAGACGACCCTTCCCCCGCCCAGGATCGCCGCCGTCTGTGCGCTCATCGAGGACGCGATGACGCGGCTCGGCATTCCCGGGCTCTCCGCCGCGGTGGTCACCGAGCAGCGCCTGCGCTGGTCGGGATCGTTCGGCAGCGCGGACCTCGAGAACTTCGTCCCCGCGAAGAACACCACGGTCTATCGCCTGGCGTCGGTCACCAAGCCGATCACCGCCACCGCGGTGCTGCAGCTCGTCGAAGCGGGCAAGGTCGATCTCGACGCGCCCATCCAGCGCTACGTCCCCGCCTTTCCGGCCAAGCAGTGGCCGGTCACCGTACGCCACCTGCTGTCGCACCAGTCGGGCATCCGTAACTGGACGGACGAGGAGTTCCACAACACGCGGCACTTCGCGACCATCGGCGAATCGCTGGCCGTGTTCATGGACGATCCCCTTCTCTTCGAGCCCGGCGCGCGCACCCAGTACACGAGCCTCGGCTACAACCTGCTGGGCGCGGTGGTCGAAGGCGTCTCCGGTAAGCCTTTTCTCGAGTACCTGCGCGAGCGCGTGTTCGTGCCCGCGGGAATGGACGCCGCGCGCGGCGACGACGTCCTCGCCATCATCCCGAATCGCGCCGCGGGATATCAGCGGACGTCGGCCGGCGAGCTGCTGAACTCGCCCATGTCGGATACGAGCAACCGGACGGCGGGCGGCGGGCTGGTGGCCACGGCGGAAGACGTGGCCCGCTTCGCGATCGCCTTCCAGCGCGGGACGCTGCTGAAGGCGTCGACCGCCCAGGCCGCCTTTGGCCGCCAGCGCACGCGCGACCGGCGGCTCACCGGCTACGGGCTGGGCTGGATCGTGGCCGCCGACGCCGGGGGGACCGAGATCTACCACACCGGCGGACAGCCCCGCGTCAGCACCGTGCTCTACATCGTGCCCCGCTCCGGGATCGCGGTGGTGCTGCTGTGCAACCTCGAGGGGGTGTCCACTCCGCTCCTCGAGCTGGCCCGTGGGGTCACGGCCACGCTGCTTCGCTAGCCCCGTCGGGGTATGCTGCTGTCAGGTCGAGGAGGTGTCATGTCAAGGCTCAGATACGTAGGCGTGGCCCTGGTGGCCGGAACGGTGGGCGCTGCGGTGGCGCTGCTCATGGCCCCGGACAGCGGCCGCAACACGCGGCGTCGTCTCGCGCGCCGCCTGGAGCGCGAGCGCCAGCAGCTCCTGCGCCGCAGCCGGCACATGATCGCGCAGGCGGAGGATCAGCTCGACGACAAGGTGAAGCAAGCGTCGCGCTATCTCGATCAGCAGGTGAAGCGCGGGCAGAAGGCCGTCGCCGACATCGCCGAGGACGCGGTCGACCAGTACGAGCAGGGCAAGAAGAAGGTCAACAAGCTGGTCCGCTAGCCGCTCCCAGCATTTCGAGGAGAGACGAAAGCCGATGCCGAGCGCTGCAAAGAAGAAGACGAAATCCGTCGCGAAGAAAATCGCGCGGCCGAACAAGCCCGCCCCGCGCAAGCCGGCCGTCGCCGCGCCGAAAAGCAAGGGCGCAGCCGCGCCGGCCAGGCCCCCTTCCCCTTCTCCGGCGAAGATCGCTCCCGGATCGGCAACGAAGAACATTCCGCTTCCCGGCAAGGGAACGCCGTCGGTCACCGTCAAAAGCATGGGTGCGACCGTTGCTCCCGCGAAGATCGGCGTTTCCGTCGGTGGCAAGGGTGGACAGGTCGTTGGTGGCAAGGGCGCGCCGATTGCGGCGGGTAAGGGCGGCACGGCTCTCGCCGGCGAGCAGGCGCGTCCCGGCGGACGGCCGGCGGCCCGCGTCGGCGGGGCGAAGAAGGGCGGACGGAAGAGCCCGCTGTCACAGCGCCGGGGTCCCAACGGCGAGCCCTTCGTCCCCGGCGACCTGCTGCTGCCCACCGGCCCCCAGGGCCCGGACGAGGTGCAGTACCTGCTGCGCGGCTCGGTCGCGGCCGAGCACGCCGCCGCCACAGCCGGCGTCTCCGAGATCATCCTCAAGAAGGGCGGGGAAGCGGAGAGCGACCGCCAGGACCTGACGCGCTACGCCGAGGGGATGGCGGAGCGATTCGAGAAGGGCAGCATCGAGCCGCTGCTGCCGAGCCGCCCGCCGGCGCGCCGCAACTTCGCCGGCGTCGTCGAGCGCGCGAAGCACCGCCGCCGTGAGATCGGCGCCTTCCTGCGCGGGCTCGACCTCGGCCGCACCGAGACCTCGCACATGGACAGCCACGGCGAAGCGAGCCTGCAGAGCCTCATGGAATGGGCGGCGCGGCTCGAGAACCTCGCCGAGGCGGACGAGCCGGAGCGCGCCGACTTCGCGCAGCTGCACCGCGGCCTCGACCAGCTCGAGAGCAAGACCGAAGAGCTGATCGTGGACGTGGAGCTGACCCTGCGCCGCCTGCGCGACCGCCTCAAATCGACGCACTGAGGGCGGGGCGGCGCGCGCGCGTCGCCTTCTGGATGGCGGCGGCCGTTCTGGTTGCCGCCTGCGGCGGCCGGCCCGAGGCGCCCGCGCGGGCGGAAGCGCCGGCGGCCGTTCAACGGGACCGCACCCCGCTCTCGGCGCCCTGGCGCTTCCAGGGCAGCGATGATCTCGAGGGCGCCGCCGCACCCACCTACGACGATTCCGCCTGGGCCGCCGTGACCGTCCCCCACACCTGGGGACGCGAACGAGCGTGGCGGCGCGCCTGGTATCGCACGCACTTTACGCTCGGAGCGCCCGCCGGCCGCGTGACGTACCTCGTCTTCGAGGGCGTCTCGACCATCGCCGATGTCTTCGTGAACGGCCAGCTCGCCGGTCAGCATCGCGGCGCGTACACGCGGTTCGTCGTCGACGCCACGGCACTCGTCCGGGGCGGCGACAACGTTCTCGCCGTACGCGTCAGCGACGCGCCGCAGGACACCGGGGACACGCTGCCCTCCGGCCGCGGCAAGCGGCTGTACTACCCGTACGGCGGCATCTACCGGAAGGCATGGCTGCTGCAGACCGCGCCCGTCCACGTCGATCCCACCGATCACGCGTCGGACGGCGTTTACGTGACGCCGGCCACGGTCACCGCGGAGGCCGCGCGCTTCACGATCCGCACCCTCGTGCGCAACCGCGGCGCGGAAACAGCGCGGGTTGCCGTCCACCAGCGGGTGCGTGCCGACGACGGCGGCGACGCCGCGACCTTCGATGGCGCCATCGAGGTGGCGCCGGGCGCGCGCGGGGAGGTGACCTTCGAGGGGACGATCGACCGTCCGCGGCTCTGGGGCCCCGGCCATCCTCATCTATACACGGTGGCCACCGAGCTGCGGGCCGCGGGTGTGGTGACCGACAGCGTCGAGGTGCGGACGGGCTTCCGCGACTTCCGCCTCGAGGGCGGCCGGTTCCTGCTGAATGGCGCTCCCATCGCGCTGCGCGGGGTCGGCAAGCACCAGGAGACGGAGAAGAGCCAGGCCGCGGTGTCGGACGAGGAGCTGCGCGAGGACTTCGGCGCGCTGCGCGATCTCGGCGTGAACGCGGTCCGTCTCGCCCACTATCCCCACGCCGCCCTCGAGTACGACCTCGCCGACGAGATGGGCCTCCTGGTGTGGGCCGAGAACGGCCACTCCAACGCCAGCAAGACGACCGAGACGGGCGATTTCATCACCCGCGAGATGATCCGGCAGAGCTACAACCATCCGAGCATCGCGTTCTGGTCGGTCGGCAACGAGACGGGCTTCGTGCGCGTCAATCGCTTCGCGGCCATCGCGCAGGCAGAGGACCCCAACCGCCTCGTCACCTACGCGAGCAACACCGGGGGCAAGGGGAAGAAGCGCTATCCCGACCTCGACTTCATCGCCCACAACACCTACCGCGGGTGGTATCGGGGCCAGCCGTGGGACTTCGAGGCCAGGGCGGCCGAGCTCGGATTCATCGCCGAGAACGGCGCGGGGGCGGTGATCACGAACCACACCGACTACGCCGGGGCGCGCCACGAGGTCGACCACTTCGAGCCCGAGGAGTACCGGCAGTTGATGGCCGAGGCGCAGATGCAGGTCGTCTTCCGCGACCAGGTTGCGCGCGTCCCGATGTACTTCGTCTGGATCCTGCGCGACTTCGCCATCGACAAGTACAAGGGGGTGCGCAACACGAAGGGCCTGATGACGTATGCCGGCTTCCGGAAGGATGCGTGGTACCTCTACCAGGCCTTTCTGCGGCCCGAGACCCCGGTGGTGCACATCACGAGCAAGACCTACTTCCTCCGCCGCGGCAGCGCGGCCAACGGCGTGAAGGCGTACTCGAATGCCGCCGCCCTGGACCTCGTCCTGAACGGCGCGCCGCTGGGGCGCATGACGAACGGCGCCTTCCACCACGCGAACGGGCGCCGCGTCGACAACGTCTTCTTCTGGCCGGCGACGCTGCGCCCGGGGCGGAACGATGTGATCGTGCGCGACGCCGCGAGCCACGAGGACCAGGCCGTTCTCTATTACGACGGCGACGGCGGCGCGGCTCCCGACGATCCGCTGGTGCGCGACCTCCGATCCGGCGATGCGAACGGCCGCGCGGTGTTCATCGACCAGCCGGTGCGCGCGCAGTGGCCCTTCTACTCGGAGATGGACGGCACCGCCGACAACACCTTCGACCTCCTCCCCGACGAAGTCGCGGGCGCGGGCTGGATCAGCACGGCGCGCCTGAGCAAGCCCGGGCGGCGCGGCCCGCTCACCTTCACCGCCGGCGGGGCGGCGGATGTCTTCGTCATCGGCTCCGAGGCGAGTGCGCTGGATCAGGCGCTGCGGCGCGCGGGGTTCGAGCCGACCGGACGCACCGGGCTCTGGCGCGACGACGCGCTGGCCCTCGTCCCGTTCCGCCTCTTCCGCCGCCGCGTGGCCGGGGGCGACAAGGTCGCGATCCCGCCCGTGACCGCCGACTACGTCGTGCTGGTGAGGCGCGGCCCGCCGCGCGGTTGATCGATCGCCCGCGCCCGGCGATACTCGCCGGTCATGGCAACCCCAGAGCCGCTCGCCGGGGACGCGGCTTCCGAGGAGGAGCCGCCCGTCCGGCAGAGCACGCCGTTCCTCGTCCTCCAGTTCTTCATCTTTCCGCTGTCCATCGTCGCGGTGTGCGTGGCCGTGTTCGTCATCTTCGGGATGATCGCGTCGGAGGGGAAGGGCGCGCGCGAGCACCTGGCGGAAGTGCGCACCGGTGGCGCCAACCGCCGCTGGCAGGCCGCCTTCGAGCTGGCCAAGGTCCTGCAGGCCGGCAAGGATCCAGCGCTCACCGACGCCACCTTCACCGGTGACGTGGTGAAGGTCTTCGACGAAGCGGCGAGCGACGACCCCCGCGTGCGGCGCTATCTCGCCCTCGCCCTCGGCCGCCTCGGCGACAAGCGCGCGGTGCCGGCTTTGCTGAAGGCCGTCGACGACGCCGCGGGGGACGGATCGCGCGCCGACCCTGAGACGCAGGTGTACGCGGTGTGGGCGCTCGGCGTCATCGGCGATGCGCAGGCGGTGCCGCGGCTCGTCACCCTGGCGCGGAGCGAGGACGCGGGGCTGCGCAAGGCCGCCGTTCACGCGCTCGGCGCCTTTCCGGCGGAAGAAGCGCGCGCGGCGCTCGTCACCGCCCTCTCCGATCCAGTGACGGACGTGCGATGGAACGCGGCGGTGGCGCTCGCCCGGCGCCGCGATCCCGCGGCCGTTCCCGTCCTGCTCTCGATGACGAACCGCGGCGAGCTGGCCAAGGTTCCCGAGCTCACCGACGAGCAGCGCTCGGAGGCGATGGTGCAGGCAGTGGCGGCTTCGGCGGCGCTGCACGACCAGCAGCTCGACGCCGCGGTCGTCCGCCTGCGCGACGGCGATCCCGACCTGAAAGTCCGCCAGGCGGCCCACGCGGCGCTCGCATCGCGATAGTCTTGACAGCGCTGCGAGCCGCGGTAATGATGCGGGCGCTTCAAGCGTCACTTCATCCGGAGACCCGAGAGGCCCTTCATGGCTGACGAGAATCCCCCACCTCCGGAAAAGCCCGCCGCTCCGGTTCCCGCGAAGCCGGCCGATCCGGTGACGAAGGCCGCGGCGGATCCCGCACCTACGCTCGATCCCGCCAGTCCTCCGGCGGTCGGCGCGCCGCCGACGACCGCGCCCGATCACGCGCGGGTCGATCATCCCGCGGGCACCGTGCCCGCGACGGCGCCGCCGGTTTCCACCCCGCCGGTCACGGCGACCGGCGAAGCCGCTGCCGCGCCGCGGTCGAATGCCGCCAGCGGGGTCACCGATCCCGCGCCCCCGCGCGCCCCCGGCGTCGCCACCGCGGAAGCGAAGGTCCCGGCCACGGTTCCCGGCGGGCCCAATCCCGTGGCCGAGGCCGCGGCGGCCCGGCCCGTGGCTCCGGCGGTGGCAAAGCCGGCTGCGGTGGTGCCGCCGAAGCCCGCTGCGCCCGCTGCACCGCCCGTCGACGAAGGGCGTCGCAGCTTCATGCGCTTCGCGCTCCCCGTCGGCTGGGTCGCCTTCTCCGCCGCCTGCACCTCGAGCCTGGTGGCCACCGCGCGCTTCATGTTCCCGAACGTCCTCTTCGAGCCGCCGCAGTCGTTCAAGGCCGGCTTCCCCGGCGAGTACAACGTCGGCGAGGTGGACGTGCGCTGGAAGGACGCCTACAGCGTATGGGTGATCCGCGAAGCGGACGGCTTCTACGCCTTGATCGCGGTCTGCACCCATCTCGGATGCTCGCCGAACTGGCTGCCCGCGGAGAACAAGTTCAAGTGCCCCTGCCACGGCAGCGGCTTCTACCTCACCGGGGTCAACTTCGAGGGACCGGCGCCGCGCCCGCTGGAGCGCGCGCGCATCGTCCTCTCCGACGACGGCCAGATCCTCATCGACAAGTCGGTGAAATTCCAGGAAGAAAAGGGCGAGTGGACCAAGCCCGAGGCATTCCTCAAGGCATGACGGCGCGAGGCCATTAGAGAGGGACATGGCGACCAAGCCCACGAAGCCGCCCGAGCCGTTCCTGACCCGGACCTGGGACTACATCACCGAGACCCAGCTGTGGCGGTCGATCTTCCGGCACGGCATGCCGAGCACGAACCGCAACCGCGTGCTGGTGGTGATGACCAACGTCTTCCTCCACCTGCACCCGGTGAAGATCCGGAAGAGCGGCATCCGCCTGAAGTTCACCTGGTGCATGGGAGGCCTCACCTTCTTCCTGTTCCTGGTCGAGACCTTCACCGGCCTGCTGCTGATGTTCTACTACCGGCCCACCGTGGCCTA
>JANMPI010000273.1:0-9899 GCA_031369785.1 Acidobacteriota bacterium
GGACCTGCTGGGAGACGACACGGCGCTCGGGCGCGCGCGCCTCCGCTATTTCCTGATCAACAAGGGGCCGTGGTCGGAGCTCGACAAGAACGAGCCCTTCATCGCCGGCATCGGTCCGCGCCCGCCGTCCGCGAACTTCTACCCGGGCGACGCCACCAAGGAGCAGGTCGAGGCCTGGATGAACGGCCTTTCCGGCGAGGAGCAGGCGCGCGCGAAGGGCTTCTTCACCACGGTCCGCCGCGGGCCGGACGGCCGCCTGGTCGCCGTCCCCTACAGCCTCGAGTACCAGCCCGAGCTTTTGGCGGCGGCGGCGCTCCTCCGCGAGGCGGCGGCGCTCACCACGCAGCCGACACTGAAGTCGTACCTCGTGAAGCGCGCCGATGCCTTCCTGAGCAACGACTACTACGCGAGCGACATCGCGTGGATGGAGCTCGACGCGACGATCGAGCCGACCATCGGGCCCTACGAGGTGTACGAGGACGAGTGGCTGAACCAGAAGGCCGCCTTCGAGGCCTTCATCGCCGTGCGCGATGCCGCGGAGACGGCCAAGCTCACGCGGTTCGCGGGCGTCCTGCAGGAGCTCGAGAACCATCTCCCCATCGACCCCGCGATGCGCAACCCGAAGCTGGGCGCGCTGGCGCCCATCCGCGTGGTGAACGTCGTCTTCACCGCCGGCGACGCGAACCACGCCGTGCAGACGGCGGCCTACAACCTCCCCAACGACGAGCGGGTGGTGAACGAGAAGGGCAGCAAGCGCGTGATGCTGAAGAACGTCCAGGAGGCGAAGTTCGCCAAGGTGCTGATCCCCATCTCCAAAGTCGCGCTCGCCGCCGCCGACCGCCCCGGCGTCTCCTTCGAGGCGTTCTTCACCCACATCCTCATGCACGAGCTGATGCACGGCCTCGGCCCGCACAACATCACGCTCGGCGGCCGCGCGACGACGGTGCGCGAGGAGCTGAAGGAGTCCTACAGCGCGCTCGAGGAGGCCAAGGCGGACATCTCCGGCCTCTGGGCCCTCCAGTACCTCGTCGACAAGGGGATGCTCGACCGCTCCCTCGAGCGCTCGATGTACACCACCTTCCTCGCCTCCGCCTTCCGGACTCTCCGCTTCGGCCTCTCCGACGCCCACGCGCGCGGGATGGCGCTCCAGCTGAACACGCTCCTCGACAAGGGCGCGTTCAAGGTGAGCGCGGACGGCACCTTTGCCGTCGACCACGCGCGGGTGAAGACGGCGGTGGCCGAGCTGGCGGGCGAGCTCATCACCATCCAGGGAAAGGGCAACGCGGCCCGCGCGCGCGAGCTGCTGACGACGCTGGCCGTCGTCCGTCCGCAGGTGCAGCGCGCTCTCGACCGGATGAAGGCGGCGCCGGTCGACATCGAGCCGCGGTTCACGGCGGCGGAGGAGCTGGGCCGTTAGCCGCCATCGATCGGACCGCTAGAGGCCGTTCTCGAGCAGAAACGTGTTGATCGTCGGCCAGTAGTCGGGGTCCAGCGAAGCCCCCACATGCTCGGCGTTGGCGGCCACCCAGATCCGTTTGGGGCCGCGATGCGCGTCGAAGACACGGCGCACCACCGGCTCCGGCATTCGGACGTCGGCGCCGTCGGCGATGGCCAGGAGCGCGCCCGTGATCCGCCTCGCGGCCGCGACGCTGTCCACTTCGTCGGCGTCGAAGCCGGCCCACCATTCCGCGACCGCAATGGAGAGCGGAATGATCGGTACCCACCGCGGCAGGCGATAGAAGACCTCGGCGTGCCGCGCGATCGTCTCCCGGAAGGTGTCGTAGGGCGCCTCGACGATCACCGCGCGCACGTCGGGCTCCCGGGCGGCGGCCCGGAGCGCCGCCACCGCGCCCATCGAATGGCCGACGAGCACGAATCCCGATGCCGCCACCCCGTCGGCCCGGAGCCGCTCCATGGCCGCGCGGACGTCTTCGCGCTCGCGGGCGCCGAGGGTGATGCGGTTTCCTTCACTCCCCCCGTGCCCGCGGGTGTCGAGTAGCAGCACGGCATGGCCGCGCGCGGCGAAATGCAAACCCTCGTCGACAAAGCTCTCGAGGCTGTCCCCGACCCCGTGAACGATCACCACCACGGGCTTGGAAGGGGACCCGCGCCGCGTCCAGGTCCGGAGTCGCAGGCCCTCGGAGAACACGTGCGCTTCGACGAACCCGTCCCGCGGCGCGCTCGTCGGTTGCCGGAGCGGCCGCGTCATGACGTGCGCGAAGGCCAGCGGGACGAGGACGAAGACCGCCATGGAGTAGAACACCACGCGGCCGAGCACGGGATGCCGGAGGGCGATCGACCTCAACTGCGGCCACCATGCAATAATCCGCGCCCAGCGGTCAACCATGGACATCGTCCTCAATCGCCGCGGCGGGGTCCCCGTTCGGGACCAGATCGTCACCCAGCTGGAGATGCGCATCCTCTCCGGCACGCTCGCGCAGGGCGCGCGGCTGCCCAGCGTCCGCGCGCTGGCGCGGCGCCTCAAGGTCCACCACAACACCGTGTCCGCCGCGTACCAGGACCTCGAGGCCTCCGGGCACGTGGAGCTGCAGCGCGGGTCCGGCGTTTTCGTGCGGCGCGCGGGAGCGGAGACGCTCGGCGACGCGCAGGGCCTCGACGAGATGATCCGCTTCGCCCTCCACAGCGCGTTCCGCAAGGGCTTCGCGGGGCCGGAGATCCGCGCCGCCGTCGAGCGATGGCTCGCCGCCGTCCCCCCGGACCGCGTCCTCGTCGTCGATCCGTCCCTCGGGATGGCCGAGCTTCTCGCCCACGAGATCCACGCCGCCATCCCGGTGGCCGTGACCGCGTGCAGCCTCGAGGAGCTCGCCCGCGATCCGTCGCGCGCATCGGGGGCGATGACCGTCGTCCTGCCGTATCACCTGGATGCCGTGCGGCGCGCGGCGCCCGGCGCGGCGGTGGAGGTGATCACGCTGGAGCTCGCGGCCGCCGATCGGAAGGCGCTGGAGGCGATCCCCGCGGGATCCATCGTCCTCGTCGTGTCGCACGCGGCGACGGTGCTCCCCTTCGCGTCCGTGCTGCTGCGCAGCCTGCGCGGCGACGAGGTGCTGGTGGAGACGCGACTGCTCTCCGAGACGCGGGAGTGGAAGCGGCTCATCAAGGCGGCGGACCTCGTCATCGTCGACGCGCTGTCGGCGCCCGGCGTGGCACGCTCGGCCCCGCGCCGTTTGCGCGAGGTGAAGGTGATCCCCGCCCCGGCGCTGGAACGCCTGCGCGCGGCGCTCACCGCCGTCGTCCCCCGGGTGCCGGCGCCTATGCCCAGAGCGCCTCGCCGCAAGCCGCGGCCGCGCTAGGGGTTGACGATGACGATCGACCCTTCCCAACGGGCGTCGCCCGGGCGGCCGTGATCGTGGTACGAGCACGTGCGGGCGGTGTTGAGCGCGCCCGTCTGCCCGGTCTGCCCGGGACGAATGGCGCCGATGTTGAGCGCGGGGCAATCGGTGTGGATGGGATGCGGGTCCGAGCTCATCTCGACGGCCAGGCTGCTCTGGTTGGAGAAGTTGACCCGCGATCCGAGGGGCACGGTGACGACCTTGGGCGTCGTTCCGCTGGCCAGGATGTTGATGGTGGCCGCCTCTCCGGGCGGCGGGCTGGTCGTTCCGCCGCCGCCGCCGCCGGACGGGCTGCCCGGCGAGCCGCTGCCGCCACCGCACGCCGCAAGCCCGACGAGGGCCGCCGCGGCCAGCACGAACGTCGATCGTCGAAGCATGGAGGCTCCTTGCTCGGTCAATAGAACTTGCGGGCGATGTTGAAGCCGATGTACCAGCCGGTGGGGGGGCCGCCGCGCGCCCTCTGCGCGAGCGTCGTGCCGAAGGAATTCGAGACACTCAGCTGGAAGGCGTGCCCTCCGACCGTCCGCTCGATGCCAAAGCTCAATGGCTGCCGAAATGGGGCCCCCGGCGCGTCATCGGGGGTGTTGAGGCGCGGCGTGGCCTCGAAGAGGAGCGCGGCGTTTTCCGAGAAGCGGAACCGCACGCCGGCGCCGATCACGATCGCGGTCGTCGATCCCCCCACATCACGCGTCGTGAGGTGCGCGACCACGGCCGGCATCGCGTAGACGGCGCCGCGCTCGCCGAGCCGCCGCGAGAGCAGGAGGCCGGCGCCCGGCGCGTAGCCCTCGGTGAAATTGTCGAGCCCATCCACCGCCGCGAACAGGGCGGCCCCGAAGGCGCCATCGGCGGCCCGCCGCAGGTCACGCTGCGCGAAGAGCGAGATCGTGCGATCGCTCGTGCGATGGACGCCGGCCTGGGTGGCGGCGCCGAACCCGCGGCGCACCTCGAGGCCGATGAGCGCTCCGGCATCGAAGCCGAAGAAGTCGCGGGCGAGATCGCCGAGGCTGCCCTCGCCGAGCGGCCGGGCAAAGCGATGGGTAACCCGGAACGCCCACCCGCCGCGGGGCATCCGCTCCTGGGTGGGCATGTTCACCACGACGAAGTCGGGCTCGACGGGATCGATCTCGCGGTCGTCGTCCGCCGCGGGCGCGCGCGGCGACGGCGAGGGGGACGGGGGAGCTGGTGTCTGAAGATCCTCGGCCTCGACGCCCTTGACCGACGTGGGATCCTGCGCCGCCCACGCGGGCCCCGACACCAGCACTGCCAGCGCGATGCCGAGTGCGGACCGCACCGCTACTTCCGCGCCGAGACGACGAGCTGGCCCTTCATGCGCGAGTGGCCGCTTCCGCAATACACCGAGCAGGCGATCGTGTACGTCCCCGGCGGGCCGGCGGTGAACTCGATGGAGACCACCTCGCCCGTCTTGGGGAGGGCCTCCTTGACGCCCAACTCCTTGATCGCGAAACCGTGCTTCCTGCCGTCGGTGACGCGCGCCTTGAGCACCACGCGCTCGCCCTCGGCCACGTTGATCACCGCGGGCTCGAACTTGAACTCGCCGGCGGTGACCTCGATGGTGCGCGGAGGCGTGGCCGCGGTCATGAGCGCGAGCACGCACGCGAACGAAGTCGGTCTCGTCATCGATTGCCCTCCCCGCCCCAGCGATCGATTATAACGGACACCATGGACCGAGACGGAGGCGCTGCGCTCCCACCCGACCCCGCGCGCGTCGAGTGTCCGCCGCTGTCCCTCGAGTTCGAGCAGGCCGACGCCGGAGGCAAAAGGTCGCGCCTCGGGCGCTGGCTGCTGAAAGGCCTGCACCACGACGCCGCGGGGGGGCATCCGACGTATCCGTGGTGGAAGGTGATGTGCCTCACAGGGGTCGATTACTTCTCGACCCTCGGGTATCAGCCCGGCATCGCCTTCCTGGCCGCCGGCGTGCTGTCGCCCATCGCCACCCTCATCCTGATCGCGGTCACGCTCCTCGTCGCGCTGCCGGTCTACGCGCAAGTGGCGGCGTACAGCCCGCACGGCCAGGGCAGCATCGCGATGCTCGAGGAGCTCCTGCCGAGGTGGAAGGGGAAGGCGTTCGTGCTCGTCCTGCTCGGCTTCGCGCTCACCGACTTCATCATCACGATCACGCTCTCCGCCGCCGACGCGACCGCCCACATCATCGAGAACCCGTACACCCCGCACGCGGTCGCCCATCCGGTGGCGGTGACGCTCGTGCTCCTCGCCGTCCTGGGCGGCGTCTTCGTGAAGGGGTTCAGGGAAGCGATGGGCATCGCGCTCCTGATCGTGGTCGCGTACCTCGGCATGAACGCGGTGCTGCTCACGGTGGCGGTGCGCGAGCTCCTCGGCCATCCGGAAGCGCTCGGCGACTGGAAGTCGGAGCTCTTCGCGCTCCACGGCAACCCCTTGCGGATGATCGGGGCGGCGGCGCTGCTGTTTCCGCGGCTGGCCCTCGGCCTCTCCGGCTTCGAGACCGGGGTCGCGGTGATGCCGCTGGTCCGCGGAGAGCCGGCGGATGATCCCGTCCGCCCGCAGGGACGCATCCGCAACACGCGCAAGCTGCTCTTCACCGCGGCCGCCATCATGAGCGTGTTCCTCATGACGAGCAGTCTCGTCACCACCGCGCTCATCCCGCACGCGGAGTTCCAGAAGGGCGGGCAGGCCAACGGGCGCGCGCTCGCGTATCTCGCGCATCGGCTGCTCGGCGAAGGCTTCGGCACCGCGTACGACATCGCCACCATCGCCATCCTCTGGTTCGCGGGCGCGTCGGCGATGGCGGGCCTGCTCAATCTCGTCCCGCGCTACCTGCCGCCGTACGGCATGGCCCCGGAATGGGCCCGCGCCACGCGCCCCCTGGTCCTCGTCTTCATGGCCATCTGCGCGGTGGTGACGATCATCTTCGAGGCCGACGTCGACGCCCAGGGCGGCGCCTATGCGACGGGAGTGCTGTTCCTGATGGCGTCGGGCTCGGTCGCGGTCACGATCGCGAAGTGGGGGACGGGCCGGCGGTGGATGTACGCGGCAATGACCGCCGTCTTCCTCTTCACCCTCGTGGCCAACGTCATCGAGCGGCCGGAAGGAATCAAGATCGCGTTCCTGTTCATCGTCGGGATCGTCTCCACCTCCCTCACGTCGCGGGTCATCCGCTCGACCGAGCTCCGGATCACGAACGTCCGCCTCGACGCGGCCGCCCAGGCCGCGGTGGACGAGATCGCGCCCTTCGGCGTGCGCATCATCGCCCACCGCCCCGATCGCTTCAGCGAGGAGGAGTACGACCAGAAGGAGCAGCAGGCCCGCGAGGACCACAGCCTCGACAAGGGGGAGCCCGTCGTCTTCCTGGAGGTGAAACAGGGCGACGCCTCCGGGTTCACGGATGACCTCGAAGTCGCGGGCGCGAGCGTGGGGCGCCACCGGATCCTCCGCTGCACCAGCGCGGCGGTGCCCAACGCCATCGCGGCCCTCCTCATCCACCTCCGCGACCGTGCCGGCCGCATCCCGGATGCGTACTTCGGATGGACGGAGGGCAATCCCCTCATGTACGTGATGCGCTACCTCGCCCTCGGAGAGGGGGACACCGCGCCCGTCACCCGCGAGGTCCTGCGCAAGAGCATCAAGAACCCGCTGGAGCGGCCACGCATCCACGTCGGCTAGCGCGCACGGCGGCGCGCGTCGTCGGGACCTGCGGCCTCGCCGTGCTCGCGCTGTTCGCCTTCACGCCCCTGGCGGCTTCCCTGCACGGCCGCCGTCCCGCGAACGACCTGCCCCACGCCGACGCCATCGTCGTGCTGGGGTCCGGCGTGATGGCGGAAGGCGAGCTCACCGACAACTCGCTGCGACGCACCATCGAGGGCATCCGCCTGTTCCGCCAGGGGCGAGCGCCCCGCCTCGTCCTCCTCGGACCGGAGCATCGAGGTGCGGTGGAGGCGGAAGTGCGCGCGCGTTACGCGGCGGATCTCGGCGTCCCCGCGGACGCGGTCGTCGTGGAAGCGGGGGGAGAGAGCACGCGGGACGAGGCGCGGCTGGTACGGGCGCGGCTCGGCGCCGGCCGGACGATCCTGCTCGTGACCGGCGTTCACCACGTAGCACGCGCACGGCGGGTGTTCGAGCGCGAGGGTCTCGTCGTGTCGGCGGCGCCGGTGCTCGAGGAATCGCTGCGGCCGGAGCGGCCGCAGGCGCGCCTCGCCCTGGCCCGCGCCATGGCGCAGGAAGCGATCGCGCGCGCCTACTACCGGCTGGGCGAGGCCTTCTGAATGGAGGAGTACTACGTGCTCCTGCCCGTCGCGGTCACGTCGCTGCTCATCGCTGCCGCCGGCACGCGCTTCGGCGGTCGGGTGCGAGCGCTGCCGGCCGCCCTCGCGCGCATGGCGGAGCTGGTCGGGCTCGCCATCGTGCTCGCCGTGGCCAACCTGGCCGTGGGCTTCGTGCTCGTGGTCACGCTCCGCCGGTTGACCGGGACGTTCGTGTCCCTGTACCTGAACGCGGATGCCACGCTCATCGCCTTGTCGCTGCTGCAGGCCGTCGTCCTGCAGTGGTGGATGAGGGACGGCGAGGCGGACTAGTCGCCGAAGGAGATGCCGAGCTCGCGGGCGGTGCGGACGGTGTCGCACTCGATGGGCACCGTCTTCATCGAGGCCAGCGCGGCCTCCAGCGGGACCGCCGTCATCTCCGGGGGATCGAAGGCGACCATGGTTCCCCAGCGGCCTTCTTCGGCGAGGCGCACGGCGGCCGCGCCATAGCGCAGCGACAGCAGCCGATCGTCCGCGGTCGGCTGTCCGCCGCGCTGCAGGTGGCCGAGCACCATCGAGCGCGTCTCCTTGCCCGTGCGCTTCGCGATCTCGGAGGAGACCTTCTCCGCGATCCCGCCCAGCCGCGCCTCGCGCCCGTCGATCGCGCCTTCGATGGTGGTGATCTGCCCGTCCCGGGGCAGCGCCCCTTCCGCGCACACCACCATCGAGAAGTGCCGGCCGTCGAGCTCGCGCTGCATGATCTTCTGGCAGATCTTGTCGAAGTCGAACGGGATCTCCGGGAGGAGGATCACGTCCGCCGATCCCGCGACCCCGGCGTGCAGCGCGATCCATCCGCAGTAGCGGCCCATGACCTCGACGACCATCACGCGATCATGGCTCTCCGCCGTCGAGTGCAGCTTGTCGATGGCGTCGGTCGCGGTGTCGACCGCGGTCTCGAACCCGAAGGTGACGTAGGTCGCGGCGAGGTCGTTGTCGATCGTCTTCGGCACGCCGATGATCGGGATGCCCTTCTTCTGCAGGCCGGCGGCGATCTTCAGCGAGCCGTCGCCGCCGATGGCGATCAGGCCGTCGAACCCGAGGTTGCGGAAGTTCGTGACCGCCTGCTCGGAGACGTCGACGTAGCGCTCGACGCCGCCCTCGACCACGCGGATGGCCAGCGGGTTGCCGCGATTGTTGGTGCCGAGGATCGAGCCCCCGAGGTGGGTGATCCCGCGTACCGAGTTCGACGTGAGGGGCACCAGGTACTTGGTGTCGAGCAGGCCGAGGTAGCCCTTCTGGATGCCGAAGACCTCGAACCCGCGGTTCAAGGCGGTGAGGGTCACCGCGCGGAGCACGGCGTTCAGCCCCGGAGCGTCACCTCCGCCGGTATTCACCGCAATCCGCAGCCTGCGCGTCACGTGGCGAATGATAACCGGAGTTTGCACTGCGCCGCGGGGATCGAGCGGCGTGCCCGCCGCATTCACGCCGCCGCCCACGGGCGCGTCGCGGCCCAGTGCTCGACGGCGGCGTGCAGCTGGTCGAGGTGGCCGGCGAAGAAATGATCGGCGCCCGGGACGACGACGAGCGTCTTCGGCTCGGGGAGCGGCGCCACGAGAGCGCGGATCCGCGCGCCGTCGGCGAACTGGTCGTTCTCGCCCTGCACGAACAGCCGCGGCCGCCGGGACTCCGCGAGGAACGCCGTCTCCTTCACCATCGCGGCCGGAAAGCCCATGACGATCAGCGCCCCGACGCGCTCGTCGCCGGCCCCGACTCGCACCGCCATCACCGATCCGAACGAGAATCCGCCGAGCACGATCGGCAGGCCCGGAAAGCGCCGCGCCATCTCGTCGACCGCGGCCGCGGCGTCACGCTGCTCGCCGCGTCCCTCGTCGTGCACGCCTTCGCTCCGCCCGACTCCGCGGAAGTTGAAGCGCAGGACGGCCACGCCGTGGGCCTGCAGCGCCTTGGCGGCCCGGAAGAGGACCTTGAAGTGCATGACCCCGCCCTGCAGCGGATGCGCGTGGCAGAGGACGGCGGCCGCGACCGCCGGCCCGTCGGGGTTCATGAGGAGCGCTTCGAGGCGGCCGGCGGGCCCGGCGACATCGAAGGACTCGTTCTGGGGCACGGGGCGAGGATAGTGGAAGAAAGCGAATCGGACGGGTTGGTGACCGTGGACTGTGACGGTGGACGGTGACGGTGGCCTGCTTATTTAAGCTGGGGGGGAACGTCGGCGACGCGCAAGCGAAGCGCCTCGCTCCCCCCCAGACCCCCCACCGGGCGCCGTCGCGCTGCGCGCGCCGCCGCCCTCCTGATC
>JANMPI010000355.1:0-6234 GCA_031369785.1 Acidobacteriota bacterium
CACCTTCCGCTTCTTGACCTTCTCCTCGGGAATGATCTTGGAGTCGTGCAGCCCGTGGTCCATGTACTGGTCCTGCAGGTAGCACTCACCCGCCTGGTCGCACACGGGGCAGTCGATCGGGTGGTTGACGAGCAGGAACTCGAGGGTGGTGCGATGCGCCTGCGCCGCCTTCGGGCTCTGCGTCTTCACCACCATGCCGTCGGTGGCCGCGGTGTTGCACGCGATCTGCAGCTTGGGCATCTTCTCGATCTCGACCAGGCACATGCGGCAGTTGCCGTCGATGGGGAGATCGGGGTGATAGCAGAAGTGGGGGATCTCGATCCCCATCTGCGCCGCGGCCTGGATCACCGTCGTCCCCGCCGCGACCTCGATCTCCTTGCCGTCGATGGTGAGCTTCGGCATCAGCGGTCCAGCTCGCCGGCGATGATGTTCAGCCCGCCGATGATGGCGACGGCGTCCGCGAGCAGCTTGCCCTTGATCATCTGCGGGAAGGCCTGGTAGATGTTGAAGCACGGCGGGCGCACCTTCACGCGGTGCGGGTACTTCTGGCCGGTGCTCACGATGTAGTAGCCGAGCTCGCCGTTGGCCGCCTCCGTGTATCCGTACACCTCGCCCGGGGGGGCGAGGATCCCTTCGTAGACGAGCTTGAAGTGATTCATCAGGGCTTCGATGTTGCTGTACACCTCCGACTTCGGGGGCAGGGCGACGCGCTTGTCGTCCACCAGCACCGGCCCCGCGGGGAGCTTCTGCAGCGCCTGGTCGATGATGCGCAGGCTCTGGCGGATCTCCTCCATGCGGACGAGGTAGCGGTCGTAGCAGTCGCCCGCGGTGCCCACCGGCACGTCGAAGTCGTACTGCTCGTATCCCGAGTAGGGATGGTCGCGGCGGATGTCGTAGGGCACGCCCGACGCGCGCAGGCACGGCCCCACCCATCCGTAGGAGAGCGCGTCGTCGGCGCCGAGCGCGCCCACGTCCTTGAACCGGCGGGTGAAGATCGAGTTGCGGGTCAGGAGCTTGTCGGCCTGGTTCGTGACGTCGACGATGCTCGCCATGACCCGGCGGGCGTGGGGCACGAAGTCGTCGGGGACGTCCGCGGCCAGCCCGCCGATGCGCACGTAGGACACGGTGAGCCGCGCGCCGCAGCACGACTCGAGCAGGTCGTAGATGTCCTCGCGGGCGCGGAAGAGGACGAAGAACGGCGTGATGGCCCCCAGGTCGACGATGTTGGTCCCGATGCAGACGAAGTGATCCATGATCCGCGAGAACTCGGACAGGATCACCCGGATCGCTTCCGCGCGCGGCGGCGCGGGGACGCCCATCAGCTTCTCGACCGCGAGCGCCCAGCCGTGGCCGTTCATGAACGACGAGCAGTAGTTGAGGCGATCGGTGTAGGGGATGATCTGCCAGTACGTCCGGTTCTCCGCCATCTTCTCGAAGTTCCGGTGCATGTAGCCGATCTCGGCCTCGCAGTCCTGGATCGTCTCCCCGTCCATCACCGCCTGCACGCGGAAGGTGCCGTGCATCGCGGGATGCGAGGGGCCGATGTTCACCACCGGGTGGGGATTGTCCGGCGGCACCTGCACCAGCCACTCCTTCGGCGACTTCAGGAGATGGCGGCGCGCGACCGGATAGTCCTTGCGCATCGGATGGCCGACGAACGCTTCGTGGGTGAGGATGCGCGTCAGGTTGGGGTGCCCGGTGAAGACGATCCCGTAGAGATCCCACGCCTCGCGCTCGAACCAGTTCGCGCCCTTGTACACGGTGTGGATGGAATCGACCTTCGGGTCCGACTCCGGCAGCGAAGTCTTCAGCCGGACGTGATGCTTCGTCGAGACCGAATAGGCGTGGAAAACGACCTGGTAACGCTGGTCGCGCATGTCGAGCCAGTCGACGCCGCACAGGTCGAGGAAGAGCTTGCAGTCGAGCTCGGGGTGATCGCGCACGAGGGTGACCGCTTCGACCCACGCCCCGCGCTCGACGGTGATGGACATGTCCCCGCGGAAATCGTCGACGGCGAGGACGCGCGCGCCGAGCTTCGCGGTGAGGATGCGACCGGCGGGGTTGCTGCCGCCCACCGGCGGAGCGGGCGGCGGGGGTGCTTGCTCGAGGACGCTAGCCACGGTGCGGCTCGGGCTTCCCTGGAAGCGGCGAGGCCGATGACCCGTGCTCGGCCGCTTCCGGCGGAAGGACCCTGAACGAAATGACACCGCGCGGGAGAAGCCCCTTCGCCGCGCGCTCGTTGTCTTCCTTCGTCCAGGCCTGCTTGCGGGCGCGGCGGTCGTTGGATCCGTCGCCGGACGCCCCGACCCGGTGCTGGCCCTGAGGGACCCGCGCCTGGACACCCGCGCCGATCCGCTCCTGGATCTTCATCACCGCGGCGATGAGCGCCTCCGGTGACGGGGGGCAGCCGGGCACGTAGACGTCGACGGGGATGATCTCGTCGATCCCCTGCATCACGTGATACGAGCGGTAGAAGCCGCCGGAGGACGCGCAGACGCCCATCGAGATCACCCACTTGGGCTCGGGCATCTGGTCGTAGATCGTCTTCAGGATCGGCGCTTCCTTGTCCACGATCGTGCCCGCGACGAACATGAGGTCGGCCTGGCGGGGCGAGAACCGCAGCACCTCGGCCCCGAACCGCGCGAGGTCGTAGTGCGAGGCGGTGAGGGCCATGAACTCGATCGCGCAGCAGGCGGTCCCGAAGGGCATCGGCCAGATGGAGCTCTTCCGGCCCCACTTGACCACCGCGTCGACCGTGGTGGTGATGATGTCGCCACCGCCGTGGACCCCCGGGTAAGTCGTGGGATCGATGAGCTTCCCCCTGAAGATGTCGAGCACTCCCATGGCCCCAACATTATCCTTCATCCGGCCTACAATCCTGCGCCCCCGCACCATGGCCCAGACTCCCCACGTTCTTTTCGGCGGCATCGACGACGACGCGTGGCTCGCCCTGATTCTTCGCGGACAGCAGGGCGCGGCGGAGCTGCGCGGCGTGCTGCCGGGCTTCCCGGAGAACGCGCTCCAGATCGAGAGCACCGGCCTCTCCGGCGAGGCCGCGATGCGCCAGGCCTCTCCGATCTACCGGCTCTTCAAGGCGCTCTTCGAGCAGCACGCGGGACCGCTGGCCCGCTGCGAGCGGATCCTCGACTTCGGATGCGGCTGGGGGCGCATCCTCCGGTTCTTCCTGAAGGACGTCGAGGCGGACCGGCTGTGGGGGATCGACACTCGCGACAAGATGGTGGACGTCTGCCGCCGCACCATCGAGGAAGCGCATTTCGAGCGCGCCGGACCGTGGCCGCCGTCGCCGCTTCCGCCCGCCTCGGTGGACTTCGTGTACGCCTTCTCCGTCTTCTCGCACCTGTCGGAGGAGATGCACACGGCATGGCTCGAGGAGTTCCACCGCATCCTGAAGCCCGGCGGACTGCTGATCGTATCCACGCGCAACCGCCAGTTCATCGACGTGTGCGAGGGCTTCCGCGCGCAAGGCGATCTCGCCGCGCACCTCGGCCACCTGCCCGGGCTCTTCGCGGACGCCGCCGCCTCGCGCCAGGCGTTCGACGCCGGCGAGTACTGCTATGACGCCGTGCCGGGCAACTGGTGGACGGGCGAAGCCTTGATCCCCCGCGGCTACGTGGAGCGGCACTGGTCGCGCCTCTTCACGCTGCTCGACTACATCGACGATCCCGCGCGGTGCGAGCAGAACGTCATCGTCGTGCGGCGGTAGCGATCCGACTTACAATCCGTCGCCCATGAGCCCCGAAGAGCGCCGCGTCCTGTATCCCGAGATCGAGTGCTTCCGCAGCGGACGCCTCCGCGTGTCCGACGTCCACGAGATCTACTTCGAGGAATCCGGCAACCCGGCGGGGAAGCCGGTGGTGTTCGTCCACGGCGGCCCGGGCAGCGGCACCGAGCCCAAGCAACGCCGATTCTTCGACCCCGCGGCGTACCGCATCGTTCTGTTCGACCAGCGGGGCTGCGGCAAGAGCACTCCCCACGCCAGCCTCGTCGACAACACGACCTGGCACCTCGTGGCGGACATGGAGGCGCTGCGCGCGCACCTCGGGCTCGACCGCTGGCAGGTCTTCGGCGGCTCGTGGGGGAGCACCCTCGCCCTCGCGTACGCGGAGTCCCACCCCGAGCGCGTGACCGAGCTCGTCCTCCGCGGCATCTTCATGATCCGCAAGCAGGAGATCGACTGGTTCTACCAGCGCGGCGCGAGCGCGCTATTCCCCGACGCCTGGGAGGGTTACCTCGCTCCGATTCCGGAAGCCGAGCGCGGCGACCTCCTGCGCGCGTATTACCGGCGCCTGACCGGGGACGATGCCGCGACCCGGCAGGCCGCGGCGCGGGCCTGGAGCATCTGGGAAGGCAGCACGAGCCACCTGTACGTCGACGTCGACGAGATCGCGCGCACCGGCGAGGACACGTTCGCGCTCGCCTTCGCGCGCATCGAATGCCACTACTTCGTGAACGGTGGTTTCTTCCAGCCCGAGACGCAGCTGCTGGACGGAGTGCCGCGGATCCGGCACATCCCCGCCGTGATCGTGCAGGGCCGCTACGACGTCGTGTGCCCCATGGAGACGGCGTGGGCGCTGCATCGCGCGTGGCCGGAGGCCGACTTCCGCCTGGCGCCCGACTCCGGCCACTCGGCCTTCGAGCCCGGGATCGTCCACGAGCTCGTCCTCGCGACCGATCGCTTCCGCGGGTAGCTACTCCAGGCGCAGGCCACTCTTCAGCCGCGCGCGCTGCTCGTCGGTGAGCGTCTGCCGGTCGAGGAGCGCGATCATGCGGGCGGCCTGCGGCGCACGGGTGCGATACCCGCAGCCGGGGAGGAGCTCGGGCGCCGGCTGGTCGAGGAGGGCGCGCGGGTAGTCGCGGCACATCCCCGGCCGCGTCTCGTAGCTGTCACAGAGCCGCGTCGCCGCATCGAAGTGGGTGCAGCGGAAAACGAACGTCCGATCCGCGCGGCGCGCCTCGATCAACGCGAAGCCGTTGACCACCCGCTGCCACCAGAGGAAGGCGGAGCGCGCGCTGCGGAGATGCCAGACCACGGCGTTGGCGCGAATTCCCGGCGCCTCACAGCACTGCGCGCAACGGCGGCATTCACCGGCGAGATCGAAGGCGAACCCGCCGCGGCGGCGCCGCCACGCGCGGACGGCGCGGAGGTCGGCCGCGAAGCGGAGACGGGCCGCCGACTTGACCGCCGCGCGGAGAGGCCCGTCACGCATGCGCCATTGTCGGCCCCGCCGCGCACGGACGCCACCTCAGCGGAGGGCGCCAGCGCTCCGGCGAGTCACCGTTCCGCAACGAGTCCGTGTTCAACCCCGCAGTGGGGCGATCTCGCGGGCGATCGCGCGATAGAGGGTTGCCGTCCATGGCGGCGCGCCGGACGGCACCGCTAGCGTCCCGCGCGTCGGCGCGATGACGATGCGCGCGTTGGCGATCCCAGTGTCGGCGGCGAGAACGAATAGCTCCTCGATGTTCTCGTCGCCGATGGCCAGGCAGCCGATCGAGACCGCCTTGCCGTGGATATATATGTCGTTCCCCAACGTCGTCCGGCCGTCCTCCAGCCCCCGTGCGCGATCCCACTCGTTCGGATAGTCGACGCGGATCGAGAGGTGATAGCTGCTGTCCGGGTTGAGATGCGTCAGCCGATAGATGCCCTCAGGGACCTGACCATCGCCTTCCCGAAGCTTGGGACCCGGGCCACCGCTCGCCGCGAGGACGGGGTATTCCCGCAAGCGCTTCCATCCCGAGGGCACCTCCGCCCAGACCTCGAGCACGCTCTCGCTCTTGTAGGCGACGAGGAGAAGCGACGGCGGGGGATACGTGACGCCGTGCGCACGGGCCGAGGTCTCGAGAACGGGCCGATGACGCGGCGCGATGACGGCGAGGACGGCGGATACCGCTCGCGAGCGCGTCACGTCGCGCACTCTAGCAAGCTATCCTCTCCAGTCATGAATCTCCGGCGGGGAGCGGCGCTCGTTCTCGCGGCGCTCCTGGGTGTGAGTTGCGCCGCGCACCCGCGCGTGACGGCGCCCCACGCCGTCCAGGGGCCGGTTGTCCACGATCTCCGTTCTCTCGCCGACCTCGCCGCCGTCTTCGACCAGGACCGCGACCACCCTCGCCTCGTCCTCCTGCTGTCGCCGACCTGACCGGTCGGCGTCGACGGCGCCCGGTGGGTGCGGCAGAACGTCCTCGATGAAAATCCGCTCGCGCCGCTGCGCGTGTACG
>JANMPI010000289.1:0-2887 GCA_031369785.1 Acidobacteriota bacterium
GGACCTGCTCGAACCAGTAAGAAACGCGGTCACGTTCCAGGGACAGATCTTTGCATTGCCGTTCTATGCGGAAAGTGCGATGACTTACTATCGGACCGATCTGTTTGCAAAGGCCGGCTTAAAGATGCCGGAACACCCCACCTACGTGCAAATCGCCGAGTTTGCTCATCGACTGACCGACCGGACCCATCAGCTGTACGGGATCTGCCTGCGGGGCAAACCAGGGTGGGGCGAAAATATGGCCTCCGTCACCTCGATCGTTCACGCGCTCCACTTCCTCCCGTTCCTCTCCGACGACGCGCTGATCTCGCTCCGCTACTCGGCGCGCCTGCTCGAAGGAAAGGGGCTCACATGGAGCGACTACGAGCGCGTCGAGGGCTACTCGAACCTGCTGCAGACCGTATGGATGGCGGTCCTCATCGGCATCTTTGGCAAGTTCGGCGGCGTGCTCGCGGTGCAGGTGACGGGCATCGCCGTGCTCGCGGTCTTCGGCCTTTTCGCCGTCCGCCTCGCGGAGCGGATGTCCGTGGAACGAGGGCTGCCGGTATCCCCGGCCTGGCGCGGCCTGTACCTGGCGGCCGCTCTCGCGTACTACCCGCTCGCCTACTGGAGCCTCCTCGGCATGGAGACGGGACTGGTGGCCGCGGCCATCGTCGCCGCGGGCTGGTACGCGCTGGCCGCGCCGGCGGGGCAGGTGTCGCGCGCCCTCGTGCTGGCGGCCGGGATCGCGATCCTGGCCCGGCCGGATGCTCTCGTCGCCGTCGCCGTCATCTTCCTGTTCCGCCTTCATGGCGCGCGGCGCGACCGTCGGGGGGTCGCGCCCGTTCTCGTCGAAGCGGGGCTGGTGGCGGCCATCGCCGCGAGCGCCGTCGCCTTCCGCGTCCTGTACTACGGAGAGTGGGTCCCCAATACCTACCTGCTGAAGGTCGAAGGCTATGCGCTGACCTTCCGCCTCGCCGAGGGGCGCCGGTTCGTCACTCCCTTCCTGGGGACGGCCACGGTGCCGCTGGCCGTTGCCGCCGCCGGTCTCGTGCTCCGGCCCAGCCGGTGGGTCGCGTTTCCCGTCGCCCTCTTTGCCGCCGCGGTGGGCTATCAGGTCTGGGCCGGCGGCGATGCCTGGGACTACTGGCGGTTCCTGGCCGGAAGCGTGCCCCTGCTCCTCCTGGCCGCGGTGGTCGAAGCCCGATCCCTCATCGCGGGTTCGACGTCGTCGAGGCGGCAGCACCTGGTCGTGGTCGCCCTGCTCGCGGTGATGGTCTGGCGTCTGAACGCGCGCTTCGCCCCGGAGATTATCTTTGCGGAGCCGCCCCACGAGGTGGAGCCCACCGGACGCGCGGCGAGGACCGGCATGGCTTTGCACGAAGTCACGTCGGAGGGCGCCACCATCGGCGTCTTCCGCGCGGGAGCGATCGTCTATTTCGCCGAGCGCCGTGGCGTCGACTTCCTCGGCAAGTCGGACCCGTACGTGGCCCGGCTCCGCCCGGACCTGAGCGGCGTCGAGGGCCGGTACGGGATGCGATCGGTGCCGGGGCACAACAAGTACGACCTCACCTATTCGATCCTGCAAAGGCGTCCCACGTACGTCGAGCGCTGGTGGTGGGGAAGCCAGGACCTGACCGCGGAAGCGTCCGCGCTCTACGTGCGGGCCTCGTACAAGGGGGTCGGCCTGCATCTGCTGAAGGACTCCCCGGATGTCCGCTGGAATGCGCTCGACGAAGTGCGCCCGCTCCTGTCGGAGCGCGCCCAGGGTCGTTGACTCACCGAGGGGCGCCATTTTTCATGGCAACGTCCCTTCAGCCGGCGGGAACAGGGCCGCGAACAGCTGGTCCGTCCGGTTGCGCCAGCTCGCCCAGCCGTCGCCGTCCTTCGCCTCGCCGCCTTTGGGCTGATGTCCCTTCGACCTCAGGAACTCGTTGAAGCGGCGGTTCGCCGCGCGCAGGTCCCTCGCTTCCCGCGTGGACGCGAGCCCGTAGAGGCCCCAGTCGTGGTACACGCGCAGCGGCCGCTCGGACGCGGTACGGACCATCGGCCGCAGCATGTCGTCGATGACGTCGAGCAGGAACACGGCCTGCACCCCCAGGGCGCCGAAGGCGGCCGGCTCGCCGAACGCGGCCACGAGCGCGGTCACCGCTTCGACGGCCGGGCCTGCGACCGCGCGCGCGCTCGGCTCGGCGATCGTGCGGTAGCGGGCATCGACCAGGGGGACGATCTCCTTGACGAGGATGGCGGCGTCAGCCGGAATCGCTTCGAGGGGGCCCGGCCGCGTCGGCCCCCAGTCCATGCGTCCGCGGAAAACCACTAGCGCCGAAGCGACGCGCTCGGGCATCAGGTTGTCCAGGCTGCGTGGGACGAGCCCCTGCGTGCGCGCGCCGTCGCCGTCGAGCAGGTACGCGACGGGATAGCGGCCCGTGCCGCCGTCGTAACCCGCCGGAACGTAGACGTGGAGGATCGTCTTCGCACCCGGGCGGATGGTGCTCGCGAACTCGAGGGTCTCCAGTCGGCCGCGCCGTCCCTCGGGCGTCTCCGCGAGATGCGCGGGCTCGATCCAGCCCGGCATGGCCAGCGAGGACGCTTCCTCCTTCGGCCCTGCCGGGACGCGCCGCGGGTTGCGGGGATCCGGCACCGGCGTCCCGAAATCGGGGACGAACTGGTAGCTGACGCGCGACCCCGGCTCCACCCGCGCCTCGTAATAGAAGAGGTCCGTTCCCGGCACCTTCTGCATCGGGTCTTCGCGCCGGATGCCGATCAGGTCGCTCGCGAAGGCCACGTCGCGGGCGGGGCCGCGGTAGAGGAACACCACGCGGTCGGGAGGATCGACGATCGGGCCGTCCTTGGCCTGCGCAAGAAGCTTCTCCACCGCGGCGGCCTTGTCGGGCGCGCGCCCGAC
>JANMPI010000295.1:0-9316 GCA_031369785.1 Acidobacteriota bacterium
GGCGCCGCCTTCGACGTGTACCCGGAGGAGCCGGAGGGGAACCACCAGGAGTTCGCCTCCCGCCTTCGCGAGTTCGAGAACGTCATCCTGACCCCGCACATAGCCGGATCCACCATCGAGGCCCAGGCCAACATCGGCACCGAGGTCTCGGAAAAGCTGATCCGCTACAGCGACAACGGCTCCACGCTGTCCGCGGTCAACTTCCCCGAGGTCTCGCTGCCCGAGCACCCCGGGGGCCACCGGCTGCTGCACATCCACCACAACGTGCCCGGCGTGCTGCGGCGGATCAACGACGTGTTCGCCGACAACAACATCAACATCAGCGGCGAGTACCTGATGACGAACCCGAAGATCGGCTACGTCGTCATCGACGTCGAGGCCGACTCGAGCCGCATCGCGCTCCAGAAGCTGGCCGCCATCGAGGGCACGATCCGCACCCGCGTCCTGTTCTAGATCGACTTCAGGTACTCGACCAGGTCCTTCTTCTGCGCGGCGCTCAGCTTCAGGGCGAGGGCCGAATCGTAATGGTCGACCACCGCGGAGAGGCTCGCCGCCTTTCCGTCGTGGAAGTAGGGCGCGTGCGACCAGAGCGCGCGCAAGGGGGTCGCCCGGTACTTCTTCGTGGCGCTCCGCGCGGCGTAGGACGGATCCATGCCGGTTTCGGCCGCCGCGTGCAGCTTCCCGTCGGTGAAGGCAGCGCCCGAATGGCAGGTCGCGCACCGGCCCGTGCCAGTGAAGACGCTTCGGCCGCGTCCCGCGGCGGCGGAATCGAAGCTCCCCGCCGGGGGCGCCGGCTTGACCAGGCTGTGTTGATACGCGCGGAGCGCGGGCAGCTTCGGCTTCACCAGGTCCTCGCCCTTCGCAACGACGGCGATGCCCAGCCTCGGCTCGTGGAAGCTGCCGTGGCCCGCCATCTGCGTCACCGCGACGTAGTTGTTCCAGTAGGTGATGTCGCCGTCACCCGTGAACGTGGCCTGCCGCACGCCGGCCAGCCCGAAGGCAGGCGGGATGACCACCGGCCCGTTCTTGCCGTCCTGGTTGTAGCGCGGGTCGTACTTGCCCGGCCCCCAGGAGTTGTAGACCGCCTTCTTCGCAGCATCGAGCGCCGGCGACAACGCGATGATCGCGCCCGGGTTGAGGGTGAGGTTGGGTCGTCCGTCGAGGCGGTGGCCGATCCCCGGCATCACGGAATCGTCCACCGTGGAGTGGCACAAGGCGCAGGTGATGCCCACCCGAGTGAGGACGTCCTTGCCGTCCTTCGAGACCACCGTCCCCTTGACCCCCACCACCGCATTCATCTTCAGCAGCGCGATCGTGGTCGCGGGACTCTTCAGGTCGACCGTCTTCAGTATCCCCGGCGGAAGCGCGTCCGCGTCCACCTTCAGGCCCACGGAGAGGGCCGTGGTGGGGTCCACCGACGTCGAGATCGTCTCGTGCAGGCGCAGGGTGTCGGTCCAGAACGTCTCGTTTCCGAAGGTGTCGTAGCGGAAAACGTCCTTTCCGCTCGCTGGATGCGCGGGGGGGGCCGCGCCTACCCCGTACGCGGCGCTCGCCAGCGCCAGCCCGACGACGCCCACCAGCAGGCGCCCCAGCCCTTTCGGATTCCGTAACCAGACCTTGATGGACATTTCGCTCCCCCTAATTGAATAGAGTGGGGAGAGACGGATTTGGTGACAGGAGATCGACCGTGACCACGAACGCGACCCTTTCCGGAGCGCTACGTCCCGAGGCCCCCTCGGACGAGGACCTGGTGCGCCGCATCCGGGGCGGCGACAAGGCCCTGTTCGAGATCCTGGTGCGCCGCTACAACCAGCGCCTTTTTCGCGTGGCGCGCGGGATCGTGCGGGACCACGGCGAGGCGGAGGACGTGCTGCAGCAGGCATACCTCAATGCCTACACCCATCTCGATCAATACGGGCACCGGGGCTCGTTCGCGGGCTGGCTCACCCGCATCGCGGTGCGCGAGGCGTTCGCCGGCCACCGGCGGCGGGCCGCGGCCGCGCTCACGGAGTCGATCGAGCGGGACGGCGATTGCGGTCGTGTTGCCTCCGCGAGCCCCGACCCCTAGCAGGCGGCGCTCTCCGGCGAGCTGCAAAGGGACCTGCAGGCGATCGTCGACGCTCTGGACGAAACCTACCGTCCGGTGTTCGTGCTGCGCGAGGTCGAGGGGCTCACCACCGCCGAGACCGCGGAGGCGCTCTCGCTCAGCGAGGACGTGGTCAAGACCCGCCTGCACCGTGCCCGCGCGATGCTCAGGACCGCACTCGCCCGTGACGGACGGCATCCCCGCGAGCTGCTCCGGTTCGGGCGCGAGCAGTGCGACCGCGTGGCGGCGGCGGTGATGGCTCGCGTTCAGGAGACGGCGGCGGGCGCGGTCTCGGGGGCGAAGCGCAGGGACTCGGCGAGCGCGCCCTCGTAGTCGTCGTCGCTGATCGCGCCCACCGACCGGAGCTTGGCGAGCAGATTGGCGGTCAGCTGCTCCATGCCGGGCCCGACGTGCCCGGCGAGGTGGGCCTGGTGGTACCGCACCGGGCTCGGGATCAGGCAGACGAGAAACGCGATCTCCTTCGGGGTCAGCTGCCCCGGACTCTTGCCGAAGTAGTGGCGGGCCGCGGGCACGAGGCCGTAGAGGCCGGGTCCCCACTCGATCACGTTCAGGTAGATCTCCAGGATGCGGCGCTTGGGGAGCGCGGCGTCGACGAGGAGTGCCAGAGCTGCCTCCTCCATCTTGCGTCCGTAGCTCTTCTCGCGCGAGAGAAACAAGTTCTTCACCAGCTGCTGCGTGATCGTGGACCCGCCGCGCGCGACCTTTCCGCGCTCCGCGTTGTCCGCCCACGCCGCGCGCATCTCCGCGATGTCGATGCCGGGGTGGCCGTAGAAGCCGGCGTCCTCGGAGATGAGGAGCGCTTCCAGGAAGAGCGGGGGCACGGCGCCGATGGGGACGAAATCGGGCGCGGCCGCGCGCAGCTCGATGCTCGTTCCGCTGCCGGGCGGCTCGTAGCGGAAGGGCCGGGCCAGGAACTGCATCGCCTCGATGCCGCGCGGGGTCGGCTCGAAGCGCAGGTCGGGGATGAGGAGCAGCTCCGCCGGCCGCCAGAGCGGGCCGTGGATGGACAGCGCTCCGGACGCCGTGCCGAGGCGATCGTCGGGAGCGATCTCCATGGAGACGGGGAGCCGGATTCCGGCGGTGAAGAAGGCGGCCCCGAGATCGGAGTGGGCGGCGAGCTTCGCATCGATCACCGCCTCCGGCCCGAATCCCGAGACACGGCCGGTGGCATCGACGGCGAGGCCGCCGAGGTTCGCGTCGAGCGCGCGTACGTCGAGCGACGCCACGCCGCGGACGGCTTCCCACGCGAGGTGCACGGCGACCGGGACGCCGAACTCCCCCGCGGTCCCGCCAAAGGACGGCGGCAGCTTGATCCTCACGCCTTGCGCCGAGGCGTCGCCGCGCAGCGTCGTCTCCGGGCCGGCGGATGACATCGCGAGCGTGCCCGTCCAGGCGCCGGGCTGCAGGACGTCGTCACCGGACCAGCGCACGCGCGCGGAGGCGAGATCGAGGCGGGACAGAATGAGCCCGATGTCGGCGCTCGCGGCGTGCGCGCGCCACTTCGCCTCGAACTCGCCGCCGGAGGGGACCTGGCGCAGGCGCAGCCGCTCCATTCCGTCGCGCACTTCCCAGGAGACGACGTCGAACGCGGCCTCGGAAAGCTCCATGGTCAGCGGGCCGCGCTGCATGCGGATGCCGTGGAGATCGAAGCCGCGGACGTGCGCCCGCGGCTCGCGTCCGCCCGCGAAGTCCCAGCGGACGTCCGCCCGCTCCACCTGAACGCGCCCCGTGTCCGCGCGATCGACGAGGACCTTGTGCAGCCGCACCGGGCCGTTCCACCGGACCTCGACGTCCCCGATGGTGACGCCCGCGCCGGCGCCCGCGCGCACGATCGCTGCTGCCGCGCGGTCCTCGAGGATGGGCGCGGTGGCCCACAGCGCGAGCGCGAGCGCGCCCACGATGCACGCGAGGACGACGAGAAACGTGCGGACGCGGCGCATGCGTCATGGTACCTGACGGTTTATGCTCGGGCCGTGGCGACGAAGAAGCCGGTGCCCGCCGTCCTCGAGGTTGCCGGCCGCGAGGTCACGGTCACGAATCCGGGCAAGGTGTACTTCCCCGAGGCCGGCATCACGAAGCTCGACGTGGTGCGGTACTACATCGCGGTGGCGGAAGGCGCTTTGCGCGGCGCGGGCGGGCGGCCGAACGTGCTCGTCCGCTACGCGAACGGCATCCACGGCGAGTTCTTCTACCAGAAGCGCGCGCCCGACTCGCGCCCGGAGTGGATCGAGGTCGTGGCCTTGAGCTTCCCCTCCGGCCGTACCGCGGAGGAGGTCGTCCCGCGCGACGCCGCCGCCCTCGCCTGGATGGCCAACCTCGGCTGCCTCGAGCTGCATCCCCATCCCGTGCGCGCGGAGGACCTCGATCACCCGGACGAGCTGCGCGTCGATCTCGATCCCGTTCCCGGCGTGGAATGGCCGCAGATCCAGGCCACCGCGCGCGTCGTGCGCGAGGTGCTGGACGAGCTCGAGCTCGTGGGCTGGCCGAAGACGTCCGGCTCCCGCGGCATCCACGTGAACGTGCGCCTGCACCGCCGCTGGACGTTCGACGAGGTGCGCCGCGCCGCGCTCGCCCTCGCCCGCGAGGTGGAGCGGCGGGCGCCGTCGCTCGCCACCAGCAAGTGGTGGAAGGAGGAGCGCCACGGCGTGTTCCTCGACTACAACCAGAACGCGAAGGACCGCACGGTGTGCAGCGCGTACTCGGTGCGCCCGCGGCCGGACGGCCGCGTGTCGGCGCCGATGACCTGGGACGAGCTCGCCCGCTGCCGGCCCGAGGACTTCACGCTGCGAACGATGCCCGCGCGCTTCGCGGCTCTCGGCGACCTCCACGCCGGCATCGACGCCCGCCCCTGCTCGCTTCTGCCGCTGCTCGAGCTCTCCGCGCGTCAGGAGGCGGAGGGACAGGGAGACGCGCCGTGGCCGCCGCACTACGCGAAGCAGGCCGGCGAGCCGCCGCGCGTTCAGCCGTCGAAGGCCAGGGGGACGGCGAAGGTGAAAGCGGCGGGCCGCCGCGTCTCCACCAGGCCGCTGGTCGAGATCGCCCGCGCCGCCCGCAAGGACGACGCGCTGGCCGGCGTCGACCGCTGGAAGGCCCGCCACCCCGAGGCCGCCGCGCACCTGGAGCCCGCCGACGTGCTCGTGGACTCGATGCGCGGGCGGTCGTCCACCTGGACGCGCGTGCGCATCAATCTCGAGCACGTGCCGGAAGCGCTGCGCCCCGCGCCCGAAGCACTCGACCCCGACGACCCGCATCCGGGCGGGGAATGGCCGACCGCGGCGCGGCGGAAGGCGAAGACCGGCGGCTAGGCCTTGAACTTGTCCGCGTAGTCCTTCGCGAACTGCTCGAAGGGGATGGGATCGCGGCCGGTGAGCTGCTTCACGTTGGGCGTGACCACGTTCAGCCTTCCCGTCGCGTACGCGCGGTCGAGGTCGACCAGAGCGTCGACGTAGACCTCGGGCATTCCCATTCCCATCGCCGCCTGCTTGAAGGCTTCCGGCGGAATCGCCACGTGCTTGATCTCGCGTCCCACGGCCTGGGAGAGGATCTGCGCCGCCTCGTCGTAGTGGATGGCCCTGGAGCCCGTGAGCTCGTAGGCCTTGCCTTCGTGGCCGGTCCCGGTGAGCACGCGCGCCGCGGCGGCCCCGATGTCCCGGGCGTCGATGTGCGCGCCGCTCCCCTTCGTCCCGGTCGAGGTGTAGAAGGCCGACTGCTTACGGATGGTGTCGCCCATGTAGTTGAAGAAATTCTGCATGAAGCCGGACGGGCGCAGGTGCGTCCAGGCGAGGCCCGACTTCTCGATGTGCTTCTCCACCCCCCGATGCCAGCGGGCGAAGGTGTAGGCCTCGTCGGCGGCGCCGTTCACCGAGAGCTTGACGATGCGCTTGACCCCCGCGCGCTTCGCCTCGTCCACCACCTTCTTCTCCGGCTCCACCATGTTCGACAGCAGGAAAACGGTCTCGACTCCCATGAGCGCCGCGGCCACCGTCTCCGGCGAATCGAAGTCGAGGGCGACGGACTCGACGCCGCTCGGGATGTTCTGCGCCCGCGTGCGAAACCCGGCGCGCACCTTGGCGCCCGTTTTCCCCAGCGCTTTCACCACTTCGCTTCCGACGGTTCCGCTCGCGCCCGTGACGAGGATCATGTCCACTCCTTAATTGAAGATGTCCGCCAGCTCCGCCGGCGGCGTCACCTCCAGTTGATCGTACCGGCAGTCGGAGGGCTGCTTGTCGGGACGCCAGCGAAGAAAGATCGCGGCGTGGCGAAAGCGGTCGCCCTGGAGGTGGTCGTATTTCACCTCGCACACGCGCTCGATCCGGAGCGGCTCCCACGACAGGTCCTTGCCCGCGCTCCAGCGGCTTTGCCCGCCCGGCATGCGCTGCGATTCCGCGGCCGCGCCCGCCCATTCCCGCCACGGATGATCGGCGCGCGCGTTGCTGCGCAGCGGCTCCAGCTCCTTGGCGAGCTTCTCCCGCACCGCCATCGTGAAGGACGACGTCACCCCGACGTGGTGCAGGTCGCCGCCTCTGTCGTAGAGGCCGAGGAGGAGCGAGCCGACCAGCGTCCCCGGCCCGTTCTTGTGCCAGCGGAAGCCGCCCACCACGCAATCAGCGCTGCGCACGTGCTTGACCTTGATCATCGTGCGCTTGCCCGGCTCGTAGGCGGCCTTCTCGTGCTTGGCGATGACGCCGTCGAAGCCGGCGCCCTCGAAGCGATGGAACCAGTCGCGGGCGATGGCGCGGTCGCGCGTGCAGGGGGTGAGGTGGATGCGGCCGGAGGCGGCGGCGAGCGCCTTTTCGAGCAGGGCCCGACGCTCGGTTTGCGGCTGCGCGCGAAGGTCGGCGTCACCGAGGCCGAGGAGGTCGAAGGCCACGAAGGACGACGGGGTCTCCGCGGCCAGCTTCGCCACCCGAGACGCCGCGGGGTGGAGGCGAAGCTGCAAGAGATCGAAGTCGAGCCCCTTCGCGCTCGCGATCACGATCTCCCCATCCACCACCGCCTGCTTCGGCAGCCCGGAGCGAAGCCCGGCCGCGAGCTCCGGGAAATAGCGGTCGAGCGGCTTCAGGTCGCGGCTCTGGATGAACACGTCGTCACCGTCCTTGAAGACGATGGCGCGGAAACCGTCCCACTTGGGCTCAAAGAGCCACCCGTCGCCCGCGGGGAGCGCATCCGCCAGCTTGGCCAGCATCGGCTCGATGGGCGGCTTCAGCATCAGCGGGCCCGGCGGGCGGCGATGCGGCCCTCGGCGGACGACCATCCGGCGTCGAACGCGCAGCCCGGCACGTCGACGTCGATGAGCAGCGGCGCGTGGTCGGAGGGGATCGGCTTGCCCTTGCGCGCCTCGCGGTCGATCTCGGCGTGGATAATGCGCTTCACCAGGGGCGCGGTGACGAGGAGGTGGTCGATGCGCATGCCGAAGTTCTTGTGGAACATGCCCGCCCGGTAGTCCCACCAGGTGTAGCGTCCCGGCTCCGGGTGGTGCGCGCGATAGGCGTCGGTGAGGCCGAAGCGGAGGAGACGGTCGAAGGCCTGCCGCTCGGGCGGCGAGACGTGGGTGCCGCCGTGGCACGCGCGCGGATCCCAGACGTCGGCGTCGGTAGGGGCGACGTTCAGGTCGCCGCCGAGGACGAGGGGCTGGGTCGGATCGGCCGAGGCGGCCAGCCACGACGACAGGCGATCGAACCACTGGAGCTTGGCGTCGTAGAACTCCGATCCCACGACGCGGCCGTTGGGCGCGTAGAGGCAGACGACACGGACGTCGCCGCAGCGGGCCGCGATCATCCGGGCCTCGGCGAAGGGCTCGTCGTCGCCGGTGTCATCCGTCTGCGCCTGGCGCAGAGGCTCGCCGAAATTGGTGACGACGTCCGCGATCCCGCAACGGCTGGCGATGGCGACCCCGTTCCACCGCCCCTCGCCATGGTGCGCGACCTCGTAGCCCGCGGACTGGAACGCGAGGAGCGGCACCTCGGCGTCCGCGAGCTTCGTCTCCTGCATGAGCAGGACGTCGGGCCGCGCGCGCTCCAGCCACCACGTCACCTTCTCGAGGCGCGCCTTCAGCGAGTTGACGTTCCAGGTGGCGATGCGCACGGCGGACGCGTCAGCCCCGGGGGTTGTCCGCGACGCGCATGGCCACGGGATCCCACGCAATCGGCCGCCCCGCGGCCAGGCTCATGTTGCAAAGGAGCGCGGGCCCGGCCGCGCGCAGGCCGAAGGTCGGGTCCTCGATCGAGGGCGTGCGCGAGCGGACGGACTCGATGAAGTTCGCGAGGTGATGGTCGGTGTCGTCGTAGTCCGCGGGCTTGCGGTAGACCTCCTCCTGGCTCGCGCGCATCTCGCGGTCGAGGCCGGGGTACTTCGTCTTGTACTCCTTCGTGATCTCGTCCTGCATCGCCTTGGGAAAGGTCTTCACGCTGAGGCCGGGATCCTTCGTGGGAGGGCGATGGGTGAGCGTGACACCGTCGCGGGTGATGTTCATGACGCCTTCCGAGCCGACGAAGCGGAAGCCTTCCTCGCCACCGCCCGCACCGTCCTCGAAGTTGACCTTCAGCGAGAGGGTGAACTCGGCATGCTCCGCGGTCTTCGGGTAGTCCACGAGGGCGAGCAGGATGTCCGGGGCGTCACGGCCGTCCTTCCAGTGGCGGATCCCGCCCGTGGCCATCACGCGCGTCGGGCCCATCGACCCGGTGACGACGTGCAGGCCGGAGAACAGGTGAACGAAGAGGTCGCCGGCCACGCCGGTGCCGTAGTCGTCGTAGTTGCGCCAGCGGAACAGGCGGATGGGCTCGAAGGGACGATGGGGCGCCGGGCCGAGGAAGCGCTCCCAGTCGATGGTCGCGGGCGACGCGTCGGAGGGCAGGGTGTACTGCCAGGCGCCGATGGGCGAGTTGCGGTTCCACCAGGCCTCGACCAGGCCCAGCTCCCCGATCGCGCCCGCCGCGAGCAGCTCCTTCGCCTTCGCGTAGACGATGTTGCTCGTGCGCTGGCTCCCCACCTGCAGGATCCGCCCGGTCCGCTTCTGGGCCTCCACCACGCCCAGGCCGTCCTCGATGCGCTGCACCATGGGCTTCTCGCAATAGACGTCCTTGCCGGCCTGCATCGCCTCGATCGCGATCGCCGAATGCCAATGGTCCGGGGTCCCGATGATGACGGCGTCGACGTCCTTCCGGGCCAGAACCTCGCGGTAGTCGCGGGTCACCGCGACCTGGTCGCAGA
>JANMPI010000326.1:0-5203 GCA_031369785.1 Acidobacteriota bacterium
CGGGGTGCGGCGATCCGCAGCGAGCCGTAGCGTGTCGATCGCCCGGTCCGTGGCCGCCATCGCGGGAATCCTGGGCCCGGCCCTGGCCGGTCCGCCATTTCTCGGCCCCGGTCGCTCCCCGGCCGATGACACGGCGCGAGAGGTGCGCGTGGTCATGGGCTCCACGGCCGAGGTCAGAGTGGGTGGGCTGGCGGACCCGGCGTCCGCCTTCGACGCCGCCTTTGCCGCCCTCGCCCGCGTCGACGACACGATGTCGCTCTGGAAGGACAGCGAGCTGACCCGGCTGAACGACGCCGGTCACGGTCGCGTGTCGCCCGAGGTCCTGGCCGTGCTGCGTCACGCACTCGACGTGGCCCGGGCGTCGCGCGGAGCCTTCGATCCCACCATCGAGCCGCTCGTGCGTGCGACCGGGGGACTGGGCGGGCCGCGCCGCCGCCTGACCGCCTCCGCGCGCCGCGCGTTGATGGCGCGCGTAGGCTTCACCCGCGTGCGCATCGACCTCGCCACGGGCGGGGTGACGCTTGCCCCCGGCACTCGACTCGACTTCGGTGGAATTGCGAAGGGCTACGCGGCCGACCTCGCCCTGGAGGCGCTCCGCGGAGCGGGAGCCCCGCGCGCCCTGGTCGATCTCGGGGAGAGCAGCATCGGCACGTTCGGCGAGGACCTGGCGGTCGAGGTCCGCGACCCGGAGCAGCGCCGCGCCCCGCCCTGGGCTTCGTTCCGGGTGAGGGATAGGGCGGTCTCCACGTCCGCGGGCGACCAGCACCCGGGTCACATCCTCGACCCGAGGACGGGCCTGCCGTCGCGGGGAGTGCTGGCGGCCACGGTGGTGGCGCGAGCCGGCATCGAGGCCGACGCGCTGTCGACCGCGGTCTACGTGCTGGGCGCGAGGGAGGGCCTGCGCCTCCTCGAGAAACGCGGGGCCGCGGGGTTCGTGCTCGAGCGGCGGAATGGGCGGCGCTCGGTGCGCGCGACGCGTGGCTTCGCGCGGGCGTACGGCCTCGTCACCGCGCCGGGTGTCCGATCCCTCGAGTGATCACGCTCCCTCCAAAGCACTCCCGTTCTGGGCCCGCGCGGCCTTCCGCAGGAACAAGGCGAGCGCGCCCAGGAGGATCAGGATCCCGGCCTGGAGGCCGACGAAGCCCACGATCTTCAGGGGAGCGAACGCCGGGCTGACGTAGCGCACGAGCCACCCCGCCCCCTCCTGGAGCACGGCACACAGGAAGGTGCCCGCGATGAGCGGCGCCTTGGCTCGCTTCGGGAGGGGCGCGAAAATGGTCAGGTGGGTCAGGATCAGCAGGACCACGGCCATCATCGGGAGATGCATGTGGGTGGTCTCGAGCATCGACTCCGTCGACCGCGGGCTTCGGAATTCCTCCTCCGATCCGTTGTAGTACGTGACGACCGATTTCGGCCCGAGGCCCATGCGCGAGAAGTAAAGGCCGAAGTTCGTGAGCCAGAAGCCGAAGAGCAGCACGAGGCTCAGGGCAATGGTGAGCCGCATGAGGGGATGGCTCTCGAACCCTCCCTTTTCCATGTACCTCATGAATGCGACCGGAGGACGATCCGGTCGATGGCGAGCGATCGACGCATGGCTTCGGTCAGCGCCTGTACGGTGAGCGTGGCCCCGGTCACCCGTCGCACGCCGCGGCCGGGCCACAGCTGTTCGTCCAGGGACCGGCCCCGGAGCGTATCGAGCCAGCCCTGGCGCGGAAGGTAGTCGGGCGGCTCGCCGAACTGAAGGACGAGCGCCATGCGGAGCCGCCCATCGGGCTCGATCACCGTGAGGAGCGATTCCGGCATCGTGCGGACGATGTGCGTATCCAGCACCGCTCGCCCGGTAACGGTCTCGCCGCTCCGCGCAATGAACACCGTGACCACAGGCGACGGCAGCTTCGAGCGGGCCGCCTTCTCGAGCGCCGTCAACTGTTCCGGCCGGAGATAGAGCGTCCGGCGTTCCACGGCCTGGCCGGGGAAGGCGCGGGCCAGGGCCGCCTTCTCGGTCACCAGCACTTCGGCGGACACGAGGGAACCCGAGGCGAGGAGTGCGCCCCAGGACCAGGCCAGCGTCCTCCGAGTCGCGAGGCTCCTCAGAACAGGAACCCGACGGCCAGGTTCACCTGGTTCGTCCCCGTCCTCGCCTTGTTCGAGAGCCATTGGTAATCGGCCTTGAACGCGACGCCGGTGAGCGGCTTGACGCTGACGCCCGCCGTCCAGATCTTCTGGTCCAGGCTCGGGTCCTGCTCGAAACCGGTCGGGACGCGGTCCTGGGGGTTCAAACGCTCGTGGCGGAGGAACGGAATCACGGCCCACCGACCGTCGCCCTTCCGACTCGTGACATCCCACCCCGCCTCGGCATAGAAGCCGTACTGGCGGCTGCCGACCGACTGCGCGCCGACGAAGCCGTTGACGGCGTTGATCCGCGGCACGTCGGCGATCGTCGATCGCACATAAAGCGCCCGGGCCTGCAGGCCGCGCCGCTCGTACTGGGCGTGAGCGTCGAACAGCGTCACCCGCCCGCGGATCCTCTGCCCATCGCTCTGCGCGCCCTGCCCGGAGTTCCCGGTGAAGACCGACACGCCGAGGAGCAGCCCCGGTACCCGCACCATGTCGAGCCGGCCGACGAGAGCGACGTCATTGGCGAGGCTCTGCGAGCCCTGCTGCCGTCCCTCCTTGATGCCCTCCGCGGTGAAGCCGGCCGCGTTCAACCCCGCGACGGCATACCCGCGCCACTGGAACGCGCTCGACTCGCCGAAAAAGCCAAGGCCGACCTCGTGCCAGGTGGTGGGGATGATGCGCTGCTCGACGACGGGCCGCCGCGACCCGAAGAAGACCGGGGGCTCGTGCAGCTCGTTGATGAAGCCCAGCGGCACCACGACCATGCCCGTACGGAAACCGGCGGTCTTCCAGGGCCGGACGTCGAGGTAGGCCTGCTCCACCGAGACCTCGCCTTTCTCTTCGTCGCCCTCGCCGGTCGTCGCGTGCTCGTACTCGACTTCGGAGTTGAAGAGGATCGTGTCGCTGAATTTGTAGCCGGTATAGAGCACGACCCGGAGGAGGTCGAGGCGGTCGTCGCGATGGGAGGGGGCGCCGTCCTGGTCCTTGCCCGCGAAGTTCTGGTAGAGAGCCTCGCCGTAGCCCCCTATGGAGACGCCCCTCGTGCGGTGGTAGACCTTGGAGGCGGCGGGCCCGAGCCCGGGCTCGCCCGTCGCGGGCGCTTCGACGTCCATGGCCCCACCGGTGCGGGACTTCTCGATTTCAGCCGCGAGGAGGTCGATGCGCCGCTCGAGCTCCTTCAAGCGCTCGGGGGCCGATTCGGCGGCCTTCAGCCGGGCGACCTCCTGCTGGAGGGCGGCCACGGTCCCTTCCCGATCTTCCGTGGCCGGCTGGGCAAAGCCGTGCCGGGGCAGAAGCGACAGCGAGAGCACGGCGAGGAGCAGGCGGTTCACGCGCACGGAGGCAACATGAAATTGAAATCCAGTTTCATCATGGCCGGATCCTAGTCTTCTGCCCCGCCCGGTGTCAAGAACGCGGAGGGGCGAGCGTTGACAGCCCCCGAAGGCGAAGGCTAGGCTGACGATACGTGACCAAGCAGATCGGGCGCGAGGAAAAGGCCATCTTCGCGGAGCACCTGGCGCGTCACGGGCTGAAGCGCAGCGAGCAGCGGGAGGCGATCCTCGAGGCCTTCCTCCGCTCGGAGCGCCACCTCTCGGTGGACGACCTGCTGCGCCTGGCGCAAAAGCGGCGGGCGGACGTCGGGCGCACCACGGTGTACCGGACCCTGAAGCTCCTGCAGGCCGCGGGGCTCGCCACCGAGCTCGTGCTGCGCGGGGAGACGCGGTTCGAGCGCGAGTACAAGCGGCAGCACCACGACCACTTCATCTGCAAGGCCTGCGGCGAGATCTTCGAGTTCTCGAGCGACGAGATCGAGCGGATCCAGGAGCAGGTGGCGGCGGACATCGGGTTCGTCATCGACGGCCATCGCCACCAGATCTTCGGATATTGCCGCGAGTGTGTGGCGCATCACCGCACGGCGCGGTCGGTGGAGCGCCGGACGAACTGACCCTGCCGCTTCGGGTGGCGGTGCTACAGTCATTCATGCCCAAGGACGTCAAGGCGCGGCCGGAGCGCGACCTGACCGACCAGAGCCTGCGCACCGAGCGCGCGAGGACCGACCGCGTGCTCCTCGACCGGCAGGAAGCGGTGGTCGAGGTCGAGAAGGACGCGGACAGCGTCGTCGAGCGGGCGCGCGGGGTGGCGGATGCCGTGCTCGCGGAGGCGCGGGACAAGGCGGACCAGCACGTCGACGGCGACCGCCGGCAGCGGGGGGCGGCGGTTGCGGAGGAGCGGGTCCAGCAGGACGCGGCGCTCGAGCAGGAGCGCGCGGCCGCCGATGCGAGCCTGCGCGCCGAGCGCGAGGAGAACGCGCGCGTCCTCGCGAAGCTGCTGCCGCTCGAGCGCGACAAGACCGACCGCTACCTGCTGACCGAGCGCGCCCGCTCCGACGACGTGCTCTCCAACCGGGACGGCTTCCTCGGCATGGTGAGCCACGACCTCCGGAGCCTGCTGGGCGGAATCGTCCTCTCCGCGACCGTCCTCCAGGAACAGTCCGCGGACGACGAGGCCGGAAGGCTGACCCTCGCGCAGACCGCGCGCATCCAGCGCTACGCGGCGCGGATGAACCGCCTCGTCGGCGACCTGCTCGACGTGGCCAGCATCGACGCCGGCAAGCTGGCGATCCTGGCCGCTCCCGGCGACGCGGCGGAGCTCCTCGCGGAAGCGGTCGACGCGTTCCAGGGCCTGGCCGCAGCGAAGAACATTTCCCTCGAGTCGCAGATCGTGGAGCGCCCGCTTCCCGCCGCCTTCGACCACGATCGCATGATCCAGGTCCTCGCCAACCTGATCACCAACGCGATCAAGTTCACGGCTCCCGGCGGGAAGATCTGGGTGGGCGGCGAATGCGGCGGCGAGGGGCTGCGGGTGGTCGTGGGGGACACCGGCACCGGCATCCCCGCCTACATGCTGGAAGCGATCTTCGACCGTTTCTCGCAGGTGGGCCACGACGACCGGCGGGGGCTCGGCCTCGGCCTCTACATCTCGCGCTACATCGTCGAGGCGCACGGCGGGAAGATCTGGGCCGAGAGCACCCCCGGCGAAGGCAGCCAGTTCTTCTTCGAGCTTCCGCTCGTCCCCCCGGCCTAGC
>JANMPI010000327.1:0-1538 GCA_031369785.1 Acidobacteriota bacterium
CGGCCCTCGATCGCCTGCTTCGTGCCTGCGCCCTCGATGATCGTCGTATTGTCCTTGTCGATCGTGATCTTCTTCGCCCGGCCGAGATCGTCGAGCGTCGAGTTCTCGAGTTTGATGCCGAGATCTTCGGTGATGGCGCGGCCGCCCGCTGCTCATCGTCGCGGAGGACGTCGAGGGTGAGGCGCTGGCCACGCTGGTCGTGAACAAGCTGCGCGGCACGCTCAAGGTGTGCGCGGTCAAGGCCCCGGGCTTCGGCGACCGCCGGAAGGAAATGCTCCGCGACGTCGCCGTGCTCGCGGGCGCCAACGTCATCTCCGAAGAAGTGGGGCTCAAGCTGGAGAACGCGGGGCTCGAGGACCTCGGTCGGGCCAAGCGGATCGTGGTCGACAAGGAGACTGCGACCATCATCGACGGGAAGGGCAAGCCCGCGGACATCCAGGGCCGGATCAAGGAGATCAAGGCCGCGATCGAGAAGGCCACCAGCGACTACGACCGCGAGAAGCTGCAGGAGCGGCTGGCCAAGCTGGCGGGCGGCGTGGCCGTCATCAACGTGGGTGCCGCGACCGAGACCGAAATGAAGGAGAAGAAGGCCCGGGTCGAGGACGCGCTGCACGCCACCCGCGCGGCGGTGGAAGAGGGCATCGTGCCGGGCGGCGGGGTCGCGCTGCTCCGGGCGCAGTCTGCGCTCGACAAGATCCGCGGCACCGAAGACGAGAAGATCGGCGTCGAGATCGTGCGCCGGGCGCTCGAGGAGCCCATCCGGATGATCGCCGAGAACGCGGGCGCCGAGGGCTCGATCGTCGTGGCCAGGGTCAGAGCGTCGAAGGAGCGGAACTTCGGCTACAACGCCGCCACCGACACCTATGAGGACCTGGTGAAGGCGGGCGTCATCGATCCGACCAAGGTGGCCCGGACGGCGCTGCAGAACGCCGCGTCGATCGCCGGCCTGCTGCTCACCACCGAGTGCGTGGTGGTCGAGAAGAAGAACGACAAGGGGGCCATGGCAGGGGCAGGCGGCGCCATGGGCGGGATGGGGATGTACTAAGCACCACCCTCCAGCCGCCAGCAAGACGCCCCGCCCGGTGTTCACCGCGGCGGGGCTTCTCCGTCGTTGTCATGCTGTCGTAACTTCTTCGCTTAGCTTGCGCTGGGGGTGCTGCTCGAGTGGCTCGCGACACCTGTCAACTGAACGCATCGGAGCGCCGTATGGTGGGGTCCCGTTCGATCGCCGCGAGTGCGGCCATCGCCTTGGTCACGATCTCTTCGCTCAGCGCCAGTCCGCCCCGCCACGGGTGCGATGGTCCCGATGCGCCGGTCAATACCGTCGTGGACTCCGCGAAGCACGCCGTCGTCATCACCCTCGGCCCATGCCTGGTCCCCGCGATGGGGACGATGGACATGCACGGCATGTCGAAGATGGCGATGATGGCGCATGGTCCCGGCAACGAGGACGTGCGGGTGCACTTCCGGTGGCCGGCCGACGTGTGGAGCCATCGGGCGCTGTGGCGCGGCAGGGTCGCCATCGAAGGTTCCCGTGC
>JANMPI010000351.1:0-2811 GCA_031369785.1 Acidobacteriota bacterium
GCGACTCGACGTGCTCCTCGCGGAGCGCCCCTTCCGCGCGCCGCACCACACCGCGAGCGACGTCGCGGTCGTCGGGGGCGGATCGCTCCCGCGCCCGGGCGAGGTGAGCCTCGCGCACAACGGCGTGCTCTTTCTCGACGAACTCCCCGAGTTCCCGCGCAACGTGCTCGAGGCGCTGCGCCAGCCGCTCGAGGAGCGCACGGTCAGCATCGCCCGCGCGCGCGGCACCCTTCATCTGCCCGCACGCTTCCAGCTCCTCGCGGCCATGAACCCGTGTCCCTGCGGCCGCGCCGGCCAGCGTCACGAGGGGTGCGGGTGCACTCCGTCACAGGTCGAGCGGTACCGCCGGCGGGTGTCCGGCCCCCTGCTCGACCGGATCGACCTCCAGGTCGAGGTGGGGGCGGTCGGCTATGCCGAGATGACGGGCCACCCCGGCGAGGATTCAGCGGCGATAAGGGACAGGGTGACACGAGCTCGCGCGCGACAAGCCTGCCGGCGGGCGGCCACCGGGGTGACCGTCAATGCGGAGTTGCCCTCGTCCCTGGTACGCGAGGTGGCTGAAGCAGATAGGGCCGGGGAGGCCCTGCTGGAGATCGCCATGGAGCGACTGGCGCTCTCCGGCCGCGCCCACGATCGGGTGCTGCGCGTGGCTCGCACACTGGCCGACCTGGAGGAGGGGGGACCCGTGGCAGCAGGACACATCGCGGAGGCGCTTCAGTTCCGGGGCGGTTCACCGAATTGATACTGTCGGTTCAATTATTTGGAACGAATGATTGACTCCGAATTCGGGGGTGTGGTAGCCTCCGCTCTTTGTCACAGTGTGGGTTGGAGGCCGCACGCCTCCTGTCCGTGTGGCCGCTGGCCCACGGAGCCCCGTTTGTTCGGGAGGAAAGATGGCCAACGAGTTCTACACCCTGATCGTGGTTCCCCACGCAAAGGCGCGCTTCCGCCAGATTCGCGTGCCCGTGCGGCTAGCCAAGTGGACGCTCACTCTCGCCGGCGTGGTCGGTTTCATGGTCGTGGGCGTGATGGTGCACGCGGCGCGAATCACGATGGAGATCCAGGATCTCCGCCGGCTGCGCACCGAGAACTCGGAGCTGCTCACCAAGACGCGCACGTACGAAGAAAACGCCGGGAAGCTGCAGGCCAAGGTCCTCCAGCTGCAGAACATGGTCACCAAGCTCGGCGTCATGGCCGGCCTCGAGCACTCGCTGCCCGACGCGGGCACCGCCGGCGTCGGCGGCGCGACGGGCATGGAGTCCCAGGCGCCCGTGCTCGCGCCGCGCGCGATGGCCGCGATCGACGAGAGCCTGACCAGCCTCACCCAGCGCTCGGCCCAGCTCGAGGAGTTCTACCGGGACCAGACGATGGTCCTCGCCTCGACCCCGTCGATCTGGCCCGTCCGCGGCTACCTCTCGGCGGGATTTGGAAATCGCCTCGATCCCTTCACCGGCCAGAAGGACTTCCACGCCGGCATCGACATCTCGACCCCCATCGGGACGCGCGTCTTCGCGCCCGCGGATGGCGTGGTGCTTTCGGTGGGTGTCCAGGGTGGTTACGGGAACGCGCTGATCATGGATCACGGCTACGGCGTCGTGACGCGCTACGGCCATCTCGACGCTTACGCCGTTCGCCCGGGCCAGCGCGTCCGCCGCGGCGACCTGATCGCTTTCGTCGGGAACTCGGGACGCTCCACCGGCCCCCACCTCCACTACGAGGTCTGGGTGCGCGACCAGGCGCAAAACCCCATCCACTTCATCCTCGACGAATACCGGACATTCGGCTAAAGGCGTAGCCGGCCGGCTGCTTCGGTCCGTATCCTGAAGCGGATGGCGCATGGCCTTTTCCTGATCGCATGATCCCGCCCTCGGTGCCGGGTGGGGTCCAATCCGAATACGACGTCGTCCGCTCCGACCCCTGGATGGCCGACGCCCTGGCCGAGATCCAGCGGGCCTGCTTCCCCACCCTCCACCCCGCCCAGCTCATCCGCGCCGAGCACTACCGCGCCCACATGACGGTGTTCCCGGAGGGCCAGCACGCCGTCGTGGAGCGCGCGACGGGAACGGTCGTGGCGTCCTCCACGGACTTTCGCACCCGGGTCGACTTCGGCCGCTACCAGCACCTCTACATGGACGCTGTCGGCGAAAACTGGCTCACCCACCACGATCCCGAGGGCGACTGGCTCTACGGCGCCGACGTCGGCGTCCATCCCGCCCACCGCGGGCGGGGCCTCTCGACGCTGCTTCAAGGCGCGCAGCACGCGCTCGCCCGCCGTCTGGGCTTGCACGGGCGCGTGGCGGGCGTCCTGCCGACTGGCTACCCGCGCGTTGCCGGCGAGCAACCCATCGAGGCTTACGTCGGCGCCGTGGTCCGCGGCCGGCAGTCCGATCCCGTACTCTCCGCCCAGCTTCGCCGCGGCTACGAGGTCTACGGGATCATCCCCGGCTACGTCGAGGATCCCTCGTGCGGCGGGTTCGGCATCTTCCTGGTGTGGCGCAATCCCGACCGCGCTACGCTTCCAGGAGCCGCATCCACGGGAGGCGAGTGATGGCGCTCCAGACCAGGAACCCGACCAGCGGCGAGCTCATCCGCGAGTACGCGGAAGCGAGCGAGGAGGACGTGCGGATGGCGCTGCTCGAGGCCGCCTGCGCGTTCGCGGGATGGCGCACAACCACGTTCGCGGTTCGCGCCGGGAAGATGCGCGCGGCGGCGGATCGCCTCGACGCGCGAAGGGACGAGCTGGCACGGCTCATGGCTCTCGAGATGGGCAAGCCGCTTGGACCAGGGCGCGCCGAGCTCGAGAAGTGCGCC
>JANMPI010000451.1:0-6584 GCA_031369785.1 Acidobacteriota bacterium
CGTCGCGGAAGAGCGAGTGCATGGATAACGCGTGGTTGAAAGTGGTAGGAGAGAAGTCACCTGAGAAGAGTAGCGCGTGGACCGCCTTCCGCTTCTGTGGGATCTCGCCGTAGGGCGCGGCCGGGTCGGCGGCAAGCGAGCGCTGGAGGATCTCGCGGATCGGCCTGGGCATCGCTTGGTCGTCCGTGGTGGGGCTCTGCAGGCGCGCCGCCGCGACGCGCGCGGGATCGAATGCCTTCCCGGGCTCGTGCGCGGGCTGGCCGGTGAGCATCTCGAAAAGAAGCGCGCCGGCGGAGAAGGTGTCCGACTTCGCGTCGCCCGCCCCGCCCGCGGCCTGCTCCGGGGCCAGGTACAGCGCATCGCTCTCCGGCACCGCGCCCAGCTCGCGCACGCGCGCCGGCCAGTATCCGAAGCCGCGCATCCGCACCTCGCCCTCGTAGGAGACGAGGACGTTGGCGGGCGTCACCAGGCCGTGGAAGTAGCGGCCGCCGCCTTCGAGCTTGCGCCCATGCGCGTACTCGAGCGCCGCGCACACCTTGCTCGTGATCAGGAGCGCGTGGTCGACGGAGAACGGAAAGCCGTCCTGGCGGCAGCGGTTGAAGACCGCCTTCAGGCTCTTGCCGTCGAAGAACTCGTACGACACCCAGCACGGGCTGCCGACCTTCCCGCCGATGCCGAGGATCTTGATGATGTTCGGATTCTGGAGCTGGGCCGCGAACTTCACCTGGTCCATGAGCAGCTTCACGCCCTCGGCGTTGGCGGACAGCGCGGGCGTGAGGCGGAGGACGGTGACGATCTTCTCGAAGCCGGCGGGACCGAGCTTGGCGGCGCGGTACTCCGTCCCGAGGCCCGAGGAGTCGATCTCCTCGAGGAGGACGAACTTACCGAACTTCTCTTTTCTGGCCATGGGAGGGATGGCGCGAAAAAATAGCACCTCGCCCGGCCTTATACAATGACGTCGTGCGCTGGCCCGTCGTTTTTCTGCTGACCGCGACCCTCGGAACGCCACGCGCGGAGGGCGAAGGGTGGCGCTGCGGCACCGATCCCCGCCTCGAGCGGGAGCTCCGCGCCGTACACGATGTCGCCGCCGGGGGGGCGGTCCGCGCCACCGCGCGCCGCGCCCGCCGGGACGTCGGTGACGTCGCGGTCCTCGTCGATGGCGGCGACCTGATCGTGCGGCGCAACCCGTTCGACCTCGACGGCGCCTCGCTGCGCCTTTCCCCCGACGGCGCCGGGGGCTATTCGGTGGCGCGGGTGGCCATACCGATCGAGCCGGCCGGCACGTCCCTCGCTCTCGGCGATGACGACGCCCGCGCCGTCGATCTCCCATTCGCTTTTCCGTTCTTCGGGACCGCCTATCCGTCGCTCGTCGTGCACTCCGACGGCGACGTCACCTTCGGCGCGGATGGCGGAAGCGTCGCCCCTGGCCTCGCGCGCCTCGTGGACGGCCGACCTCGCATCGCCGCCTTCCTGACCGACCTCGAGCCCTCCCGCGGAGGGTCGATCGCCGTGCGCGCGGAGGCTTCGCGCGTGGTGGTCCTGTGGAACGGCGTGCCGGGCGCGGGCCAGATCAACCGCAACACCTTCCAGGCCGTCCTTCGCGCCGACGGGACGATCGACCTCGCGTGGGCCGTTATGCAGACACGAGAAGGGATCGTGGGACTTGCGCCCGGGCGCGCGGGCGCGATTACCGGCATCGACTGGAGCGACGCGCAAGGCGGCACGGGCGCGATCGCGGAGCGGTTCAGCGAATCGGAGCACCTCGATCTGATGGCGGCGACCCGCCGGTTCCTCGAGGGCCGCGACGACGTCTTCCACCAGGTGATCGTCTACACCACGCGGCCGATGAACCCCGTGAACGGAACGCTGGCTTTCGAGATCAACGTGAAGAACGACGTGCGTGGGATCGGCATCGACCTCGTCGACTCCGCGCGTGACTGGGGGAGCGCGGGGACGCTGGAAAGCGTCGTCTACATGGACTCGGTGGATACGTACGCCGACGTCGACGCGTTCGAGATCCTCGCCCACGAGGTCGGGCATCGCTGGCTGGCGCGCCTGCGCCTGGACGGGCCGGCCGAGCACGCGCTCCGCGGACGGGGCGACGTCCATTGGAGCTTCTTCCTCGACTCCGACGCGTCGGTGATGGAGGGAAACGCGATCGCCGACCGGGGCCGTGGGCGATTCGAGACCGTAGACTTCGCCCGCCGCTTCAGCGCCCTCGACCAGTACGCGATGGGCCTGCGCACCGCGGCCGAGGTGCCGCCCTTCTTCTACGTCGACGTTCCCGACGACTTCCGGCCCAGCCGCGGGTTCAAGTCCTCGTCGGCGCCCGAGGCCGGCATCACCTTCACTGGTGTCCGCCGCGACGTCCGCATCGAGGACGTCGTCCGCGCGATGGGGCCACGCGTACCGCCCCTCGGCCCCGCGGTCTTTCGCCAGGCGTTCGTGCTCGTGGCGGACGGCGAGGCCGCGGCCACGACCGCCCGCGTCGGGACCGTGGCGCGCATCCAGTCCCGATTCGGCCCCTATTTCACGGCCGCCACCGCCGGCCGGGGCGTCGCGGTGGCCACCCTCCGCTGAGGGCGGAGCGCGTGTCCTCGTTTACACGCCCCGCGGGCCCGGTTCCACGAGGGGAGGTGCCCGGATTCCGTGAACCGGGGGCATTCGGGTCCGGATCGCCGCGGCACGGCACTTGCTATTCAGAGCCGTGGAGGTCATTTCCAATGAACGTCCTGGTCGAGATCACGGCCGCAGTGGCTGGCGTTGCCATCGGAATCGGTGCGGCACGGGTATGCCTGGGCGGGATCCTCGCCTTTGCGTTCCGCAAAGGGATGACCTCAGGAGCCGCCGGCCGATAGCGTGACCACGGTCCCATCGGCGGCCTGCAACCGGACGCCGTCGTCGTCGATCCCCACCACGCGGTAGCCTCCCGCCGTCTCCCCCGCCGCGACTTCCACCGTCTCGCCGCGCACCTTCAGCACCGCCTTCGTCACCCCCGCACGGCGCACCATCCCGACGAGCCGCACCGCGGGCTCGGGCGGCGGCGCCGCCATCGGCAGCGGCTCGAGGCTCACCGCGGGCATCGCGGGCCGCGGAGTGGCCTCCGGCATCGGCCGCGTGCCGTACTCGAAGACATTGCGGCTGATCGGGAACGGCGGCGCGCCCGTGGAGCGGACGAGGCGGGGCGCACGCGCGCGGGCCGGCGGCACCGGCGGCGGCTCGCGACGGCCGAGGTCGCGCATCAGGATCGCCGCCGCTACCGCCCCGACGGCGATGATGACGAGCAGCCGCGTCCTCATCGCGTCCCCGCGATCCCGAGGCCGTCGACCTGCAGCGCGACGCCGCTCTCCGCCCGCGTGAACGCCACGCGGTCGAGCACCACGCCGAATTCCGGCCGCGCGAGCGCGCCGCTCAGGTCGAGGACGTCCGGCGCCGATCCAAGGGCGCTCACCGTAACGTCCACGCCCTTGCGCCCGGGCCGGATCGCGAGGCGGACGCCGGATGCGCGCGCGCCCTCGACCGCCTGCGCGACCGACCGGCGAACCGCGCGCGTCGTCACCGCGGGATCGTTCACGGCGCCTTGCACCGCCGCCACCGCCCGCGCCCGCGCCTGGCTGCGCCGCTGCAGCTCGGCCACCCGCGCCATCGCGTCGCGGCGCACGACCCGTGCGGCGCCGAACGCGTCGGCGTCCGCCGCGGCCTGCGCGCGCAGGGGCCGCGCGACGCCGAAGTAGAGGAGTACCGCGACCACCGCCATGGCGAGCGCCGCTCCCCGCGCGGTCAAAATTCCGCGCCCCCGTGGTAGCGCGCCCGCACGGAGGCGCGCACGACATCGGCGCGCGACTCGTCGCCCAGGACGATGCGGTCGAAGACCGGCGAGGCCTCCAGGGCCTGCAGGAAACGGTCGTACTCGGACGCCGAGCGCGCGGTGAGCGTCATCTCGACCTCGAGCTGCGCGGCGTAGCGCAGGGTCAGCGACTCGAGGCGCACCTCGCGGGGGAGCATCTGCGCCAGGGCGGCCACGACGCGCGGCGGCGGCGCCTCCGCCGACCACATCGCGCGCGCGCCGATCTCGCGGTCCGGGCCCGCCGGCGCCTGCAACGCGTCCGCCCGCTGCTCGGCGGCGGCGATCTCGGTGCGCACCTCGGCCAGGCTCGCCCGCGCGTGCCGCGCGTCGGCCCACGCCGATCCCGCGACATAGGCGGAGGAGAGCAGGAACGCCGACGCGGCCGTGAGGAGCGCCAGGTCCGCGGGCCGGCGGCCCCGCGGGCGGCGTCCGGTGGAAAAATCGCGGTCGGGGATCACGCGATCAGGGCCCCGAGCCACGGGATCTCCGTCGCGTCGTGCGGAAGGCCGTTCTCCTCCTCGCACCATCCGCGCCCGGCGTCGAGCCCGGCCGCCGACCATTCGCGGATCAACGCCCGCGCGCCCGATCCCACGACTCGCAGCCGTCCCAAGGGCTGGCCGGCGAGCACCGCGGTCCGCTCGGCCTCCGCACGGAGACGGCCGGCCTCCCCGTCGCGGCGGTCGCGCAGCCGATGGCGGAGCGCGGCGAGCACGCCGTCGCGATGGGCGGCCATGGTGAACGCGACGTCGCCGAGGACCACGTCGATCAGGAGCTCGTCCCGCGACGAATCCTTCAGCAGGCCGGCGAGCGCGGACAACGACGTGATGTCGAAGCGCTCCTGCTCCAGGCTCGCCGACGTGATCACCGCTTCGTAGTCCTCGACCACGAGACGCCGCACCGCCGCCGCCACGACCCGCCCGCCACGGACGGGCAGGACGTCGACCACCGCTTCTCCCGCCGGATAGGGCAGGTCGGCGAAGCGATAGCGCGCGAACTCTTCGGAATCGACGCCGCCGGGCACCTCGAGGAGGAGGAGGCGGGCCGTCCCCTGGGGAGCGACGACGGTGACCGGCGCCCGGCCGATCCCAAGCTCGGCGGCGACACGGGCCACCGCGTCACGCACCTCCCCGGCGCTCACGACGTTCGCCTCCGACGCGGACGGGACGAGGGCTCCCGGCGAAAGCGCCGCGCGCGCGAAGCCGCGGATGCGCATGCCGCGCAACGTCCATCCCAGGAGCGCGCCCGACACCCCCGAAGCGTCAAAGGCCATCATGGCCCGCGTTCGCACAAGGGATTATGCGGCGCAACGCCGCCGCTTGCGCTAGTATCCGCACCTCGTCCCTTTTCGCGAGGGGGTTTCCGTGAAGGTCTTCGAAACCACGAACATCCGTAACGTGGCCGTGGTCGGCCACGGGGGCTGCGGCAAGACGACGCTCGTCTCCGCAATGCTGTTCGACACCGGGGCCGTCTCACGCCTCGGCCGCGTCGAGGACGGATCGACCGTCACCGATTTCGACCCCGACGAGATCGAGCGCCGGATCAGCCTCCAGACCGCGATCGCCTTCGGCGAGTGGCGCAAGGCCAAGATCAACTTTCTCGACGCGCCCGGCTACGCGAACTTTCTCTCCGAGGCGCGGTCGGCGCTGCGGGTCGCCGACGCCGCGATGGTCGTGGTGGACAGCGTCGCCGGGGTCGAGGTGCAGACGCAGAAGGTCTGGAACTACGCGGAGGAGTACGGGCTCCCGCGGCTCCTGGTCGTGAATCGGATGGACCGTGACCGCGCGTCGTTCGCCCGCGCCCTCGAGTCGCTGCAGTCCGCCTTCGGCCGCGGCGTAGTTCCCCTGGCCATCCCCCGCGGCGAGGAGAAGGGGTTCGTGGGCGTCGCCGAGCTCGTGAGCAACAAGGCCGACGTCTACGCCGAGGACCAGAGCGGAAAGTTCCAGTCCGTCGACCTTCCACCCGACGTCCGCGACCAGGTTGCCGCCGCCCGCGAGAAGCTCATCGAGATGGTGGCGGAGAGCAACGAAGACCTGATGGAGGAGTTCTTCGAGAAGGGGACGCTGCCCCAGGCGGACATCGTGCGCGGGCTGAGGCTGGGCGTGCTCGCGGGAAAGATCTTCCCCGTGCTTCCCGCGTCGTCCATGCGCAACGTCGGGATGCAGCCGATCCTCGAAGCGATCATCGATCTCCTCCCGAGCCCGGTCGATCGCGGCGCCGTCTCGGGCGTCGATCCGGTGACCCGGAGCGAGGCCACCCGCGAGCCGTCGCCCCAGGCGCCGTTCTCCGCCTTCGTTTTCAAGACCGTCGCCGATCCGCACGCCGGCCGGATCAGCCTCTTCCGCGTCTACTCGGGGACCTTCAAGTCCGACACGACCGTCTTCAACTCCACGCGCGAGGCGCTCGAGCGCGCGGGGCACCTCGAGCTCCTCGAGGGCAAGACGCAGACGCCGGTGCCGGAGATCCAGGCCGGCGACCTCGGCGCGGTGGCGAAGCTCAAGGACACCCACACCGGCGACACGCTCTGCGACAAGGCGCACCCGATCGTCTTTCCCGCCGTCGTCTACCCCGAGCCCGCGACGACGTTCGCGATGGAGCCGAAGACCCACGGCGACGAGGACAAGATCTCGTCCGCGCTGCACCGCATCATGGAGGAAGACCCCGTGCTGCGGCTCACCCGCGATCCGCAGACCCACGAGATGCTGTTGACGGGCATGGGCCAGCTGCACATCGAGGTCGT
>JANMPI010000460.1:0-1571 GCA_031369785.1 Acidobacteriota bacterium
CTGTTCGACGAGGCCGTGCGCTTCGTCGTACAGAGCGGCCAGGCCTCGACCAGCATGCTGCAGCGCCGCTTCCGCATCGGGTTCTCCCGCGCGGGCCGGCTGGTCGACGTGATGGAGCGGGACGGCATCATCGGGCCGGCGGACGGCTCCAAGCCGCGCGAGATCCTGGTCGCCGCCGATTACTACGAGACGGTGGACACCTGGCCGAAGTGAGCCCGGCCGTGCGCTCGCGCTGGAGCCGGCGGCTCGTCGCCGTCGCTGCCGCGGGATCGCTCTGCGTCGCGAGCGCCGCCGCCGAGCGGCCGGCGGCGAAGAAGCGGCCGGCGCATGCCGCCATCCCGGCGGCGAAGCCTCCGTCCACCGTCGCTCCCGCCGAGAGCACGGCGGGGCCCGACACCGAAGTGTACGTGGAAGCGCAGCGCGCGCTCGCCACCCTGAAGGCCAGCCCCGCCCGGCAGGCCCAGCGCCCGGAATGGGAGAAGGTCGTGCTGCGGTACCGGCGCGTGGTCGCCCGCTATCCCCAGAGCGGCTACTGCGACAACTCGCTCCTCGCCGTCGGCGATCTCTATCGCGACATGGCGAAGCGCTTCCGGCGCACCGAGTACGACGACGACGCGGTCGCCGCCTACAAGGGCCTCGTCGCCGAGTACCCGAGCAGCCGCCTCGGCGAGAAGGCGCTCTTCGCCATCGCCGAGATCGAGCGCGGGCGCGGGGACCGCGCGGCGCTGTCGGCCGCCGTCCGCGCGTACCTGGCCGCGTTTCCCGAAGGCGCGCGCGCCGCGGAGGCCAGGGCCATGCTGTCGAGGCGCGGGCGAGTGGAGGAAGTGTCGCTCCCCTCGCCCCCGCGGCCGGGGCTCGCCCAGGTCTTCAACCTGCGGTTCTGGACCGGCGAGTCCTCGACGCGCGTCGTCCTCGATGTCGAGAAGGAGGTGCGCATTCAGCAGGCGCGCATCAACGACCCCGACCGCCTGTGGATCGACCTCGAGGGGACGCGCCTGCATCCGAACCTCGTGGACCGCAGCTTCCCGGTCGGGGACGGTTTGCTCGAGAAGATCCGGGTGGCCCAGAACAAGGACTCGGTGGTCCGCGTCGTTCTCGACTTCAAGGACGTGAAGGACCACACGATTTTCTATCTCCAGAACCCCACGCGCCTCGTGATCGACGTGCGCGGCAAGGCGCTGCCCGTGATCGCGGCCGCACGGCCGGCCACCTTGCCCGCGGATCGGATCGAGCCGCCGGATTTCCCCCTGCCGACGCGGACGGCGCAGGTCCTCGATCCGGCCTCCCCGGCGCCGATGCCGTCGCCGTCTCCCACTCCGCTGCCCAGTCCAAGGGCGTCGCCTTCGCCGGCGCCATCGGCTTCGCCGTCCCCGTCGTCGTCACCTTCACCGGTCGCGAGCCCGCCCGCGCGGCTCGCGGCCTGGACGCGCCACGACGGAACGCCCGCGGTCTTTCCGTCGCCATCGCCGTCACCGACACCGCCGGTCAGCGTCTCCGCGCCCTGGCCCTCGACGTCGCCGTCTCCCTCGGCAGCGCCGGTCAAGACCGCGCGCACGCGTGGAGGCCGCGGG
>JANMPI010000473.1:0-2251 GCA_031369785.1 Acidobacteriota bacterium
GCCGGGGAGCGCATCGACTCGATCCGGGTCGCGTTCTTCGGGATCGACTGCCCCGCCGGCGTGACGAAGCCGCCCAACAGCTCCGGGCGGCTGCCCGTCGGCTGCCTCGGCCACGTGACCGCCACGCCGAAGAAGAAATCCGCCGACGACGTGGATCCGCGCGCCCACGGCCCGTATGTGACGTGGGAGCTGGAGCAGCGCCGCGCGTTCGTGGGCATGCGCGACGACGAGAACCAGCCGTGGAACAAGTCGCTGCGGGGCGCGGAGCCGGGGAGCTTCTCGCTCTGCGCGACGGTCCAGGGCAAGCGCGGCTGTCTGGATGGGATCGTCACCGGGAACTAGCGGGACCGGAACGCGCGGGAACCCTCTTACCTCTCCCGGATTCGGACTCGATCGCGCTCCACCGTCAGCAAGGCGCCCCGAGCAAGCACTCCGGAATGCGCGGCGACCACAGCGTCCGTCGCCGCACCCTGCTCGCCCGCGCGAAACCCGACGAGACGGATGATCCCCGAATGATCGTGACCTTGCCGAATGGCAAGCTCGCCGAAGTCCTTGTCGATGGTCACTAACGCGCGCCTCTCCGAGGCCGCCTTTGCAAGGATCTCGATATCACCGGGATCAGCCGGCCACTCACCGGCGCACTCCACGTCGTGCCCCGCAGCCCGGAGGTACAGACACGCATCTTTCGAAACACAACTATCGAGCAGTAGCTTCAACGCCCCGTTTCGATCCGGAGTGGTTCAATTCGCTCCTGGCCGACCACACGGCGCGCATACACGAGACACGCCTTGATGTCGGCTGCTTCGAGCCAGGGGTAGTTCTCGATCAGGTCCTTCGTCGTATCACCGGCAGCAAGCATCGCAAGGACGTGCTCCACGGCTAGCCGGCGGCCTCGAACGATGGGCTTGCCGCCAAGAATGCTCGGATTGATGGTGATGCGGCGAAGAAGCTCGGCTTCTGGTGGGCCATCCGTCTTCAGTAGGGGTTCACGGTCCCCATCCCGAACGACCGTTGGCTGAACGTTCCGGATTCGATGGAGGTGGTCGTTCCAGCGGCCCTCGAGAAGCGCCGCGGCCGCGGCGGCGATTTCGATTCCGCCCGTCTGCGTTCCCCACCGAACAGAGCCCAACGCCCCTTTGGAGAGCTGTTCAACCTCGAGAATCGGCTCGGTCTCGGGGTCGATGATCGCGTTGAAGTCGATGTCTACGTAACGGGCTGCCTTCCCTGCTTTGCGTTTCTCTTTATCCCAGTGCGGGCCATCCCAGGGTTCGTCAGAGGTCACAAATCCGGAGGCCACGATTCCGCGCGGCTTCGCCCCTTGCTTCACCATGAAGATCCGGTCGCCCTTCCGAAGCTTCGTGGAATTACCGCAACTCCAGTGCCCGGCAAACTTGTCGCCGCGCTTCACTGCCCGAGCTTCGGCAAGGAAGTCTCCCCATTCCCACTTCGCCGGATTCCACGTCAAAAGGAACGTCGGCATCACGACCTCCACCACGCTCGGAGTATAGGCGTCATCGTTCCGCGGCTCGTCTTCGGCGCGGCCGCGCGCGCCGGGCCTGCCGCCGCCGCTTGTCCCGGCCGAGCGCGCCGCCCCACGCGGCGAGGAAGGCGATGACGAACTCGCGCGCTCCCGCCGGCTCCACGGCCAGAGGCGCGAGGGCCATCGCCACTGCCACCGCGACGTGATAGCCCTCGGATCGCGACGCCACCGCCCGCAGATACGCGGGGTGCGCCGCATTGACCCAGACCGTGGACTCGACGAGCTGGCCGAGCTCGAGCGAGTCGGCCTGTTCCTCGAACTGAATCTGCAGGCCGAAGCGTGCCGCCCGGCGCGGGCCCCTGGCGCCAGCCTCGGGATCGAGAGTCGCGGACGAACCTTCGGAGTGGGCCTCGTCCACGTGCGCTTCGGGCTTGTGATCGACGGGCTCCTGATCAACCTTTAGCGCTGCGGGACTGGGCGTGGCCTCCCCGCCGGACATCGTGGCCAGCTTTCTCTGCCCGCCAGGCCGGCGATCGACCAGCGCCGCCACGGCCGGGAACTCCGCGGCCAAATCGACGAGCACGGTTTCGAGATCCCGCTCGAGCGGACGCGCAGCGCGGCGGCGGGCGGAGTCCTCGCGGTCCCTGCCCTCACCCCACGCCGCGAGCTGCGCCGCTACCACCTCCTGGATGGCCTTTCGGTACGCGAGGTACGTCAAGCCGCGCGCGCCCTGCCCGATGAAATCGCCCTTGTTCAGGGTCAGCGATTCCG
>JANMPI010000500.1:0-6128 GCA_031369785.1 Acidobacteriota bacterium
CCGGCGAGCACTTCATCCACGCTCTGGTCGTGATCTTCCTCGGCTACATGGGGCTCGTCATCGGGGCCACCAAGGGCGAGTGGTTCGAGCCCGCGCGCAACATCAACGCCTACCGCGACTCGTCGCGCCAGCACCACTACAAGATCCTCGACACTTCCGTGATCATCGACGGCCGCATCGCCGATATCTGCGAGACGGGGTTCCTCGACGGCACGCTCGTCGCGCCGCAGTTCGTCCTCCGCGAGCTGCAGCAGGTGGCCGACTCGTCGGACTCGCTGAAGCGCAACCGCGGGCGCCGCGGCCTCGACGTCCTGCAGAAGATCCAGAAGATGTCCAACGTCACCGTGCAGATCGTGGAGACGGACTTCCCGGAGATCCGCGAGGTGGACCTGAAGCTCATCGAGCTCGCGCGGCGCATGAGCGGGAAGATCGTCACCAACGACTTCAACCTCAACAAGGTCGCGCAGCTCCGCGGGGTGCCGGTGCTGAACATCAACGATCTCGCGAACTCGCTGAAGCCGGTCGTCCTCCCCGGCGAGCTGATGAAAGTCTTCATCATCAAGGAGGGGAAGGAGGCGGGGCAGGGGGTCGCCTACCTCGACGACGGGACGATGGTCGTGGTGGACCAGGCGAAAAAGGCGCTCGGCAAGACGATCGAGGTCAGCGTCACCAGCGTGCTGCAGACGACGGCGGGCAAGATGATCTTCTGCCGCTGGCCGGATGCGGCGGCCTTCGAAGACCCGGCCCGGAGCAACAACCGCATCGGGGACCGCCGTGACTCGCGCCCCGCGCGTGACCTCCGCGCGCCGGAGCGGCGCGAAGCGGAGCGGCGCGAGGGATGGGACGGGACGCCGGTGGGCGGTCTGGCGCCGATTCCTCCGGGTGCTCCCGTGCCCGCGGCCTCCACGGTCGACACCGCGCCGATTCCCATCGTCCCCGCCGCCACCGTCATCATCAAGGCGGAGTAGCGGCGCGTGCGCGGGCTGCTGTCCGTTCCACTGCTGGCGGTCCTCACCGTGCTCTTCGGTCTGCCCGCCATCGCCTGCGCGGCCGTGGGCGCTCGCCGCGGCGCGCGCCGCGTCACCACGGCGTGGGCGCGCACGCTGCTGCGCGTCGTGGGCGTCAAGGTGGTGGTGGAGGGACTGCGCAACGTCCCCGCGGGCGCCGCCGTCTACGCCGCCAACCACGGCAGCGTGCTCGACATCCCGGTGCTCTTCGGCCACCTGCCGGTGGACTTCCGCATCATCCACAAGCGGTCGCTGCACCGGATCCCGGTGGTCGGCCTGTACCTCCATGCCGCCGGCCACATCGCCATCGATCGCGTGAGCGGGTTCCGCGCGCGGCGGTCGCTGGATCGCGCGGCCGAGCGCATCCGCGGCGGCACGAGCATCCTGTCCTTCCCGGAAGGAACGCGCAGCGCGTGCGCCGAGGTCGCGCCTTTCAAGAAGGGGAGCTTCGTGCTCGCGTTGCGCGCGGGCGCGCCCGTGGTGCCGATCTCGCTGGCGGGGGTGAAGGCCGTGATGCCGACCGGTCTCCGCGGGATGCGCACCGGCACCGTCTATCTGATCGTGCATCCCCCGATGCCGACGGTGGGCCGCGCGGAGGAGGAGGCGGCCGCGCTGGCCGAGGACGTGCGCCGCATCGTGGCCGCGGGGTGCGCGGCCTGACGCTCGCCGCGCTCGTGCTCGCCTTCTCCGTCTCCGTTCCCGTGGCCGCCGCCGAGAAGCCGGCCACCCTGCAGCGCCGCATCGACGCGATCCTCGACCGTCCGGCGCTGGCCCCCGCGTTCTGGGGTGTCGAGGTGCGCAGCACGCGCAGCGGCCGCATCCTCTACGCCCGGAACGCGGAGAAGAACTTCAAGCCCGCGTCGACGCTGAAGGTCGTGACTACCGCCGCCGCCCTCGACGCCTTCGGGCCCGACGCACGCTTCCGCACGACGGTAGAGACGGCGGGAAGGCTGGACGACGAGGGGACGATCGTCGGCGACATCTATCTCGTGGGCGGCGGCGACCCCAACCTGTCCGGCCGCTTCACCCAGGGCCGCGCGACGGTTCCCTTCGAGCAGCTCGCCTCGCAGATGGCCGCCGCGGGGGTCCGGCGCGTCGAGGGGCGCGTCATCGGCCACGAGGGTCTCTTCGCCGGCGACCGCCGGGGCGAGGACTGGTCGTGGGGGGATCTGGTCTGGTGCTACGGCGCCGAGGTGTCGGCGCTCTCGCTCAACGACAACTGCGTGGACGTCACCGCCGCCCCCGCCGAGCGCGAAGGCGATCCCGTGGTCGTCGCCGCCTCTCCGCGGTCGAGCTACTACCGCATCGTCTCCAGCGCGACGACGTCGGCGCGCGGTACGCCGGCGGAGCTCCGCGTGGAGCGCGATCCCGGCGGCAACCTCATCCGCCTGTCCGGCACGCAGCCGGTGGGGCAGAAGCCGTGGCAGGGCTCGATCGCGCTGGAGGACCCGGCGCGCTATGCGGCGACCGTCTTCCGCGAGGTGCTGGCTGCGAGCGGGATCGTCGTCACGGGAGATGTCGATACCCTGTCCGCGCCCCTGCCCGCCGCGCGGAGGACGCTCGCCACGCTGGAGAGCGCGCCGGTATCCGAGCTGATCGGCACCATCAACAAGACGAGCCAGAACCTGCACACCGAGATGATGCTGCGCCTCCTCGGCGCGCGGCGCGGCGGTGTCGGCACGCAGGAGAGCGGGCGCGAAGCGGTCGAGGAGTTCCTGCTGCGGATGGGCGTCCGCCCCGAGACGTGGCAGCTGCAGGACGCGTCCGGGCTCTCGCGCTCCGACCTCGTCTCGCCGCATGAGATGGTCTCGCTGCTCGCCGCGATGGATCGCCATCCCCACGCGGCGGTGTTTCGCGCCAGCCTGCCCATCGCCGGGGTCGACGGAACGCTCGACTCGCGGATGAAGGGCACCGCGGCGGAGGGCCGGGTCCAGGCCAAGACGGGGACGATCCGCAATGTGAACGCGCTCGCGGGATACGCCACCACGCGGAGCGGCGAGCGGCTGGCCTTCTACGCCGTCGTCAACCATCACACGGCCGAGGGATCGGACGCGGTGGCGGCGCTCGATGCGCTGGCCGCGCTCCTCGCCGGCTCGTGAGCATCGCCATCGCCGTCGCGCCGGAGCTGGCGTCGCGCGTGCGGCTCGGGATCGCGGTGATCGAAGGCGTCGCCGTGCGGGCCGCGGACAGCGCGCTCGCGGCGGAGATCGCGAGCACGGCCGAGGATCTGCGGCGGCGGCACGGCGGCGTCGCGAGCGGTGACGTGCCCGGCGTCGAGGAGGCGCGCGCTCTCTACAAGGCGTTCGGCATCGATCCCACCAAGACACGTCCGTCCAACGAAGCGCTGCTGCGCCGCGTGCTGAAGGGAGATGCGCTCTACACCGTGAACACGCTGGTGGATGCGCTCAACCTGTCGTCGGTGCGCGAGCAGATGCCGTTCGGCCTCTACGATCTGGGCCGCATCGCGCCCCCCGTCGAGCTGCGGCGCGGTCGGCCGGGCGAATCGTACGAGGGCATCCGCAAGGCGGCGGTCAACGTCGAAGGCCGGCCCGTGTTGTCCGACGCGCAGGGCGCGTTTGGCAACCCGACGTCGGACTCCGCGCGCACGATGATCACGCTGGAAACGAAGTCCGCCCTGGTCGTCGCCTACGCATCCGCCGCGGCTGCGGCGCGCGTGCAGGGGATCCTCGAGCGCACCGCGGCCACCCTCATGCGCTACAGCGGCGGCACGCTCGCGGAGCTGCGCGTCTTGTGACGGCCGCGCCGGATCTGACGACGCGCTTCACCGAGCGCGTGGCCGATTACGCCGCGCACCGGCCGTCGTACCCGCCGGAGCTGATCGCCCTGCTCGCCCGCGAAGGCGTGCTGCGCCGCGAGGACGTCGTGGCCGACGTCGGATCGGGCACCGGGATCCTGACCGCGCTGCTCCTCGCGAATGGCAACACCGTCCACGCCGTCGAACCGAATGCGGCGATGGCGGAAGAGGCGCGCGCGCGTCTGGGATCGAACGCGCGTTTTCACCCCGTGGCCGGCCGCGCGGAGGAGACGGGCCTGCCGGAAGCGTCCTGCGACGTCGTCACCGCCGCGCAGGCGTTCCACTGGTTCGACGTGGACGGCGCGCGCCGCGAGCTCCGCCGCATCCTGCGCCCCGGCGGCCCGGTCGTGCTGATCTGGAACATCCGCCGTCTCGACTCGACGCCGTTCCTGCGCGAGTACGAGATGCTGCTGCAGGAGTTCGCGGTCGACTACAAGAAGATTGCCGCCGGCTGGGCGGACGAGCAGGCGATCGCCCGCTTCTTCGCGCCGTCGAAGTACGAGGTGCGGGGCCTCGAGTACCGCCAGGTCTTCGGGTTCGACGGCTTGCGGGGACGGCTCCTCTCGAGCTCGTACGCGCCCGCGGCCGGTCATCCGCGGCACAAGCCCATGCTCGCTTCGCTGCGCGAGATCTTCGACCGCCACCAGCGCGGCGGCCAGGTGGCGTTCGAGTACGACACGCGGGCCTACTGGGGGCGCCTCCCCTAGCGCATCGGTCCTGACGCGGCCTGCGCACCGGCCATCATGCACTCATGGCCGCGCCCGCGCTGACGTCGTACGACCGCGTTCTCGACGGCCTGTCCACCGCCCAGCTGGAGGCGGTCACCCATGGCGACGGGCCGCTCCTGATCGTGGCCGGCGCCGGCACCGGCAAGACCACCGTCCTCACCCGCCGCATCGCCCACCTCATCACCTCGAAGCAGGCGCGGCCGGAGGAGATCCTCGCCCTCACCTTCACCGACAAGGCGGCGCGAGAGATGGCGGAGCGCGTCGACCAGCTGATCCCGTATGGCTACGCGGAGACGTGGATCGGCACCTTCCACGCCTTTGGCGACAGCGTGCTGCGCGAAGGCGCCATGGAGGCGGGGCTCAACCCCGAGTTCCGTGTCCTCACGCGGCCCGAGCAGATCATCTTCCTGCGCGAGCGGCTCTGGAAGCTGCCGCTCGACCGCTTCCGCCCGCTCGGCGATCCGACGCGCAACCTCGTCGCGATGCTGAACCTGGTGAGCCGCGCCAAGGACGAGGACGTTTCGCCCGCCGCGTACGGCGACTGGGCGGCGAAGCAGCTCGCCTCGGCCGCGACCCCGGAAGCGGAAGACGACGCGAGACGACACGCGGAGCTCGCCGCTTTCTACGCGCGATACCAGGAGCTTCTCGGCGAGGCGGGAGCGATCGACTTCGGGGACCAGATCTCGCAGGCGCTCGCCGTCCTGCGCGCCCGGCCCGCGCTCCTGGCGAAGATGCGCGCGCGCTACCGCTACATCCTCGTCGACGAGTTCCAGGATACCAACCAGGCCCAGCTCGAGCTGGTCCGCCTGGTGGCGAACCCCGAGGCGCCGAACATCACCGTGGTCGGCGACGACGACCAGGCCATCTATCGCTGGCGCGGCGCGGCGGCGGGAAACCTTCTCGCTTTCCGCCAGCTCTACCCGGACGCCCGCCAGGTCGTCCTCACCGAGAACCATCGCTCGACGCAGGTGATCCTCGACGCGGCGGCGCGGCTCATCTCGTACAACAACCCCTATCGCCTCGAGGTCATCGCCGGCATCGACAAGCGCCTGCGCTCCGCGCGCAAGACGGGCGCGCCGGTCCGCCACGTCCATTACGACACCGTCTCCGCCGAGGCCGACGGCGTCGCCGCGATGATCGACGAGCGGCTGCAGCAGGGCTTCCGTCCCCGCGACCTCGCCATCCTCGTCCGCAGCAACAACGACGCCGATCCCTTCCTGCGCGCCCTCAACATGCGCGGGCTGCCGCACCGCTTCACCGGCAACCGCGGGCTCTATTCGCGCGAGGAGGTGCGCATCCTCGTCTCGTTCCTGCGCGTGCTGGCGAGCCCGGACGATTCGGTGCCGGTCTTCCATCTCGCGGGCAGCGAGATGTACCGGGTGCCGGAGATCGACCTGCTGCGGCTCAATCGCCACGCCGCGCGCAAGAGCCGCCCGCTCCTCGAAGAGCTGCGGGGCCTGCCCACCGACACCGAGCTCGTGGGCGTCGGCGGGGAAGCGCGCGAGGCGGCGGCGCGGCTCATCGCCGACATCGATCGCGCCGCGGCGGACGTGCCGCGGATGCGGACGGGCGAGGTCC
>JANMPI010000540.1:0-13309 GCA_031369785.1 Acidobacteriota bacterium
GAGGCAGAGAACGGCTTCGGCGTCACCATCGCGCCCGAGGGCGGGATCGTGGACTCCGGAGGGGGCCAGCAGGCGATCATCTACGGCGTGATCGTCAACCACTACGATCCCTTCGACGGCGGGACGGGCCGCGGGCGCGGCTCGACGCTCGACTCTGCGCTCACCGACATCACCGCGCAGGTCCGGCAGTCGAACGCGCACTTGCGGTCGACGGGAAGAGCGCGGCGGGAGACGATCGACGGGCAGCCCGCGCAATCCATCGTCCTGTCCGGGCCGTCGCCGGTCACCGGCGAGGAGGAGCGGGTGACGGTCTTCGCGCGGCAGATGGGCGACCAGCACGTCATCTATGCGCTCTTCATCGCGCCCGGCGCCGAGTACCCGACCCTCAGCCGGACCTTCACGCAGATGATGAACAGCATGCGCGTCAACGACGACGCCGCGCACACGGTCAACGAGCGCTAGGAAATAGCGGCGGCCGGTCCCTCGATGAAGGGGGCCGGCCGCGCGAGAGATACGCGTGAAAGAGTCCATGCGTCGAACCCATGTCGGCGATCCAAGGCCAGTGCCATTGGCCGAGGCCCGCGAGAGCGCCGAAGACGGCATCGTGCGCGTTCGCCCGGCCACCGAAGAGCTGGAGGTCATGGCCCGCGAGGTCCGCGAGGGCCTGCAGGCGCCCTTGCCGATGCTCCCCAGCAAGTACTTCTACGATGCCCGCGGCAGCCTCCTGTTCGAGCGGATCACGCGCCTGCCCGAGTACTACCCGACGCGGGTGGAAGAGGCGATCCACGCCGAGGCGGCGGACGACATCGTCGCGCGCGCGGACCCGCACGAGCTCGTCGAGCTGGGCTCGGGGATGGGCACCAAGACGCGGCGGCTGCTCGATCGCATCGCGCGGCGCGACGGCGAGGTCCGGTCCTGCGTGCTGCTCGACGTCGATGAGGCGGCCCTCCGGACTTCGCTCGTGACGCTGCGCGCGGCATATCCCGGTCTCCGCGCCCGCGGGATCGTCGGCGATTTCCTGCGCGACATCCCGGCCGTCGGGCCGAGCGGCGGGCGAAGGATGATCGGGTTCCTCGGCGGCACCATCGGCAATCTCGATCCGGCGCGGGTTCCGGCCTTCTTCAAGGCCGCCGCTTCCGTCCTCGTTCCCGGCGACACCTTCCTCCTCGGCGCCGACCTCGTGAAGGACGTGGCGCGACTCGAGGCGGCGTACAACGACACCGCGGGCGTCACCGCCGAGTTCAACCGCAACCTCCTCCTGGTCGTGAACGCGCGGCTGGGCGCGGACTTCGACGCCGGCGCCTTCGAGCACGTGGCTTTCTTCGACAAGTCACAGCACTGGATCGAGATGCGGCTGCGGGCGACCCGCCCGACGGCCGTCCACATCGCCGCCGCGGAGGTCGAGCGGACGTTCGCGCCGGGCGACGAGATCCGCACCGAGATCAGCTGCAAGTACACCCGCGAGCGGCTGGAGGAGGCGCTCTTTGGCACCGGGCTCGCCATCGAGGCCTGGTATACGGACGCCGCCGCCGACTTCGCGGTCATACTCCTGCGGCGCTCCCCCTAAACTCCTGTGCCGCTTCGCTTATCCTGAAGAGGTGAGCGACGGAGTCGGATGGCGCCGGGCGTGACTCGACACAAGCGCACCATCCGCAATGGACTGATCGCGTTCTTCGTCCTCGCCGCCATCCTCATCACTCTCGGATACTTTCCGCAGAACGTCCTCCGGCAATTCGTCGAGCGGCGGATCCAGTCCGCCCTCGGCCCGGGCAGCCGCATCGCACGGATGCATGTCGTCCCGGGTCGCCTCAGCACCGACGTCGACGATCTGCTCATCGAGGGGCCCACCTATCGCCTGCGGGCGCCCCGCGCGCGGCTCGTGCTCGCCCCCGGCTTCCTGTGGGGCCAGGCGCTCTCCTTCCGCGTGGTCGAGATCCAGAACCCCACCCTCGAGATGTGGCCCGGACCGCCGGGGAAACCGTCGCCGCCCCTCACCCAGCCGCTGGTGATCCGCGACCTGCGCGTCAGCGGCGGATCGATCGTGTACCGCACGTCCGAGCAGGGGACGTTCGTGATCCGGAACGTCGCGCTCACCGGCGCCATCGGCGAAGGCACGGTCAACCTCGGGGCCGGTGGAGGGACCTGGCAACGCGATCCGAACGTCGAGGTCGGGCCGGTGGCGGGCATCCTGCGCATCTCGTCGGCGCTCGACATCACCATCGATTCGCTGAAGGGCTCGGTGGCGGACTCCGAATTCCGCATCGCCGGCTCGCTCGGCCGCGGCGGGGACCTGCATCCCGACGTCGCCATCGACGCCGACGTCGCACTCGCGGACCTCGCCGCCTTCGGAGCGCCGCCGATGAAGGGGACCGTGCGCGCGGAAGGACGGTTGAAGGGCATCGGCGACGCCCTCGCCATCGATGCCGCCGTCGAAGGCGATCGCCTGCGTATCTCGGGTTGGCCGGTCGAGCACCTCGAAGGAAAGATCGAGCAGACCGCGGGCGCGGGGGCGAAGACGTGGGCGGACATCTCGGCCTCGCTCCTCGGCGGCCGCGCCACCGCGAAGGGGACGTGGCGGGCGGGCGCCATCGACGCCAAGGTGAACCTGCAATCGGTGCGCACGGACCGCATGCGTCGCGAGGGTATCGATCTCGGGATCCCGTTCGACGGCGTCGTCTCCGGAGACGTCGATGCGAAGGGCCCGCTCGATGCTCTGCGCGTGGACGCCGGCCTCACCGCCTCCGGCGTGGCCTCGGGCCGCAAGGTGAAGGCGGACCTCGACGCCTCCGGCCGCGTGAACGCGCGCGATCGCGGGGTCGACCTCCGCTACACGCTGACCTTGAACGCCTCGGGCGCGGGCGGCGGCCTTCCGCGCATCGACGACGTGCACGTGGTGTCGCGCGGCACCGCGCGCGGCGTGGTTCCCCCGGCCGTCGAAGGCAGCTACGACGGAACGCTCGTGCTCGCCACCACCGGCGCCGTGGAGAAGGTTCCCGTCGCCGGCCGCTTCCGCACGGCGCGGGGGGTGACGACGTTCACCGCCGCCACGCATGCGCTGGGGGGCGCGATCGACGCCAGGGGCGAAGCGCGCGGCTCGGTCATCCGCAGTCTCGACGCCACCGGAAAGTCCATCGACCTCGCGCGCCTCAATGCGGACGCGGGCGGCCTCCTCGACTTCCGGCTGAATGCTTCGGGTGCTTTCGACAAGCTCACCGGCTCCGCCAACCTCGAAGTCGCCGACCTCACCTGGAAGGACGCGCGGGTCGGGCCGGTGAGCGCACGGGCGACCGGCACCGCGGGATCCGGACGCGTGGACCTCACCGTCCCCGAGCTCCACGCGACGGGCCAGGGCACGTTCGACCGCACGACGCTTCGCGCCACGCTGCGCCTCGACCAGACCCCGCTGGAGGCGCTCGCCGCCCTGAGCCCGCCCGCCGATCCGATCCGCGGTACGACGTCCGGCACCGTTGCCCTCACCCTTCCCTTCGCGCGGCCGGAGTCCGCCCTCGTGGAAGCGCGCCTCGAGACGCTGGACATCACGCGCGGCCAGCTCGTGGCCCGGGCGCTGCATCCGTTCTCCGCAACCTTCCAGAATCGCCGCCTGGTCCTCGAGGGGCTCGAGCTCGAAGGCAATGGCGTGACGCTCGCCGCCGATGCGTCGTTCGGCCTCGATCCCGCCGCCCCCGTCGAGGGCCGCATCCGATTCGACCTCGACCTCTCCCGCGTGCCCACCCGCGAGGGATGGACGATGACGGGCCGCGCCGCGGGGGACGTCGACCTCACCGGCACGCGCATGCAGCCGCGCGCGTTCGGCACGGTGCAGGTGACCAACGTCGAGGTGCGCGACGTCGACTCGACGCTGCTCACCCTCGCCGATGGCCAGATCGAGATGGCGGGCGACGCGGCGACGATCCCCGGCCTCCACGCCACCGTGCCCGGCGGGTTCTTCGAGGTCTCGGGCCGCGTGCCCCTGGCCGAGCTCCTCCCCGAGCCGGCCGCCCGCGCGCTCGGCCTCGAGGCGCAGGGGCCGATCGAGGCGCGCCTCAAGTTCGACGTCGACCTCGGCAAGCTGGCCGTGCGCCCGCCGTGGCATGTCGACGGACGCGCGGAGGGCGACGTCGAGCTCATCGGGCCCCGCGCCCGCCCGCGCGCGTTCGGCGCGATCACGCTCACCGACATCTACGCCGAGCATCCGTCCGCTCCGCCGCTCCAGATCGCGGACGCGCGCATCGAGTTGAATGGCGACTCGGCCCGGATCCCCGGCCTTCGCGCCACCGTCGCGGGCGGAGTTCTGGACATCGACGGGATCATCCCCGTGGCCGCGCTCCTCTCCCCCGCCGGCGCGCTGCGCCTTGGCGTGGCGCCCGGCGGCGAGGCCGATGTCCGCGCGACGCTCACCGGCGTGCAGGCGTCGACGATCCTCGAGATCATGCGCCCCGACCGCCCGTCACGGATCCAGGCCCTGCTCACCGGGCAGGGGCGGCTCATGGGTTCCCTCACCTCGTGGCGCGATGCCCACGGCGACATCTCCCTGAACGCGACCAACGTCACCGTGCAGGACCTCGCGGTCGAGGTCACGCCGCTGGTCGGACGGCTGACCGCGGGCAAGGTCGACTTCGATGCGCTGGAGGTGCGCGCCCGCGGCGGCGTGTTCGTGGTCGACGGGTCGGCGGATCTCTTCAACCGCACGATCGACGTCACCGGCAACGGAACCCTCGACCTGCGCGCGGTGTCGCCCTTCCTCGACGAAACGGTCCTGACCGGCGACGCGCAGGCCGACGTCTCCATCACCGGGCCGCTTTTCGCGCCGCGTCCCACGGGCACCGTGCAGGTGAAGGACGGGACGCTGCGCCTCGGCGTCATCCGCCAGCCGCTCACCGCCATCAACGGGCTCCTGACCATCGAGCAGGGCGTCGTCACCCTCGAGGGCGTCTCCGGGATGCTGGGCGGCGGGCCGGTGAAGATGGAAGGCACGGCGCGCGTGGCCGGCCTCGGCCTCGACGAGGTGAAGGTCGCCATCACCGGCCAGGGCCTCGGGATCCGCTATCCCGTCGCGCGGTCCGGCCGCGCGGACGAGATCTTCGACGAGCTGAAGGCGCGGGTGAACGCCGATCTCACGCTCACCGGCCGCACCGGCGACCTGCTCCTCGCCGGCGACGTGCGCGCGGAGCGCAGCCTCTACGACTCCGACATCTTCCTCGAGGAGGGCCTGCTGCCGCCGACGATCCCGCCCGAGACCGGCGACGACGGCGGGTCACGCCTCCTCCAGTCGATCGGCCTCGACATCACGGTGACCACGGAGAACCCGTTCCTCGTCCGCAACAACCTGGCCGAGCTGGAGGCGGAAGGGACGCTGCGCCTGCGCGGGAGCATGGACGAGCCCGCCCCGTTCGGCCGGTTCGACGTCCGGACGGGCGGCAAGGTCAAGATCCAGGAGCGCGAGTTCGCAATCCAGAGCGGGCAGATCTCCTACAACGGCCTGCGCGACCCGGAGATCAACATCCGCGCCACGACGCTCATCACGCAGCCCGAGGGCGATTACGAGATCACGATCGTCGCCAGCGGGCCGATGCTCGAGCCGCAGCTGAAGCTGAGCTCGAACCCCGCGCTCTCGGAGCGTGAGATCGCGAGCCTCATCGCCACCGGCCGGCCCGACGTCGCCCTGAACACCGGGGCCTGGATCGTGGGCGAGCAGGCGGCGGCGCTGCTCGCCGGACGATTCACGCGCGCGGTCTCCAAGCAGCTCCTCGACCTCGGCCTCGACACCGTGGAGATCCAGCCGGAGCTTCTGGCCCGCGAGGGCCAGCCGTCGGCGCGCTTCACCTTCGGCAAGCAGATCGGCCGCGCGCTGCGCCTCATCTACTCGGTGAGCCTCAGCGATCCGGAGTCGACCTTCTACCAGGCGCTCTTCCGCTTCCGGGCCGGGCAGGAGCTGTCCGCGAAACTGCAGCGGCGGGACGACGGGACCTACACCTATTCGCTCGGCCAGCGCATCCGCTTCGGCGGCCCGTCCTTCGTCCGCGAGGCGCTCCAGTTCGACACCGTGGACATCAGCGAGGTCCGCCTCGAAGGCGGGCTGCGCGAGTTCCCGGACGCCGTCACGCGCGCGCGATCGCGCGTGGGCAAGAAGGCGACGTACTGGGACGTGCTCGACGACGCGGACCGCATCCGGGAGGAGCTGGTCGGGCTCGGCCACATCGAGGCGGTGGTGGACGCGCGGCTCGACGGCACGGTGGCGGTGTTCGGTGGAGACATCGGCCCCCGCTACCGCTGGCGCGTGGAGGGGATGCCGTCGCCGCCGGATCTCGCCGCCTCCATCCGCGGCGCGCTCTTCGAGGAGGAAGCGGTCGACCGCGGCCGCGAGCGGATCCTCGCCGACCTTCGCAAGGCCGGCCACCTGCGCGCGACCGTCGAGGCCTCGAGCGTCGCCGAGGGCGGATACCGCACCCTGGTCTTCCGCGCGCTTCCGGGACCGGTCCTGCAGGCGAACGTCTCCTTCCCGGGCGCGACGCTGATGACCCCCGGCGAGCTCCTCACCGCGGCCGGCGGGGAGTCGGTGCTGCTCACCCGCCCACGGGACGCGGAGCGCGCGATCCGCGCCGCGTACCGCGAGCGCCATCACCTCGCCGCCAAGGTCGGCCCCGTGGCCACGGCGGACGAGTCCAACGTCGTGCGCGTCAGCGTTCCCATCGAGGAAGGGCCGGCGGCGCAGGTCGCCGAGATCGAGTATCGCGGGTCGACCCTCAGCCGCCAGGCGCTCGACACGCTCTCCGGCCTCGAGACGGGGACGCCGTACGATCCCGCGGCGGCGAGCCGCGCGCTGGTGGCCATCCGCGAGCAGTACCTGCGCAAGGGTTTCCCGGCCGTGCGCGTGGTGACGAGCCTCGAGACCGCAGGGACGGACTTGCGTGTCGTCTTCACCGTCACCGAGGGCCCGCGGGTGATCGTGGGCGGGGTCGAGATCGTGGGGCTGAAGCGGACGCGGCGCTCCCTCGTCGAGCGCGAGATCGACCTTCCCGCCGGAGAGCCGCTCGATCCGCGCAAGCTTGCCACGCTGGAGCGGCGGCTCACCGAGCTCGGCATCTTCCGCCGCGTGATCGTGAGCGCGGGCACGGAGAGCCCGGCGACGGTTCGCGTCGAGCTCGAGGAGGACGCGCCGTACTTCGTCGCCTACGACCTGCGCTACAACCAGACCGAGCGCGCGAGCGCGCTGCTCGACGGCGAGGTGCGCAACGTCCTCGGCCTCGGGATGGCGGTCGGAGGCCGGTTCCGCGCCGGTCGCACGCTCCGCGAGGTCCGCGGATCCTTCTCCGCCCCGTCGTTCATCTGGGGCGGCGGAGACCTCACCGCGTCCGCCTACACGCTGCGCGAGGCGGTGACGATCGCGCGCGAGCAGCCCCCTGGCGTGGGCGATTTCGTGAGCCTCGGCCTGCCGCCGGGAATGGTCACGAACCCGAGCGCGGGCGGCACGCGCCGCGAGAGGGGCTTCCAGGCGCAGCAGGAGCTCCACGTCGCGCGTCCCTGGGTGCTGCTCTACGGCTATCGATTCAAGCGCACGACGTGCCCGGCCGAGGGGCTGCCGCCAATCTCGCGCAACCGTCGGCGCCGGATCCTGTTCGATCCCTGCGAGACGCCGCTGTTCCAGGTGGACGCACCCCTCCCGACGGGCACTCGCTCCGTCGACGTCGCCGGCGTCGATCTCTCCGCCCTGCGCGACAGCCGCGACAGCCCGCTCAATCCGACGCGCGGGTCGTTCCTCAGCCTGAACGTCCTCGTGGCGCCACAGGTGCTGCGGTCGGACTTCGACTTCGTGAAGGAATTCGCCCAGGTCTCACTGACGCGCGCCATCGGGCAATCACCCTGGACGTGGGCGCACGGCTACCGCGCCGGCCTCATCGAGGTCTTCGGCGGTCAGCGGCTGCCCTACGACGATCTGTTCAAGGCCGGGGGGCCGAACAGCGTGCGCGGGTTCGACCTCGACGAGCTCGGCCCCCACGGGCCGAACAACCTGCCCCTCGGCGGCGAAGCGGTGATCGTCATCAACCAGGAGATGCGCTATCGCAACGCGCGCACCGGCCTCGGGGGCGCGTTCTTCTACGACGCGGGCAACGTCTTCGCCAACATCCGCGCCGTCGACTTCAAGCTGCGGCACTCCGTCGGCGTCGGCCTGCGCTATGACTCGGCGCTCGGCCTCCTGCGCTTCGACGTCGGCTTCCCCATCGCCCGGCGGCCGGGCGAGCATTCGTACCGGTTCAACTTCGGGTTGGGCCAGGCGTTCTAGGCGGCGCGCCCGCGGTCGCTACGCGGTCTTGTATTCGTTCAGCCGGTTGTACAGCGTCTTCAGGCTGATGCCGAGGACCTCGGCGGCCTTCTTCTTGTCGCCTTCGCAGTCCTCTAGGGTAGCGAGGATCAGCCGCCGCTCCGCTTCGCCGAGGGACGTCCCCACCTTCACGTTCAGGCTCGAGCCCGCGCTCTCCTGGACGCCGAGGGGCAGGCTATCGAGGCCGATGTGCTCGTCGGCGAGGATGAACGCGCGGTGCACGAGGTTCTTCAGCTCGCGCACGTTGCCCGGCCAGTTGTGGCTGCGCAGCCGATTGAGGGCGGGGCGCGTGAAGTCCTTCCCGGTGTCGTGCTCCTTGTTCAGCTGGGTGAGGAAGTGCTCGGCCAGCAGGTCCACGTCTTCGCGCCGCTCGCGCAGCGGGGGCAGGTTGATGGGAAAGACGTTCAGCCGATAGAGGAGATCCTCGCGGAGCTTCCCCTTGGCCACCGCGTCCTCGGGCTTGCGGTTGGAGGCCGCGACCACGCGCACGTCCACGATGATCGGATCGTTCCCGCCGACGCGCGTCACCTTGCTCGTCTCGAGCACCCGCAGCAGCTTCACCTGCAGCTCCGGGGGCATCTCCGTGATCTCGTCGAGGAACAGCGTGCCGCGGTTCGCGCGCTCGAAGTAGCCCTTGTGCATGCGGTCGGCGCCGGTGAAGCTCCCCCGCTCGTGGCCGAACAGCTCGCTCTCGATCAGGTTCGGCGAGACCGCGCCGCAGTTCACGGGGAGGAACGCTTCCTTGTGCCGCCGCGACAGCCCGTGGATCGTCTCCGCGACGAGTTCCTTGCCGGTGCCCGTCTCGCCCAGCAGCATCACCGTCGCCTCGGTGGGGGCGACCTTCGCGATGAGGTCGTAGACCCTCTGCATGGGCGCCGCGGAGCCGATCAGCGGGCCGAAGCGGCCGAGCTTGCGCAGCTCGCCGCGGAGGTTCCCGATCTGCTCCTTCAGCTCTCGGGTGCGGACGACGTTGGCGAGGACGCCCTTCACCCGCGCCATGTCGACGGGCTTCACCAGGTAGTCGGACGCGCCCTTGCGCATCGCTTCCACCGCGGTGTCGACGCTCGCCTGGCCGGTGATCAGGATGATCTCGGTCGAGGGGCTCGCCTCGAGGTCCTTGAAGAGCTCGAGCCCGTTGCCGTCGGGCAGGTGCAGGTCGACGAGGACGACGTCGGGGGGCAGCTTCTCGATCTCCGTCCGCGCGTCCTTCAGGCTGTGCGCAGTGCGGGTGCTGAAGCCTTCCCGGCCGACGACTTCCGACAGGCCGAGGATGAAGTTGATGTCGTCGTCGACCAGAAGTGCGTGAGGCATCGTTGTTACAAGACCCTCGCTCGATGCGCGGTCCGCGGCGTCGCGGGGCGCGAGAGGCGGCTTGGTTGTCTGGACCGGCACCGTGTCGTGCAAGATTCAGGCCATTTTCGACGAATGCGTTCCGACCGCGGGGGCGCAGAAACCGGCCATCCAGAACCTCTTCGAGTCAGTCGGCGCCCAGCGCGCCTCGACCACCTTAAGCGAATCTACATTTTACATCGAACCCCCGCGCCCCTCGTTTCGCATTTGTGGGAGTCCGGCCTGGCACGAAGCTTGCTCTGTGGCAGGCTGCACGGAGGGAGAAACGATGGCCCCCAGCATCAAGCGGAACATCCCCCATGACGCCGTCGGCGATCGAGCGCGCGCGCTCGAGACTGTCGCGCGTGAAGCACTTTCAGGGCTCGAGGACGAGGTCCTGACGGTGAGCGTCGGGACCTGGGACGACGGCTCCGGACTGCAGTTCGTCTGCAAGGTCGAGACTGTCCCCGGCGATCCGTCGGGCGGCGCGCCGCCGTGGCGCTGGTGGTCGCCGCTGTTCCGCACCGCCGGGGAGCTCCGCCTCGCGCTCACGGCAATGGTGGCGCGGCGGTCGGGCGATCGCGAAGCGATGACGACCGGCACCGTCGACGTCGGGGCCGAGTCGGCGGCGGCCTCGTGAAAGCGATCCTGCTGTTCGTCCTCGTCGCGACCACGATCCTCAATGCGTCGATCGTCAAGGTCGATCGCGCGCGGGGAATGATCACGGTACGCGTCGACGCCGGCCCGGACGGTGTCGATCGCGCCCGGACCCGACAGCTGACCGTCGCTCCCGCCGCGGTCGCCAGCCTTGGCCGGTTAAAGGCCGGGAGCGCGGTGCTGCTCACCCTGCGCGGGAACACTGTCGTCGACATCGCGATGTCGTCCGGCGGCGGCGGGCGCCGCGTCATCGTCATGAGCCCGGCGCCACCGGCGGCGGCCGGACCGCAGCGTATTCCCCAGCTGCCACCCGGTGGCTCTTCCCCGGTGAGCCGCGGCGTGCCGCAATTGCCTCCGGGCGTCGACCCCCCGCAAGGCCGGCCTGTGCCCCAGGTCGCGCCTCCGGGCGGCGCCAGGGTGATCAGGTTGTCGCCGTCGCCGGGTATCTCTCCGGCAGGCGTCGCGCCGACCCGGCCCGCGGTGAGTCCGGTAGCCGTGGCTTCGCCTAGATCACCGGGAACGCCGAAGCCGGTGGTGCTGCCGAGCGATCCCCCGCCGACGCCGATCCCCAGTCCGTTGCCGTAAGGCTCAAGAAGACACCAGCCCGGCGACGGTCGCGATGAGGCGTCGGGGGTCGACGGGCTTGGGCAGGTGCTCGTTGTATCCGGCCTGCAGCGCCTTCCGGCGGTCCTCGAGCGACGCGTAGGCGGTCAGCGCCGCCGCGGGGATGCGCCCGCCGCGGTCGGCGGCGAGCTCGCGCACCCGGCGGATGAGCGCGTAACCGTCCTCGCCGGGCATGGCGATGTCGCTCAGCAGCACGTCCGGCGGCTGCGCGCGCATCAGGTCCATCGCCTCCGCGGCCGAGCCGACGGACTGCACGCGCGCGCCGGCCTGGGTGAGGAGCACGACCATCGCTTCCCGGGCGTCCTCCTCGTCGTCGACCACGAGGATCCGCACGCCGGCCAGCCGCGAGGCCGCGGCATCCGCATCGTCCTCGGGCGCCGCGACCGCGCGCACCTCCTCTCCGCGGAGCGAGAGCGGCAGCGTCACCGTGAACGTGCTCCCCTGCCCTTCGCCCGGGCTCGCCGCCTCGATGGAACCGCCGTGCAGCTCGACGATGTGGCGCGCGATCGCCAGCCCGAGCCCGAGGCCCTTCTGCTTGCGCGTGCTGGTGGTGTCGGCCTGACGGAACCGCTCGAAGATGAAGGGCAGGAACTCCGCGCTGATCCCGCTGCCCGGGTCGCGGATACGAACGCGCGCGCGCGTCCCGGACCGCTCGAGCGCGGCCTCGATCCGCCCGCCCTCGGGCGTGAACTTGATCGCGTTGGCGACCAGGTTGCCGACCACCTGCTGCAGCCGGCCGGCATCGCCGGAGACGGGCGGCACTCCGGTTTCGATCTGCCGCTCGATGACGACGCCCCGGGCCTGCGCGGCGGGCTGCGCGGCGTCGAGCGCGGCTTCGACGACGAACCGCAGGTCGACGGGGTGCGCCTCGAAGGTGAGCTTGCCCGCGATGATGCGCGAGACGTCGAGCAGGTCGTCGATCAGCTGGGCCAGCGTCTTCGTGCTGCGCACGATCATGCCGACCGCGCGCGCGGTGGCGTTGGCGTCGAGCTCCTCGGCGCGGAGCAGCTGGGCCCAGATCAGGATGGCGCCCAGCGGCGTGCGCAGTTCGTGCGAGATCATCGCGATGAACTCGTCCTTGGCGCGGTTCGCCGCCTCGGCATCGAGCCGGGCCTGCTGCTCGCGTCGGGTGGCCTCGTCCCGGACGCGAGCCAGGTGCAGGTGGGCGCCGATGCGGGAGAGCAGGTCGCGCGAGGCGAAGGGCTTCGCGACGTACTCGTCCGGGCCCACCTCCCCCTCGCGCTGCTCCTGCCCCGGCGCGGCCGCGATCATCAGCACGGGAATGCGGCGCGTCCGTGGATCGACGCGCAAGGCGCGGGCGAGGCCGGCGACGCTGGCGGCGTCGGCATCGACGAGGACCAGGTTCGGAGTCGTCTCGGCGGCGGTGGCGAGGGCGGTCGCGTAGTCCACCGCCGACTCCGCCGTCCAGCGGCTCTCGACGAGCGCCCTCAGGTAGCCGCGCAGGTCCGTGTCGTCGGAGACGATGAGCACCCTCTCGCCGTAGCGCGGCGCCGTCCGCCGGGAACGCGCGCCCTCCGCCTCCGCGACGCGCTCCCGCGGCAAATGGGCGATACCGAAGGGGATTTTCACCCGCGCGATCGACCGCCCTCCGCCGGCGCCCTCGATCTCCAGCGCGCCACCGTGCGCGGCGGCCAGCTCGCGCGCCAGGGCCACGCCGCCGCCGTCGTCGAAGGCGCCACTCGCGACTTCGAGCACCGCGGCGTCGCCGCTCTCGCGCACGCTCACCGTCACCCGCTGGTCGGGCGACCGCAGCGCGCGGTTCAGGAGCGCCACCACGGTCCGTTCCCACATCGATCGGTCGACGTAGACGGCCTCGCGCAACGCGCTCGTTTCCACCGCCAGGTCCGCCCCGGCCAGCGCGGCCGCGGATCGGAACATCGCGCACAACTCACGGGTCAGCTCCGGCAAGTCGGTGGGCGCAAAAGACGCTTCCGGCATCCACTCGCGCTCCGCGCCTTCGAGGAGCCCTTCGACGAGCGGGAGGAGCGCGGAAGCCCCGCGGCGGGCGAGCTCGATGCGGTCACGCTGCGCGGGCGGAAGGGCGAGGTCGTGATCGTCGAGGGCGTCGGCGAGAGGCGCCAGCAGCAGGCTGAGCGCCGTGCGGATCGCAGCCGCTGCGGAGAGCGTGCGCGCGGAATCGGGCATGGAGTGATCAGTTCTACCACGGGATCAACCGGTCGGAACGACGCGTGGATCGCGCGAGGAGCCCCGCGCAAAAAAACGGCGGCCGATCCGCCGGCCGCCGTTTCGGGTCAGGAGAGAGGAGCGCTAGGGCCGCGAGGCGCGGGCGGGCTTCCCGGCGCGGAGCGTCCGCGTCGCGACGCGCGGCGGGGGCGGCGTCGCGCGTACGGGGGGCGC